>JBEIJQ010000149.1:0-7445 GCA_040380145.1 Lewinellaceae bacterium | reverse complement strand
TCGATCATTTCCGAGACCAGGTAGTCGGAGTCGTTGGCGTGCCCGCCCCAATCGATCTGCGAGCCTTCGATCATCAGAAAAAAGCCCCGGTCGCCGCCTTTTTTCTTCAGGAAATCACAGGCCAGCGCACTTGCTCCGGGGAGGTAATCGCGGCCCTGCGAAGCGGGCACCGGTTCGGAATCCGATGTGAAGAACACGAAATTTTTGGTCGGGTCGGGCTGCAGGCCGGCCATCTCGTTTTCCACCCAGTTGTACGCCACATAGTTGCGGGCCTTCATTTTTTCCACCAGATCTTGGCGGTCGGCCCGGCGGTCGAAGTATTTTTTGCCCCCGCCGATCAGCAGGTCCACATCCACGTCCTGTATGTCGAGGGCGATCTCTTCGAAAAAATTGCGGTGCTTGGCGTGCGCCAAAAACGATCCCGGCGTGGCGTGCACCAAGGAGGAAGTGGCCACCACGCCCGTGGCCAACCGGTGCTGTTCGGCCAATTCCACGAGCGTGGGCACGGGCAGGGAATCGGCGTCCACGCCGATGGCGGCGTTGTAGGTCTTCACGCCGCAGGCGAAGGAAGTGGCGCCGGCCGCCGAGTCGGTGATCAGGCCGTCGCGCTTCACGGGGAAGTTCTTGTGCAGGCCCACGAAAGGGAATTGGAACAGGTTGAGCTTCATCCCGTTCGAGATGTAGCCGGCCGTGATCTGGGTGAGGCCCATCCCGTCGCCGATGAGCAGGATCACATTGCGGGGCCTTTGCGAGCGGTCGGCGGTAGCGGAGGGCGTCCGACAGGCGTGGGCAGACAGCAGCAACAGGATGCCGAGCAGTGTTTTTTTCATCGGAAGGGGCATTTTGTGCGGACAAATTTAGGAAAAAATCGCGGAACGCCCCTTGATGAGCCGTGCCCTCAGAGGATATCCGCCACATTGCAGCGGATGTTTTCGGCGATCTGTTCGAGCGGCAAGTCGTTTTCGTCGGTGCCGAACGGATCCTCGATCTCTTCGGCGATCAGTTCCAAACTCGCCAGTACATAAAATATGAAAACCACTACGGGAACCACCGCATAGCCGAGGCTGAACACGAAGCCCAGCGGCAGGGTCAACACATAAAAGAAGATGAATTTCTTGATGAACGCGCTGTACGAATACGGAATGGGCGTGTTGCGGATGCGCTCGCAGGCACCACATACCTCGGCGAAAGATTGCAGTTCGGCGTTGAGGAAAAGCAGCTGTTCGGACGATAGTTTGCGGGCAGAGTGCAGGTCCAAGACTTTTTGGTACATCAGCCGGGCCACTTCGTTGGGACGGTGGCCGATGCCTTGCTGTTTCAATGGAGGCCAATCCGCATCTCCCTCAAAATGGAAAGGCGTTTTGCGCAGGTGGTGCATCAGTGCATCGGCGAACAGCGGTACGGCTTTTTTGAAAAAAAGGCGATCGTTTTCCTCGGCGAGCACCGCCGAAAGTTTCATGGAGAGGTTTCGGCTGTTGTTCACCAAGCTGCCCCACAGTTTCCTGCCTTCCCACCAGCGATCGTATGCCGTATTGGTCCTGAAAACCAGTAGCAGCGAGATCACGAACCCCAACATGCTGTGCATGAGGTTGATGTTCTTCAGGTGAGGGTTGTCGCCCAGCTGCCAGTAATCGAGTTCAAGGTAAGCGATCAGCGTGGCATAGCCCCCTACGGCCAACATCGCCGGCAGGAGTTTCCGGAAGGTGTCGGATTTGTGGAACCGAAAGATGAAAACGATCCACTCCTTGGGGTTGTAGGAGAGCATGTCGCGGGCGGGGCGCTTTCGGTCAGGGGAAGAGCCAGCCGTAACGGCGCTGGAAGGGGATCGCCTCGCGAATGTGCTGGATGTTGCACATCCAGGCCACGAAGCGCTCGAGGCCGAGGCCGAAACCGGCGTGCGGCACCGAGCCGAAGCGTCGCAGGTCGAGATACCACTCGAAGGCCTCCATCGGCAACTTGTGTTCTTCGATCTTGCGGGTCAGGATACTCAGGTCGGTTTCGCGCTCGGAGCCGCCCACGATCTCGCCGAAGCCTTCCGGGGCCAGTACATCCACGCCCTTGACGTGCTCCGGGTCGCCCTCCACTTCCTTCATGTAGAAGGCCTTGATCTTGGTGGGCCAGTTATAGACCATCACCGGAGCGTCGAACATACGGGTGAGCACGGTTTCGTCGGAGTTGCCGAAATCGCCGTCTTCGGGGAAGGTGGCCGCCGATTCGCGCCACTTGGGCAGGTTGCGGAGCTGTTCTTCCAGATCGGCGATCTCCTGTTTGAGCTTGTCGATCTGTGCTTGGTTGAAGTTGCGCACGCCTTTTTTCTCGTTGGTGTCCTTGACCACGATCTCGCGCTGGGCGATGTCGGCCTGGCAAGCCGCGATGCGATCTTGGCAGCGCGCGATCTCGGCGTCGAGCATTTCGAGGGCGGTGCGTCCGTTGACGGCTTTTTCGCCGCGCAGGATCTTGACCGCCTCGGCGTGGGTGATGCGCGGGAAGGGCTGGGCCACTTTTTCGAGCATCGTGGTGTCGCGCTCGAGGGTCTGCAGTTCCATTTTGCAGCGGTCGAGCACGCGCGTGACCACCGAGCGGATGAAATCCTCGATCAGGGCCATGTTCATTTCGAGGTCGTAAAAGGCCATTTCGGGCTCGATCATCCAGAATTCCGACAAGTGGCGGCGGGTCACGGATTTCTCGGCGCGGAAGGTCGGGCCGAAGGTGTAGATCAGTCCCTGGGCCATCGCCATGGCCTCGCCGTAGAGCTGGCCGGACTGCGACAGGTAGGCGGGATCGCCGTAAAAGTCGGTGGCGAAGAGTTCACTGGTGCCCTCGCAGGCGTTGCCGGTGAGGATGGGGGCGTCCATCTGCACGAAGCCTCTTTCTTGGAAAAAGGCGTGGATGCCCATGATGATCTCGTTGCGCACGCGCATGATGGCCCATTGGCGGCGGCTGCGCAGCCACAGGTGGCGCTTTTTCCCCAAAAACTCCACGCCGTGCTCTTTGGGGGTGATGGGATATTCCACGGTGGGGATGGAATACACCTGTAGCCCGGTGACCTGCAGTTCGTAGCCGCCCACTTGGCGCTCGTCCTTCAGCACGGTGCCGGTGAGGGCCACGGCGCTTTCCTGGGTGAGCGATTTGGCGAGGGCAAACTGCTCGGCGCCCACGGTTTCCTCGCTCACGACGCATTGGGCGAAGCCGCTGCCGTCGCGCATCACGAGGAACACGAGGCCCTTGCTGTCGCGGCTGTTGGCCACCCAGCCTTTGATGGTCGCGGTCTGGTTTTCGAGGGAGGGGAATTGGCGGATGTATTGGTGCATATAGATTGATTGAGTATTTAGAAAGGATAATTTAGTTTTGATTTGGCGGCAAAGGTGACCTGCCCGGCGCATAGGTGCTAATGCCGAAGCCACGCCGAATCAAGTCCATGATGTAATATCGATCGCTTTTTGCCGAAAACACGAGCAATCCATTTTCAATTAACGTTTGTCGATCTCCTGCATCAGGTATTAGTTCCTCAAAGGCCTCCCTCTTGTAAGGACTACCATTTTCGGGCTTCCACTTTCTAATGTTGGCTTCTAAAACTTGCATAAGATTAAAGCAAGGCATGTTTTCTTTTTTAAGATCCTCTTTTTTTCTTGTTCCTACTTCTTCCATGGCACTTCGAATACTGACAGGCTGCAGTATTCGATCTGGCAACAGGTCGTTCTTGGGAGATTTTTCTGCTGCATATTGCAAGAAACGAATTAAGTCTCGGGCTTGAATCTCCCCGCGAAAATTTTGCAGGTTACCCAAAACCCAACTATGGGTAATAGCTTCTCGCGACGTATCTTTTCCTATACGTCTGCCCCAGAAGGGGATCAAAGATTCGATCAAGTCTTCTTCGCTGAGCTCCATCTGTTGAGTATCTCTGGATGGAAGGTACTCTTGTACCAGCTTGAATATTAGTCGAAGTGCTTCTAAGGAGTTCCATTTTAAATAAAATTTGCTGTAATTATTGAGCAGTTGCTCCGAATTTTGGGGTACGCTCCTGAGGACTATATCCTTTCGAACAAATACAACAATACCTAAATTGTATAGGCGATTGCTCCTAATCCAGATTGGGATTTCTTGGATTAGTGCTCGTATAGCCGTTTGGGCATTCTGTGAAGTGGCAAATTTGTCAAAAATATCCTCTATACCGTCAAGTATAAATATTGCAGGGGCGTAATTCCCTTTGAGAAAGAAGTCTCTTCCTTTTCCTTTGGGAAAACTACTGTCTTCAATGCATCGCCAAGCCATGAAGTCCAACCAATAATCGCTCCATTGGCTCATCGTCAAGGAATCGTCTTTCAATAAGTTTTCAATTTGCTCTCTGATGCCTCCAAAAGATTCATGACGTTTTTCGTCACTGTACGAGTAGGTCAGTCCTATGATTTTGCTCTCTTTCTCATGTTTGGGAATATTGACGGCTCCATTTTTTTTGCAAAACTCTTCCCATGTTTGACAAGACAATATGTGCCTGAAAAGATAAGTTTTTCCCGATCCCTTGTCGCCTACTACGACCACCGCAGGAAGGGATGTTCGGCCAGCGTTCATGAGTTCTCTTATTGATTCGGTCACCAAAAGTGGCTTTTCTCGAAGGTCTTCGACGGCTTCGGCAGTCAGAAGGGCCTTGGCTTTTTCTTCGATCTTATTCGCTATCGCTTTTGGGGATTCCTGGGTGAAGTTTGTTGGTGTATCCATTCGCGACGGAATCAAATCGTACAATTTCCCAAGCACCTTCTGAAAAGTCATAGATTCCTCCATTGCGGCAAATACTTTTTCCCAAGATTGGTTTAGTTTTTTTAGCCCGTCATGCTCGATTGATAGTACAAATTGAGATTGCCAATCGGAAGTAGCATCCTCCCTGTCACCATTGGCCTGTATTTTTTGCTTTGGATTGCAAAAGTCTCGAAAAGTGATTTTTAACTGCTCAAATTCGTCGTGAGCAGAATTCTCAAGGGAGTCGCTATCCCACTGGTTTTGATAATTTTCTGCATCCTTACCGCTTACCGAAACCTGAGACAAGACAAGAATGGGCAGCGGTTCGGGGGAGAAATCACCAAACAGAGTCAATTTTTCGCTTATTTTATTCAACGACAGTGCCGTCCCGAGCAAGGATTGGGCCGACGGCGTGGTGACGAATATATTTGTATTTGTAGTATCGAGAAGCCAAGGGGCGGCCAGGTCGGAGATGCCGGCCCGCAGGTCGATTATGAGATAATCTACGTTGAGTTTTGCCCCGATACTATACAGAAGATCCTGTAAGCGAAATGGTTTTTTAGTGGTGTTGATGTGTTCAGGGGTGATGTGCAGCGTGCCGAAATCATTTTTCTCCTTAAAGGCGGGAAGAAAGAATAGGTTGTTTTTATAGTAAGATTGTTTGTAAATGAGTTCGGCGGCGATATCTTTTGTATAAGGGAATTCTTCATCCGCTTCCGCGTGGCAAAGTATGAGCAGATCCGAAAGAGAGATATCATATTTTGAGTTGAAAATCCAAGAAGTGCCAGGGGCTTCGAAGTCGGCATCTACAAGCAGTACCTTTTTTTTCTTTTTTTCCACCAAAAAAGTAGCCAGCCCAAGCGCGTGCAAGGTTCGGCCAACTCCGCCTTTAAAGGAATGAAAAGATAAACAAATCGGCCCGGCTTCGATGTCGTCAGCTTTTCGATACTTTATCTTTTCGATGGGCCCAATAAACGGATATTGCTTGAAATCGCTCCGCATGGACTCAGATGTAAGGTATTCGGTGCGCTCTACCAGATTGACGTAGACTGGCAGTTGTTTCGAATGATCCAACGTGCCCAATCGAATGAATCTTCCCGCCTCATCACTTTTATAATTGTTGCCCAAGCATTCTTCATGACCGAGTATAGCATCTATTTCTTGGATGTTCTTGTATTTCTCCGATAAAAAAGAAATTCGCAAACCGTCCCAATAAGCACGATATTCAACCCCATCCCGATACTCTGGCTTCTGGGCAAGAAATGATCGAATTTGAATATCGACGTCATGCCAAGTTAGTAAAGTAAGTGAATTCATGCGGGGGAACGGTTTTATACTTTAAATTGTGTTGCGAAAATGTTCGTAAACACTTTTTAAAAACTCGATTTGCCTATCTGTGTGAGATTGGCCGAGAACACCCGAGGTTCCGTACTTCAGGTACACTTGTAATTGGGCGATTTTATCGGGGGAATTGTTTGGGGCGTTTGGCTCACCTTCAACATATCCAGCCATCTCGGTTTGCCCAAGCTTGAGTAATTTTGCCCACTGGTAAAGGTCATGACCATGACCGTATGGACCTCCGAAGGTAGTAGCCCCAGATGGAATACCCGAAGTATTGATTTGACTTAATTGACTTAAATTGGACGGCAACGTGTTTAGCTTGCTTTCATCCGGATTTTGCCAAGCAGCTGAGTGAAAGGTTAAAAATTTAGCTTTCACCAGGCATTCCACGGCATAAAACAGCAGCAGCAAATGGCTGGTGGAAGTGTCCTTCCCATCGTACACGGCGTAGTGCCTTTGGCTTGCTGCCTTAAAATCGTGTATTGTTGTCGTCATACCCCCTCCTCCTTTACAATCCCCAGCTCCTTCAACTGCTCTTCCTTGATCAGACTCGGGGCGTCGAGCATCACGTCGCGGCCCGTGTTGTTCTTGGGGAAGGCGATGAAATCGCGGATCACGTTGGAACCCGACATCACGGCGCACAGGCGGTCGAAACCGAAGGCGAGGCCGCCGTGGGGCGGGGCGCCGTACTCGAAGGCGCCCATCAGGAAGCCAAATTGGTATTCGGCGTCCTCGGGGGTGAAGCCGAGCAGCTCGAAGTTGAGGGCCTGCAGGTCGCGGTCGTGGATACGGATGGAACCGCCGCCGATCTCCACGCCGTTGATCACGAGATCGTACGCATCGGCGCGGATGCTGGCGAGCTGTTCGCGGTCGCCGGAGCGCATTTTTTCGATGTCGGCCTTTTTGGGCGAGGTGAAGGGGTGGTGCATGGCGAAAAAGCGCTGGCTGTCCTCGTCCCACTCCAACAGCGGGAAGTCCACCACCCAGAGCGGCTTGAACGTGTGCGGGTCGCGCAGGCCGAGGCGGCTGCCCATTTCGAGGCGCAGTTCGCCGAGCTGCTTGCGGGTCTTGTCGGTCTCGCCGGCGAGGATCAGCAGCAGATCGCCCGGTTGGGCGCCGAAACGCTCGCCCCAAGCGCGCAGGGCCTCGGCGTCGAAGAACTTGTCCACCGAGGATTTGACGCTGCCGTCGGCCTCGAAGCGGGCATACACCAGCCCTTTGGCGCCGATCTGCGGGCGCTTGACCCATTCGGTCAGCTCGTCGAGCTGTTTGCGGCTGTACGACGCGCAACCGGGCGCACAGATGCCCGCCACCAGTTCGGCCGCGTCGAAGACCGGGAAACCGCGCCCTTGGGCGAGGTCGTTGAGTTC
>JBEIJQ010000148.1:0-7454 GCA_040380145.1 Lewinellaceae bacterium | reverse complement strand
CCCCTAAATTTCTAATGGCCGCCATTAGAAATTTAGGCTCTAATGACAATTTTGGGTTTATTTTTTATTTTACTGAAAATTAGTTTTTTAAAAAAACTAATACCCTCCTTTTCTGTGCACCCTATCTGCACAGGTAATTATCTGCTCAAAAAATAACCCGACAGGCCTGTTCCGAAACAGGTTTTTTTCCCAAAAGAACAGCCTCTGAAAGATTGTTTTTGCAACCGCTATTCGTTTTTCGTTTCCGGTATTTCGACCGGATCGTTCTGGTTTTTTTTGAACCGTATCCTTATCCAGTTGCCGGCTTTTCGGCGCCAAAGCCGCAGGTATTCGCTGCCGATGATCCGGTGGGCGTAGGCCTTGGGCGTGATCTCCACACCGTAATGCGAAGAGACGATCTTGATGTATTCCGCTCCGAAAAAGATCAGCTGCGCCGAAAAAAACACCCACAAAAGGATGGCCACCACCGATCCGGCGGCCCCGTAAGCAGTGGTCATGGTGGTATTGGAAAGGTAGTATTCCATGAGCGATTTGCCCGCCCAAAACAAAACGGAGGTCAGCAGGGCGCCGCGAAACACGAAACGCCAGCGGATTTTCGCATCCGGCAGAAATTTGTACACCAGGGCAAAAAAGCAGGTGATCACCACAAAGGCGGCTCCCGAGTTGAGGAAAAAAACCAGTCCGCTGTTGAGAAAATGCACGATTTGCGTGAGCCAGTTGGACTCGTCCGAGAGCGCGGCGTCCACTTTTTCCTGGTTTTCGTTGACCAGCCGGGTGATGGCCACCACCATTCCGTTGAGGACAAAGGAGGTGAGCAGCAAAAAACCGAGGACGAGCACCATCCCGAAGGAGATCATCCGGTTGATAACGATCTGCAAAAAGTGCATCCGGCGTTCGCGGTACACGCCGAAGATGGTGTTCAGGGCCGTTTGCAGGGCAAAAAAAACGCCCGAGGCACCGAACAGCAGCACCACGCCCCCCACGAACGCGGTCCAACGGTTCGATTGGGTGCTCCCGATCCCTTTGACGGCGTTTTGGATCTGCAGGGCGATCTCGTCGCTGAAAACTTGGCGGATCTGGTCGTAGATCTCTCCTTCCACGGCGGCGCGGCCGAACAGGGCGCCCACCAGCGAAATGACGATGATCAAAATGGCGGGCAGCGAAAAAATGGTGTAATAGGCCAAGGCGGCGCCGAGGGGCACCACGCGGTCTTGGTTGTACGCCAAAACAGTGCGGTGGAACAGCGAGATGTTGAGTTTGAGGATCCTCCAAAGGTTCCAAAGCATCTTTGCCTATTTTATTTGGGTCAAAAAGCGAAAAATTGCGGCCCGTTTCCGAAAATTGCAGCCAAGTCGAATCGTACAAAGATAGGGCGATCGGCCGTTTTCATCTCTATTCCCTCGAATTTCCCATGTTGCAGCGCATTCAGACCGTACTGTTGTTGTTGGCCGGATCGACCGATCTGCTGTTGTTCGTCTTGCCGGTGGCCACGGTGGCCGCGGCCGGAGGGGGCGAAACGCGGATCACCGCCGGTGAAAATTGGATATTCTCGGCGCTGGTGCTGGTTTCCGCGGCCGCATCGCTGGCGTCCATCGGTCTGTTCAAGAACCGTCCCCTGCAGGCCCGTGTGGCCTATGTCGGGATGTACGCGATCTTGGCCTCGGCCGGTTATGCCGCTTTTTTGGTTTTTTCCTCCGGGCCTTCGTATGCCTTGGGCCTGGGGCTGTTGATGCCCTTGCTCAGCGCGAATCTTTCTTTGTTTGCCGTGCGGGCCATCCGCAAAGACGAGGACCTGGTTCGCTCTGCCGATCGGCTGCGCTGATTTTTTTCCCCAACCCATTTGGCCTTGAACGTCCTTTACCTCGCCAATCCGAATTCCGTCCACGATTGGAACTGGATCCGCAGCATAGCGTCCAAACCGGACTGCCGGACTTGGTGGATTCCCTGTGTGGACGATTATCGGCCCGACGCCAAAACGAAAGCCTCTTTTGAGGCCGCCGGCATCCGTCGGCTGCCGGGCATGGGCGGTTTCGACATCACGCGCCCCTTGGCCGTTTGGCGGGGCCTGCGCTACCTGCGCCGCATGGTCCGCGAGCACCGCATCGATGTGCTGCACATCCTGTACGCCGACCCGAACGCCCAATGGGCTGCCTTTTCCGGTTGGATCGGCGTGCCGGTGGCGATCACCACGCGGGGCAGCGATGTCCTCGTTTCGATCCCCCGTACGCTGGACCGTTCCACTTGGGCCCGCAAACTGTCGGCGAAGATCTACGAAAAGGCTTTTGGGCGGGCCGCGTTCATCACGAGCACTTCGGAACGCCAAGCCGATGCGATCCGGGAACTTTTCCCGGGCGCACCGCCCTCGACCGTCATCCGCACCGGCGTGGATGTGGAGCAGACGCTCGGCGCACGGCCCACGATGCCCTTGGCCCTGCCGCCCAAACCGTTCGTGTTCTTCCCCCGATCGATGGCGCCGTTGTACAACCACGAACTGGCCGTCGAGGCGATCGCCCTGCTGCCGGAGGACCTGCGCCGCCGGCTCGGTTTCGTGTTCGTAAACGCCGACAGCGCCCATCGGGACTATGTGGCGTCCATACGGGAAAAGACCCGCGATATCCCCGGGGCAGAGTTTGTTTTCCTGCCCACGCTGGGTCAGCCCGAAATGTTCCATTGCTACCGCCAGTGCCGGCTCGTGGTGATGGTGCCCAAATCGGACGGCACCCCGGTGTCGGCGCTCGAAGCGATGCTGCTGGAAAAACCCATCGTTTTTTCTCCCATTCCCTTGGACCAAACGGTTTTCGGAAAAGGGATCCACTTCCTGCAGGGATGGACACCGGAAGAACTGGCGCAGGCCATGGCGCAAATCCTCACGGGCGAACTCCGTCCTGATCTGGCAGCGGCCAAAGCGGCCGTGCTCGAACACGCAGACCGCGCCAAGGAAATGGGCCGACTGGTCGCCCTGTACGAAATCGTCCGCCGGTAAACGCGCCCGGCAGCTGCAGAACCCCGCTTGGGGGCAGTTTTTTGAAAAAAACGAACCACACCGCACATGTCCAACCAAGAATCCTGGGGAACCCGCATCGGCCTGATCCTCGCCATGGCCGGCAACGCCGTGGGGCTGGGGAATTTCCTGCGCTTTCCGGTGCAGGCCGTCCAAAACGGCGGCGGCACTTTCATCATCCCCTATCTGGTCTGCTTCGCGCTGATGGGCATCCCCCTGTTGTTCGTGGAATGGGCCATGGGACGCTACGGGGGCAAGTTCGGCCACCACAGCACGCCCTTTATCTTGGACTCCTTCCACAAGGCCCGGATCTGGAAATATGTCGGCGTGTTCGGCATCTTCACCAACCTCGCCGTAGCAGCCTACTACTGCTACCTCGAAAGTTGGACCCTCGGATATGTGTACCACTCCGTGGCGGGCACTTTCGGGGGCAAATCGGAAGCCGAGATCAGCGCGTTTTTCGACCATTATATCGGGCTCAACAACTGGGAACCCTTCGTTTTTTGGATCGTTTGCCTGCTGCTCAACACCTATATCCTGTCGCGCGGACTGAGCGGCGGCGTGGAACTGGCCTCCACGATCGGCATGCCGCTGCTGATCGTGTTCGGCGTGTTTTTGGCCGTCAAGGGCGTGACGCTCACCGCCGGCTCGGACGGGGCCCGATACGACGGCTTGGTGGGATTCAACTTCCTTTGGTCGCCGGCCAGCGATTTCGCAACGACCCTGATGAGCCCCAAGGTGTGGTTGGCCGCCGCCGGACAGATCTTTTTCACCCTTTCCCTCGGAATGGGCAGCATCCACTGCTATGCCTCGTACCTGAAACCCAAAGAGGATGTGGCGCTCAACGCGATGACGGCCGGTTGGACCAACGAGTTCGTGGAAGTGGTGCTGGGCAGCGCCATCCTGATCCCGATCTCGGTGGGCTATTTCGGTATCGAACAGGTGACGGAAATGGTCAAAAACGGCGGCCTCGGACTGGGTTTCCGCACCCTGCCAGCCTTGTTCCAAAACTGGGGATCGCTGATGTCGGTAGCCGCGGGCGTGATGTGGTTCGGTCTGCTGTTCTTCGCGGGCATCACCTCTTCGTTGGCGATGGGCACCCCGGTGATGGGCTTCTTGCAGGACGAGTTCGGATGGAGCCGCGAGCGGGCCGCATGGCTGTTCGGTGGCTTGGTTTTCCTGCTGGGACTGCCCACGGTGCTGTTTTTCGAGTACGGCGTGTTCGACGAATACGATTATTGGGCGGGCACCATCTCGCTGGTGATCTTTGCTTTTGCGGAAATCCTGCTGTTCGCATGGATTTTCGGAATGGAAAAAGGTTGGCGGGAAATCACCGACGGGGCGGATATCCAGGTGCCTTATTTTTTCCGATATGTCATCCAGTATGTCACACCGCTCATTTTGGGCTTCGTGCTGGTGATGAACCTGCCCGAGATCGGGCGCAAGTTGCTCAACCGCGACATCGCCGAACAGGTGCAGGTCGTCCGGGACGAATCCGACGGGGACGAAAAGCTCAAAACCGCCCTCGCCTCTCTCGACCTTTCCGCCGAGGAAAGTGCCGGCCTGCCGCTCGACTACCAAGAAGTGGCCACTCGCCTGCAAGACAAATTCCCGCTGGAACTGATGGACCGGAAAATTCGCCCGCTGTTCGACGGAACGGCAGTGCTTTCCGCCGGAGAATTCCGCAAAAGGTCCGACGCGGCCTTTGCCCAAGCCGATCTGGCGGCCAAAAAACAGGTGGCGGACCTCGGCGCCAAGAAAATCTTCGTAAATTTATCCCGCCTGCTCCTGCTGGCCCTGTTCCTCGGCATCGCCCTGATGGTACGGACGGCGGACCGCAAGCGAAAAAAACAGGCAATGCTCGACCATGGACACTAAAGCGCTCATTTTCATGCTCATTTCAGAGGGCACCATCACATTTGCCGTGATCTATTTTTTTGTGAAAGTGCTCCGCTCCAATAAAAAAGAGCACCACCATTACCCCGAGATGTAATCCGCCCGGTTGCCGACATGCCCCGTATCTGCGCAATGTTCCTGTTGTGGGCGGCCCTTGGGGCCGGTGCCTGCAATACCCGAAAAACCGCGTCGGAAACCCCGACGGGCCCCTCCACCGCTCCCGTCGCCGCCGAACGCGAGACCTTCGAACCGTACCGGCCCGACAGTTCGGCCACCCGCTTGGAACTGACGACTCCTTACGGAACGATGAAGGTCGAACTGTACTGCAACACGGGCCTGCACAAGGAAAATTTCCTGAAACTGGTCAAGGAAGGGTTTTTCGAAGGGCTGCTTTTCCATCGCGTGGTGAGCGGTTTCATGATCCAAGGCGGTGACCCGACATCAAGGAACGCTCCTGCCCACACCCGACTCGGCGGCGGCGGCCCCGGGTACACCCTGCCGGCCGAGTTCGACGACCACTATGTGCATGTGAAGGGAGCCCTGTGCGCGGCGCGCCTCGGCGACGAGGCCAATCCCGGCAAAGAATCCTCCGGCTCACAGTTTTATCTCGTGCAAGGGCGCCCCGTCAGTGCCGAGCAGCTCGACCATTACGAGCGCACAAAGGGGATCGCCTATTCCGCCCGACAGCGCTGGGAATACCAAAACATCGGCGGGACGCCCCAGCTCGACCGCGAATACACGGTTTTCGGGCGCGTGTACGAGGGCCTCGAGGTGATCGATAAAATCGCCGAACAATCGGTCAACGGCGACAACCGTCCCTTGAAAAACGTGACGATGCAATGGAAGGTGATCGGGCATTGAGCCGATCATTTCTTGAACCCCGGACAGTTGATCGTGGTGAAACTATAGACCAATGCCAGCCCGACGGTCATGAAGCCGTCCCGCTGTACCCCGTCACCGCGTTGTCGACCGGGCTGCCCGATGGGGGTTCCGTCCGGATCCAGTTCCAACGAGCGGTCGGCCAGCGCGGCCGCCACGGCCCCGCGGGTAGCGGCAATGGTGGCTACATCGGCGTAGTTGCCGCTCACATCGTCGAGGTAGTCCGTGAACAGGAACCGGTAGTTGACCTCGAGGTTGAGGCTCCAAGAAGCGTTCAGGTCCACTTTGAAACCGCCGCCAAGGTTGAGGTTGGGCTGTACGGTCGCATATTCGTTGCCCTCGGCCTGGCCTTCCGTGCCGAGCGGGCGCAGCCGATACCAGCGGTCGTTGTATTTCGCTTCGGGGTCGAACGCGAAAACGCCCACTCCGGCCGTGAGGTAGGGAGTGTAAAAACGCTTGCGGTCGCCGTGCAGATAGGGCAGGAAATTGAAATCGCCGCCGATCGAGAATTCCACGAAATTGCTGGCGAAACTCAGGTTGCGCGCCTGCTGAAAAGGATTGCCGGAAAGTTCGTCGCTGAAACCCATCCGACCGGCGTTGATGCCGGCCCGGAGCGAGACCCGGGTGTCGAAGTTGCGGCGCACCAACACGCCGAGGGCCGGACCGGGCCGCTGCAGGCTGAAATTGGTATTCAGGTCGCCAAAATAAAAAGTGGTGCCGAGCCAACCGCCCAACTCCCAAGCCTGGGCCCGCAGGCCGTTGCCAGAAATGCCGGCCAACAACAGCGCGCCGACAAGGAAACTTTTCCGCATGGTCCTCGAATTGAAAAGATGTGGACGCGATGCGCGCCCGATGAACGGGTTTTCCCCGGTTATCAAAACGAAATTATTCCCCGTTTCGTTTGGAAGGCCCTTTTTTTCCATAAATCCTCCCCCCAAAAAGGGTTCAGCCGGCCGAAAGCGCTTCCCAGTACTCCACCGCCCGACGCGTGTGCGGGATGCAGATCGAGCCTCCCACGAGGTTGGCCACGGCAAAGATCTCGAAAATCTCCTCGGTGGTGATCCCCAGCTCATGGCACTTGCCCAAATGATAAGCGATGCAGTCGTCGCAGCGCAGCACCATCGAGGACACCAGTCCCAACATTTCTTTGGTGCGTGCGGGCAACGCCCCGTCCTCGTAACAGTTGGTATCGAGATTGAAAAATCGGTTGAGCACCTTGTTCTTCTGCCCGAGGATCTTTTCGTTCATCTCGGCGCGATAGGCGTTGAAGGCTTCTACTTTGGCGTGCATACGGATCGGATTTGCTGGAGAGAAAATTTTTCGAAAAAAAGAAGGCTCAATGACAGTCCCAGTTGTACAGGACCTGATCGAAACGCCCCGCGGCCAGGTCGTCCGGGCGAACAAAAAAGTTGGCCACGCCCATATCGCCCCATTGGATCCCGTTAGCGGAATCTGTATCCATTTGGAAAAGCAGGACGTCGAATTCGGCCAGTTCGTCGTAGCGGGGATCGTCTTGGGTGAAATGGGGGTATCCGCCCACTTTGTGCCCGCCGAGCGGGTTCAGTTCGGCATATTCGTCGCGGGCATCCCATTCCGAGTCGCCGAGGTCTGAAAAGAAGTCTTCCGGAAATTGTTTTTCGAAAGAAGAGGAATCCAAGTTGATCGGATCGAGCCCCGT
>JBEIJQ010000147.1:0-7531 GCA_040380145.1 Lewinellaceae bacterium | reverse complement strand
CGAAAACCGTACTTTTGCGGGGACCGACCACATAGTTGCCCCTACCCCCCCTATGGCCAAAAATGCGCTGTTTTCGATCGTCGCCATGAAGTGCCCCCGCTGCCGGGAAGGCGACCAGTTCCGCACCCCGTTTTCCAAGCTGAAGATTTACGATATGTACGAGCGCTGCCCGCATTGCGGCCTCAAGTACGAGCAGGAGCCCGGTTTTTGGTGGGGCGCCATGTACATCGGATACGCCCTGAGCTCCGGGGCGTTGCTCATCACCGGGGTACTTTGTATGGCGGTCTTTCAACTTGCGCTCTGGCAGACCTACCTGGTTATCTTGGGCGTCTTCTCGATAGGTTTCCTGTACAACGCCCGCCTTTCCCGCTCGATCTGGTTGCACCTGTACAACGATTACGAACCAGGGGAAAAGTAACGGGCACACCATTGCCGAGGACGGTCTCGTCGGTTGCTCATTTGTTTTCCGACAGGATCTCGAAAGAAACCGTGGCGATTTCGCCGCTTTCGTCCACCAAGGTGAGCACATGCTTTCCGAGCGGGGGATCAAGAGCGATTTGATGGAAATGGGTTGTCTGCCCCAAATAAACATCGTCGAGGTGCCAAAACACCACCGCGTCCTTTCTGCGGTGCGCGGCCTCGAAAATCGTCCGGCCGCGCCGCGAATCCATCTCCTTGGGCACAAAGATGCGAGAACCGGCTTTGGGGTAGATCAATTCGATCGAACGACCCTCCAGCGCCCGTGCCATTTCCGCGCAGTCTTTTCTGAACGGCGGCGGCGGCTCGAAGTCCGGTCGATAATTGCGGTAATAATGCTCTTGGGCCGGAGGCAGCACGAAAAACACCTTTTTGACCATTTCGGAGGGCGAAACACAGTCGCCGTGCACCCGCCAACGCCCGGAATTGTCGAGAAACAATTCGCGGTGAAAGGGACATGCACCGGTTTTCGCGCAGGTCTTGGGTACCCAAGCCGTATCGGCGGCCGGACAATTCGGCCCGACTCGGTGGCCGCTTTGGGGGCAGACGGCCAGTTCAACCAGATCGTCGAAAGGCCGATCGAACCACTCGTCGGACGGCGCGATGGCGGAGAGCATGTCGAACAGGATCGGAGCGGCGGCCAAGACGCCCACGAGCCCGGGCCTTCCCTCGCCGTCGGCGTTGCCGGCCCAGACGGCCACCACATAGCGGGGGGTGACTCCCACGGCCCAGGCATCGCGGAAACCGAAACTGGTGCCGGTCTTCCAGGCCACCCGCCGAGCGGAGGCGAACCGCTGCCAGTAACCCTCCTCCCCGGGGCGCACCACTTCCTGCATCGCCTCGAAGGCGTGCCAGATGGCCCCGGCCCCGAGCACGGCCGCAACGGCCGTCCGCCGATCGGCCGCTGTTTCGGGACGCTTTTTTTCCACCAGAAAATGCAGCTCCCGAAAGGCCTCCGGGTCGTACCGCGAACCACAGCGGCGAAAATTCCCCAGCGTCCGCGCCATGGAAGCGTACATGCCGGCCAAGTCCCAGAGCGTGGATTCCGCTCCGCCCAGCACAAGGGTCAATCCGTAATGGCCGGGCGGTTTCGACAGCGTGCGCATGCCCATTTTGCCCAACAGGGCGTGGAATTTGCCCACGCCGTACCGGTTGAGCATTTCCACGTACGGGACGTTCAGCGAGCGCGCCAAGGCGCTTCGGGCCGAAATGGCGCCCGAATAGCGGTAATCGAAGTTTTTGGGACTGAATCCCCCGAACTGGGACGGAATATCGGGCATCAGCATATCGGGCATCAGTTCGCCGTCGTGGAGCATGCCGGCGAACAAAAACGGTTTGAGGATGCTGCCCGAACTGCGCGGCGCACGAACGATGTCCACCGACTCACCGTGTTCGGCTCCGCATTGAGGCACGTTGCCGAGGTAGGCCAGCACTTCTCCGGTCTCCACATCTGCCACTATTGCCGCGGCGTTGTGGATCTCGTTTTCGCGCAGGCGTGCGTGGTGTCTTTTCAGGATTTCGGTCAATTGGGCCTGCAGGCCGGCGTCCAAGGTGGTGCGCACCAGCGCGTCTTGGCGGACGGACGGATCTTGCCGCACCCGGTCGAGCAGGTGCGGAGCCAGAGAGGGCAGCGCCTGCGGGGCCGAGGGCAAAGGCTCCAATTTGGACAGGGCCGCGCTCAACGAGTCCAAGTGGCCTTCCTGCACCAAGGCGTCGAGCAGGACGTCGCGCTTTTGCCGCAGCGCGTCGCGGTTGCGGCCGGGGTGGATCAACGCCGGCGCATTCGGCAACACGGCCAGTACGGCGTGCTCCGCCCATGTCAACTTTTCGGCGGACCGTCCGAAGTACTTCCACGCAGCGGCGTCCAGCCCGACCACATTGCCGCCGAAAGGGGCATTGGAAGCGTACAGGGCGAGGATTTCTTTTTTGGAAAAAGTGATCTCCAAGCGGCTGGCCAAAAGCATCTCCACGGATTTCTGCCACAGGTTCCGGGCCTTGCCCTTGCGCGAGAGGCGGACGAGCTGCATGGTGATCGTGCTGCCCCCGCTCACTCGGCGGCCCCGTGTCAGGTTTTGCCAAAAAGCCCTCCCCAAAGCAAGGGGATCCACGCCGAAGTGTGACTCGAAACGCTTGTCCTCAAATGTTTTCAGGCAAACCGCGAATTTTTCAGGCACCTCCGGATTTTCGGGGAATCTCCACTGGCCGTCGGCGGCGATTCGGGCGCCGACCAGGGAACTGTCGCGCGCCAACAGGACCGTGCTGACCGGGTCTGTGAACAGTTTTCGGGGCAGGCAAAAAGCATAGGCGGCCAAAAATATCAGGTAAGCGGCCAACAAAGCCCGACGCCGGGCTTTCGGCCATTGGCGCGGATGCGCGATAGCGTTCAAGCCGACGCCGTTTGGGCGCGCAGGGCCTCGACGCGCGGGTTCATCAGGCGGAACCACAGCGGCGGCACCAAGGCCAACAACATACAGGCCGGATACCCGTGGGGCAGTTGCGGACTGGCATCGAAGTGCCGCAGCACCTGGTATTTGCGCGAAGCTTTGTAGTGGTGGTCGGAATGGCGGGTCAGCTCATATAGAAAGATGCGGCCCGCCTCGTGGTTGGAATTCCAAGAGTGCCACGGCTGCACGCGCTCATAGTGCCCGGAAGGCAACTTTTGCCGCCGCAGCCCGTAGTGTTCGATGTAGTTGACAAGTTCCAGCATCAGGAACCCGATCACGGCCATTGCCACGGCCAGACCGAGGGCGAGGGCGCCGAACAACAGGCCCACCGCGGCCAGCCAAGCGATCTGGACGAATTGGAACACCAGCATTTCGTTGCGCTGCCCCCAGAAAGCCTCGCCGGTACGGGCAAGGCGCTTGGCCTCCAGCCGCCAGGCCGACAGGTAGCCCTGCGTGACCGAACGCCAGAAAAAAGCGTACACCGATTCGTTATAACGCGCCGAGGCGGGATCCTCGTCGGTGGCGATGTACAGGTGGTGGCCCCGATTGTGCTCGATGAAAAAGTGCATGTACAGATTGGGCAGCAACAGCATCTTGGCCATCCACTGCTCGTAGCGCTTGTCGCGGTGGCCCAACTCGTGCGCTACATTGATGCCGATGGTGCCCACGAACACGCCCATCGAAAGGGTCAACCCGACCAGTTCCCACGCTTCCAGGGCAAGTTCGCCCCGTGCGAATAGGCCGATCTGCCAAAAAAACCACCCGATCAGCCCAAAATACATCGGCACGTTGAGGTACAGGATGACATCGAAATGGGGCTTGGCAAGCTGCTCGGCCTCCTCTTCCTCGGACAGGTTTTCCGTGGTGCCGGGCAGAAAAAACTCCAACAGGGGAATGATCGCAAAGGCCAAGATCAAGGCGGAAAAAACCCATGGCCCATGAAACCACAGGGCGCAGAAAACGGTCAAGGGAACGATATACGCGATGAGGTATTTGAGGTCTTTCACAAGTCGTGCAGTTTTTTCTTGGAAAAAAAGGGCCGCTGAACAGAGGTGGAACGGCCCACAAATTTACTTTTTTTCGAAACAAAATCGCTTCGAAAATAGCGCTCGTTCCTCACCGCACATGCAGGCGGGGCTCCCAGGGAGCACAATCCGAAAGCAGATCGTCGAAAAAAGCGTGTCCTTTTTTCAAGAAAAAGGGAAAAAAATGGTCGTGCCGTTCCTGCAGTTTTCCGTCGGGAAACAATTTGGACAGCACTCCGCGGAGCTGCGACAGACCGTTGTCGTGCCGCGCCCGATCGGCCTTGCGCAGGCGCGCTTCGAGCTGTTCGAGGGACTTCAGCGCTTTGGTGCGTTCCGCTTCGACGGCCCCGACCAGCGTGGGATCGATCGCGCTGGCCTTTTCGCGGAGGCCGTCGAAAACCGTTCCGAGCGCTTTTTTATCTTGGTCCATATCCGTTTCGCCGCAGCCCCAACGGGCCAGGTATTTTTCCACCGCGCGGGCCTCGGCGGCAAACAGATCCTCGGCGGAAAGCCCCCATTTTTCCCATTTTTTTCGCAAATTTTCTTCGACCAGCAGAAAAGAATCGCGGCGCACCGTCACCGGCATGTCGAGGCCGAAGTGCTCGAAAAGCGCCTTGCGTTCCAGCCAATAGGCCAGTTCGCCGCCGCCGCCCACAAAGGCCACATTCGGCAGCACCGTCTCTTGGTAGAGCGGGCGAAGCACGACGTTCGGGCCGAACCTTTCGGGATGGGCGTCCAGTTCGTGCATCAGTTCGCTTTCCGAAAAACGCAGTCCGGTGCCGTGCACGCCGTAGCATTCGCCCTCGGCCACGATGCGGTCCCGTTCGCGGAGATTTTTCCCCAGATAAAAAAGATTGATTTCCCTGGCGTGCGCTTGGGGTCGGAAACCGGCTTTTTCAAGCCGGGCCTGGGTGTCGAGCACGATGGCCCGTGACGGTTTTTCGCGCAGCTCCTCCGCGAAAAGGCCCTTGGCAAGTGCTTTCAGCCGCGCGTCCATCGGGTCCAGCGCCAAGAGGCCGAACCTACCGAATAGCAACACGATCAGGCGGTTGTTGAATTCCCCGTAATCCCGTGCGTCCCGGAGGGCCAGTTCGACCAACCGCACGATCTCGGCGGCGTTTTCCGAATCTCCGAGCATTCGGCGCACCCCTTCCCATACCTCGGCCAACGAATCGATCGAATAACGCGACACGGGGCCGTTCTGCCGATCTTTCCATACTATTTTTTTTCCAAAAAGATGCAAGTGGTTGGCTTCCTCGAAATCGTGGTCTTCGCCGCCGTTCCAATAAACGGGCACGAATTGCCGGTCGGGAAACTTCTTTGACAGCTCCTCCGACAGCCGAACGGTCGAAAGTATCTTGTACACAACATAGAGGGGGCCCGTGAGCAGACAGGGCTGGTGGGCACAGGTCACCGTGAAAACATTCTCGCGGCGGAGCGCACCGATCCGTTCTGCCAGTCCGTCGGCAACCCTTTCGGGCAAGTGCGGGAGGATGCCCGCGTGCTGCTCCCACAGCACATCGGCGAGCACGGAGCGTTGCTCGGGAGAGACATACCGCGCCTCCATGACTTTGGCATATCCCTCCAACGGATACGGATAAACCGACCAAAAAGGCTCCAATACCGAATTTTTTTCGGCAAAAGCACGGTCAAAAAGGGAAAATTGCGGTATTTGGGAGAAAAGAAGATCCATTGTTCGAAACAATTCTGTATTTTGGCCTCGAAATCTATGCACGCAGTGCAACCATACGGGCCTAGACTTGTTTAAAAAGTCGTCGGCGTTTTTTGTTTCGCAAAACCACATTTTTCACCATAAAATCACTTTTTCCAGCACATGGATGCCTTAAAAGAGAAATTTTTGGCCAAAGCCCAAGCGCAGGCCGCCGAGATCAAAGCCATTTTGGCAGCCAACAAAGACCGCGTCGTGGACGAAGTCACCTTGGACCAAGTCTATGGCGGTATGCGAGATATCACTTGCATGATCTACGAGACTTCGTTGCTCGACGCCAACGAGGGCATCCGTTTCCGCGGCTTTTCCATTCCTGAGCTGCGCGACAAACTTCCCAAGGCAGAGGGCGGCACCGAACCCTTGCCGGAGGGCCTCTTTTGGCTGATGCTCACCGGTGATCTGCCCACCGACGAAGAGGTCAAGTGGCTCACAGAGCAGTGGAAGCGCCGCAGCGCGGTGCCCGCCCATGTGTTCAAGGTCCTCGACACCCTGCCCACCACCACCCACCCGATGACCCAGCTCAGCACCGCGGTGATGGCTATGCAGTCCGACAGCATCTTCTCCCGCCGCTATCTGGAAGGGATGGACAAAAAAGACTACTGGGACCCGACCTACGAGGACACGATGAACATCCTGGCGCGACTGCCCCGCATCGCCGCCTATATTTATCGTCGCTCCTTCCACAACGGAGACCACATCAATCCCGACATTTCCTTGGACTGGGGCGGCAACTTTGCCCATATGCTCGGCTATGCCGATGCGGATTTCAAGGAACTGATGCGCCTGTACCTGACCATCCACGCCGACCACGAAGGCGGCAACGCCTCTGCCCATACCTGCCACTTGGTGGGTTCGACGCTCAGCGACGCTTATCTCTCCTACGCCGCTTCCATGAACGCCCTGGCCGGCCCCTTGCACGGCCTGGCCAACCAGGAAGTGATCCGCTGGGTCTTCCGCATGACCGACATCATCGGCACCACGAAGCCGACGAAAGAACAGCTGTTGGACTTCCTCAAAAACACGATCGCCGCCGGCAAAGTCATTCCCGGCTATGGCCACGCGGTGCTGCGCAAGCCCGACCCGCGCTTCATCGCCCAGATGGAGTTCGCCAAGGAACGCATCAAGAACAGCGACATCGTCAAAATCATCTGGGACCTTTACGAAGTTGCCCCGCCGTATCTCGAGAGTTTGGGCAAGGTCAAAAACCCCTACCCCAACGTGGACGCGCATTCCGGTGCACTGCTCGTGCATTACGGCATGAAGGAATATAGCTACTACACGGTGATGTTCGGCGTTTCCCGCGCCCTCGGCGTGCTGGCCGCCCAATGCTGGTCCCGCGCCCTTTCGCTGCCGTTGGAGCGCCCCAAGTCGGTCACCACCGAGTGGGTCAAAGCCTATTTGGCACAATAAGGGTTCCGGACCGCTTTCATTCGGCCCAGAACTCGTCCACGAACAACCAAGCGTTCCCGCCTGCGCCCTTGTGCCAGGCGGGACATTTTTTTTGGGCAGTGACGACCGCCCGCAGGTAACGAACTTTCACCGGCGGACAGGCGGCCGAAAAATCCTTTATCAAGGGCTCGTCGGTGGCCACTGCCGCATGATCGGCATCCGCGCCGAAGGGCTGGTAGGCCACGCCGTCCAACGAATGTTCGAACCGCACTTTTTCGGGGAAAAAGATCCACGCGTTCTGGTCTTCCAAGCAGCCCAGCCCGGCGCAACGGATGTTTTTGGCCTCGCCGAGATCCAGCACCAGCGAAATGTCCTCGCCCTCGAACCCCTGCCATGAACCGGCCCTGAAATCGACCGGGCCGCGGGTTCCGTCCAACAGGCAAAGGCCCCCTCCCCCATCGTACTGG
>JBEIJQ010000146.1:0-7591 GCA_040380145.1 Lewinellaceae bacterium | reverse complement strand
CATTTTCCTGCACAAATTGCTGCGCAAAAGCAGTGCAACCGTTGGCGTCCGTCACCGTCACCTGATAATTGCCGGTGGAAGAGGCCGTGATGGCATCCGTCACCTCGCCCGTGCTCCAAGCGTAGGAAATCCCACCGCCGGCCGTCAGATCCACCGAGCCGCCGTCGCAGAACGATACGGGGCCGGAGGCCGTGATTGCGGCCGTGGGCAGGCCGTTCACCGTCACAACAGTCGAAGCCGTTGCCGTGCAACCACCGGCGTCCGTGACGGTCACCGTGTAGGTTCCCGACATGCCCGGACCGGCCAAGAACCGCGTGGGATTTTGGGAAAAACTGCCCCCGCCGTCGGGATAAGACCAAACATAAGAAACCCCGCCCGTGGCGTTCAGTCCAATGTTTTGGCCGATACACATGGGAGAGTTGCTCCCGGCGGTCGCTCCCGCCGGCGATATCACATCAATAAAGGCAGAAGACCTCAATCCGCTACAGACCACGTTGTTGGCCCCAAGAGCGATGGAGAAATCGTCCACCGACCAGTGATCACAACAACTTCCCGAGTTCGCCAACTGGCGCAAGCGGAACACGGTGTTCACGCTTTGGGCCGCCAAGGGAATGTTCTCGTTCACCAAGGTGAAATTGGCGTAAGCGCCCCCCGTATTGTAGGTGCTCAAGATGGCAAACGCCCCACCATTGTTGCTGTATTCCAACACGACATCTTCTCCAAAATCCGCTGCTTCGCAAGACCCGTTTCCGTTTCCTATTTTCAAATAAAAAGAAATGGATCCACCCGAAGAAGTGTTGAGCGTAACCGTTGAAGCCTCCCGAGAGCCGTTTCCATTGAAGTACAGCGCATTTCCGCTCACGGATCCGCAGCCGATGTCCGACGACCCGCCGACAACGCTCGTGAATACCAACGGATCGATGCCGCCGTCGAAATTGTCTTCCACGGAAGCCAGGTTGATGCCCTGTACCCAAACCGTGGTCGGGGCGTTCAGAGGCGGGGTCACATACGATGCGCCCGTGTGGAGAAGAATACCGCCAGCTGCCGCATCGTACCATTCGAAAGTCGTGGCGGTTCCCGAAGCCGTCAAGGTGGCCGACGCGCCGGTGCATACCGACGCCGGCGCACCGACCGACGGAGCGGCCGGAATCGGTATGACCGTCACGATCACCGGTGTCCTCGGACTGTTGCACGCTCCAGCCCCGTTTTCTTGGACAAAAAGAGTCTGCGTCACAGCGGGCGCGAAGGAGTAATTTTCTCCGGTAAAAACGAGGTTCCCACCGTTGTCGGCATCGTACCAACCAAAAGTCGGGGCCGGCTCGCCGGAATTGGAAACCGCGGACAGCGAAACCGATTGGCCTTGGCAAACGGTCGTATCGGAATGTACCGTGGGAGCGGCCGGTGTGGACAGAACGGTCATGACCACTTCAGTGCGCGGACCGGCGCAAGTTCCGGACAAAGAGGTGTGCGAGCCGCTCACATAAGCCAAGATCTCGCCGCCCGGAGTGATCGCCGTGTTGGATTCCGTGTGGAAATACATCCGGTTGTGCCACGGGCTGTAAACAATGTTGGCCACATCGCCCAGGTAACCGTAAGCCTGCAAAGTGCCGGCCGTTCCCGTCGCCACTTCGCGCTTGATGATGTCGTTGCCAGAGCGGTAAACAACCCTGTAAACGGAGCCGTCGTACTCGGCCCAGCCCCAAGATGCCCAGTTTTCGGTCGGGTAAAGATCGCTCAGGTCCAAGTTGCCCACGGTCGTCACGATACCGGAGGCCAGATCTATCCGATAGATGTTGTTGCTGCCGTTTTCGAAATACAACAGATAACCCGTGCCGGAAAACATACCGGAACCGTAAGTAAGCGGCAGTGTCTGGGAGAGGGTCACCGGGGAACCCGTCAAGCCCAATAAATCGTCCATCCGCTGGAATTGGCTGAAAGTGGCTGGCGTTCCGAGGTTCAAGTTGAGGGGATTGGTCCCGTCCAACCAGGTGAAAAGGTTGCCCGTGGCCAAATCCACGAAAATGCCGTCGCGAATGCTCAAGGAGGTCTGGCCCGACAAATCAGACGCGTTCATCCGGACCGTGGCCCAATCGCCCACCACATAAACATACTGCGGCGTGACCGCGATCCCGCCACGGTCATCGCCGGAGTTGGAGTTGTGGTCCACAAAAGTGGCCGTTCCTCCCAAATTGTTGACCGTGAACGAACCCGATGCGAGCCCCTCTTGTACATAAAAGGTGTCGGTCTGCGACGGCGTCAACGAATAGCCGGCCCCAGTGGCCAACAGTTGGCCACCCGTGGGCGCATCGAACCAATAAAGCTCGGGATCGGGCAACCCGGAAGTGGAAACGGCCGTCAAAGTGAGCGGAAGCGCCGCGCACAGGGTAGTGTCGTTGGCAGAAGGGGCCGTCGGAATCGACAACATTTCCGCCCAGACCGTGGCCGAAGCCGTACAGCCCGGAAGTCCGGTCGCCGTAACGGTATAGGATGTGTTCACCAAGGGCGAAACCTGGATACCGGACGTGGCCGCTCCGGTGGACCACAGGTAGGTGGTCGCCCCGGAAGCAAAAAACTCTGCGGTATTGCCCGGACACACGCGGACGGTATCTTCCGAAAGCACCAAGGTCGGAGGCACAGAATAATTGACAGGCAGAGCGGTCGTGTCGTTGACAAGGTACGAATCGCCCCCCAGCGAGGTCCAAGCCGTCACATGGTGCAGCCCAGTTCCGGGGAAAGTCAGTGCGGCTGCGAACGTGTAACTTTCGGTGGCTCCCGGAGCCACGATCAGTGCACCCACATTCTCGGCGGCGACGGTCGTGCCGTTCAGGGCAAAAGCGACATCGAAACCAGTCTGCGGATCGGATCCGAGGTTGGCGATCGATACGGTCACCGTTTGCGGACCGCCCAAGTTGCAGCCATCGGCCGGCGAGGTGATCGCCGTGACGCCCACGTCCGCAGTGGAGCCGACAAACTCGTCGCAGCCCATATCGGGATTGACGCCATCGCGCGGCTCGCCCTCGATGTCGTTGGGCACCGAAACCAACGGGGTGCCCGCGGCATTCAACGCATTGTTGTTGACCACATAACTGCCCGGGGCCGAAAAGGCCGGGTCTTGGTTCAGCGAATGCGTCTCTTGGCCGGTGAGGGTTTGCCAATCGACAAAATTGCTCGATGTGGTATAATTGAAGTATCCGAACTGGGCCCCGCCACCGAAGTAATCGTTGTGGTCGAAGTCATAAACATAGCCGGAACCCACCACATAGATCATTTTTCCATTGCTTTCGTTGGCCAACACACTGTTCTTCAACGACAAATCGGAATAAGCTTGGTACAAAACGGCATCGCTGCCACTGGAGTAGGTCCGGAAGGTGTTGTGGTAAACCGATACCGGTGATCCATAAGCGTACAGCCCAACAAACGAACCGGAGGCGCTGCCTCCTTGGACAAAATTATTGGAAAACATTACGGGCGAGCCGGTGCCGCTGTAATAAAGATTGACTCCGTACCCGTAAAACTGGTGGCCGACGATGCGGTTGGCATCGATCACGATCCCGGTGTTGCAATAATTCAGATCAATGGCGAAATAACTTTGGTAAAGGCCGGGGGCCGAACCAAACAGGTTTTCTCTGATTTCGACATCCGAAAAATTGCTCAGGTAAATCCCGGATCGGTAGGCACCCGAAAATTCGTTGCCCACGGCCCGGAACCCATTGGAACCACCGCTCGAGAAATAGATCCCGTAATCCCCGTTGATGAATTTCGAGCCCTCGAACGAAACCTGTTGGGGGGCGAAGCCCATATTGTCGGGCTCGCCCAGGACCAAGGCAAATGTGTTGCAGGAGCCGCAATAAGCAGCGCCCGTCCGGAACACGCAATGCTCGAATCGGACATGGTCGCTTTGCCCCTTCATCTGTACGGTCCGGCGATAACCGCCGCCGCCCAAGGCTTCCACCGTGATGCGATGGAAGGTCAGGTACGAAGCGTCGTCCAGATACAGCGTGGCCGGCTTCGTGCCATAGGCGTCAAAGCTCAACACGACCAAGCTGCTGTCGCCGCTTTCCGACCGGAAAGTCACGCGGTCGGTCGCATCGGCCCCAGGTACGGCACTTTCCAGCGTGAATTTTTCGTTGTAGGTGCCGTTGCGCACTTCGAACACCACCGGACAAGCCACTCCGGCCAGCGTAAGCGCTCGGGTCGCATCTGCAAAAGTGGCGAAATCGGGCGATGCGCCGCCGATGGTGTAGGTGCCACACAAAGCGGCCATCAACTCCACGTCGGCAGTGTCGTTGAGCGCCAGCGGATCGGTCAGGCCGTTGGGATCGGTCGTGTAGGCCACCAAATGGTTGTACACGCCCGCCGCCAAACCGATGCTGCCCAGTTGGACGGTGTCCGTCTGGTTGGCGTTCAGCGTGCCCGTCCAGGTGAAAGGAGCCTGCGCCACACCGTTCAGTGTCCATTCGACCGTGGCGCTGGCAAGAGGATCCGTGCCGAAATTCCGCAACACGGCGTTCACATTGTACACGCCGGCGGCGATCGGCGGCACACCGGGCTGCAACAGCGACACCACGCCCGCATCCACGGCGGGCACCGAAAATTCGTCGCAGCCGATATCGGGGGTGGACAGACTGCGAGCATCCCCGTCGATGTCATCGGCCAGACCCAGGGCCGCACCGGCTGCGTTGAGCTGCGACTGGGCAACAGAAGGCCCATCCGCCGTGGTGAAATACGGCTCGACGGAAAGTCCGTTGGCCTCCTGGCCGGTGAACGACCGCCAGTCGGCCAAGGTGGGATAATAGGTCATCCCGTTGTTGCGGCCCACCAGCCCACCGGTGGAATAGTAGTTGTTGTGATCCAACACCATCGAACCGCAAAAACAGCTTACCAAAACCGCCGCACCCCCGCCCATGTTGGCGAAGATATTGTTGCGGACATCCATGGAAGAACCGTAAAATTCAAAATTGTAGGCCACGCTGTTCGAATGCGAGCTCGCCTGACGGAAGGTATTGTGGTACACGTCCACAAAATCCCCTGTCACACGGGCCAGAGTACTGGCCGCACCCGATCCGGTGGCATAGCCAAAGTTGTTGAAAACCCTGGCCCGGTTGCCGGCCGTGCCGAACAGGTTGAGATAAAAGGCAACGCCATTGTTGCCGGCATGCACCCGGTTGCCTTCCACCACCGAAGCGCCGTCGAGGTATTGAAGGCTCATTCCCTCGAAACCGGACGACATGGCATGGGCCGTCACCACATTCCGGCGAACGACGGGAGCGTTCAAACTGTACATATAAATGCCCCCCACATACGGATGGTTGATCACGTTGCCCGTGATCTGTACATTGGACACCTTGTTGCCAAAATCGCCGTACAGGTAAATGCCGTATCCACCGCCCTCGATCCGGTTGTTGCGGATCATCAGGTGGTGGCTCGTGTTGGCGTTGTAGTCCATGTAAATGCCCGAAAGCGTCGTGTAATACTGCACCGGATCGGCCACGATCACACAGTGCTCGATCAGGTTGTAGGTGGATCCGGGCTGAAGCAAAACCGTGTACGAGTAAGAACCCACCGAGGAAACGGTCATTTTGCGCAGCTTGATGAAATCCGCACCGTTGAACGTCCATGCGGGATAGTAACCCGAAAAGCCGTTGTACGCCAAGGTGACCGTTGAACTGTCGCCGCTCTCCGATTGAAAAGCGACCATGTTGGCCACGCTGGTGCCGTTGATCGGCGGAACCACCACCCGCTCGTTGTAGGTGCCGTTTCGGACGTTGAAAGTAACGGGACCACAGACGCCGTAAGTGGTCAAATCAGCGATCGCGGCCGCAAAAGTCGCATAATCGGGCGAGGTGCCGCCGATCGTGTAGCTGCCGCTCATCGAAGGGGTCACGGAAAGACTCTGCTGGTCGTTGCTATTGTTGCCGTCGGCCACGCCATTGGGATTCGAAAGAGTTACCACCACCGACTCGGTCGCTCCCGCGGCAAAAACATGGGTGCCCGGAAAAACCACTTGCACCGTTTGGGCGGGCGACAAACTCCCGGTGTAATGGACCGTTCCGAAAGAAACGCCCCCGATCGAACAGGACACGTCAAAAGACGTCAGGGCATTGTTGCCGGCATTGCGAACGGTCGCCGCAATGGGATGCGCGCCCGGACAAACGGGGGCCAGTCCGTCAATGCTGAAAACCGCCGCATCGTCGGGAGCATTGGGCTGGAAGGTCAGGCGCAACTGCGGCTTGTCGGCACTGATGCTCGAAGTCCCGTAGTCACAGGTATTGACGTTGTCGTTCCAAAAATACCGGTAACCGTTCGGCTCAGAGTAGTATCTGATGGTTCCCGTGGCGAGGTAGGCCGGAACCGTCGAAAAACAGACATCCACCAAGATGTTGTCCACCCCGTTCCAAGTGAAATCTGTGTCTAGGTCGAGCATGTCGAAACCACCGGGCACCGGCGAGTAATTGCCGCTGTAAAAAACCGTAGCATAAGGCCCCGCGTCATGCCCGGCGGATACATCGGCCGCCGCCGTATGCTTCATTTTTACCGTGAAGTTCGGCAAGTCATAAGTGGGGGCACCCTCCACATAAAAACCCAAATGGCTGATCACGCCCCCATACCCTCCGGCCGCGGTGATCTCCGCCGCGGTATATACTATCTGGGCGTGGTGGCTACGGTAATAGATGTTGATCGGCGAAGGAGTGTACCCGTTGGTCACAGCGACCCCGCTGCCCAAGGTGACATTCACCTGGGCCGACGACAAGGATACCATTGTCAACAGCAAGGCCATTGACAGCAAATTTTTTTGGAAAAAAGATTTCATAAAAGAAGGTTGGTAAAAAGATGTAAAGTCCAAGGCTATGGAAAAGCAAAATTCAAGGCCGAAGGGAAAAAATCAAGTGACCAAAATCAGTGGAGCTGCTCATTTTCAATACCGATCAGCCCCCCCTTTTCAACTTTTCTGATCCTGTATTTTTTTACAAAGCTAATTTTTTTCGAAAAAAAAATCCGCCCCAATGGAAAAGGTCAGCGCTCGCCCCCCAACTTTTTCGTCCAAGTCTCCTCGATGCCAAAAATGGTCTTCAGGAAAATTTCCAATGGCGGCCATCGGAAATTACTGTTTGCAAATATATGAAATACAGTGCAAAAAATACAAAAGAGACCTTCGAAAATATACGAGCGACCTCTAAGGAATTTTTACCGGCCAATAGGGCCGAAAAATTCCAGTAAATCCCGATGCCGACAAATTGGGCGAGCAAGACGTTTCCAACGACAATTTTGGGGATGTACTGGCCAATACTTGATCGGAATTTTCTTTTTTCTTTTCTCAAAAAGAAAAAGTAAGCCCGGCCAGAAACAAAACACCTTGCGAACCGTCTCTCGGCTACCGCTGAAACTTATCCCAAAATTGTAATCGGGAAAAATCTCTAATGGCGGCCATTAAAGATTCTCGGTTGTAAGAAATTGAAATACAGCCTATAAAGAACGGTTGAGCTCCTCGAAAATCAAAGACCGACCTGTAAGGAATTCTTACTGCCCAGCCGGCCTTCGAGAAAATCCCGACAGCGCGGCTTTTGGTAGCGGGCCTGAGCGAAAAACCTGT
>JBEIJQ010000145.1:0-7645 GCA_040380145.1 Lewinellaceae bacterium | reverse complement strand
CGTAGGAGAAATTTTCTTCACCTCGGGCGGCACGGAGTCCAACAACACCGCCATCAAATGTGCCGTGCGCGATCTCGGCGTGCAACGCGTGATCAGTTCGCCGGCCGAGCACCACTGCGTGCTCCACTCTGTCGAACATGTACGCGACCACGACGGGGTACGGGTGGACTGGGTCCGCCTCTCCCCCACCGGCCGGCCCGATCTCGACCATGTGGAGGAACTGCTCAACGACGGCAGCGGACTGAAAACCCTTGTTTCGCTGATGCACGCCAACAACGAGACCGGCGCGATGATCGACCTCGACCGCCTTTCCGCGATGTGCGCCGCGAACGGTGCCCTCCTGCATACCGACACGGTCCAAAGTGTGGGGCATTTTCCCATTGACCTCCAAAAGACGAAAGTCACTTTTCTCTCCGGCGGCGCGCACAAGTTCCATGGCCCCAAAGGCGTCGGTTTCCTGTACATCAACGCCGACAACACGTTAAATCCCTTCATCGACGGCGGAGCCCAAGAGCGCAACATGCGCGCCGGCACCGAAAATCTGCCCGGCATCGTCGGAATGGCAAGGGCGTTGGGAAACAGCTGCGGCCACCTCGACGAATGGCGGCAGCACATCGAAGGCGTACGCGCATATTTGGTTTCCCAACTTCGCGAACATGTACCCAATGTGGCGTTCAACAGCGACCTCGAAGGGGATTATCTGTACACCGTGCTGAACGTCTCCTTTCCACCTTCTCCCAAAAACGAAATGATCGTGGAAATGCTCGACATTGCCGGGATAAGCGTTTCCGGGGGCTCGGCCTGCAGTTCCGGCGCCGAAAAAGGCTCCCATGTCATGCGCGCCGTCGGCCACGACCCGGCGAGAAAGGCCGTGCGTTTCTCTTTTTCGCACCACAATACGCCCCAGGATGTGGATGCGCTGATGGCCTTTTTGAAAAAATGGTGATCGCCGAGAAGGTCAAAAAGAATCCGGACAGAGATATTCCCGGAACCGGACAAAACGGAATTCGCTGGTCTTTTGTCCGTTCTCTTCTTGGAGGACCCTCCGCTCGGTTGTGGAAGCCAACACTGTGAATCCCTTCTGCTGAAGGAGATAGACCAATCGATAGGTCAAGGTCAGTTCGCCCATCAAGTGCACCGCCGACGGCCGCGGCGAACGGTTTTCCACCTCGGCCAGCAGTTGCTCCGCCAAATCCTTTATGCCGTCCGAGTCCATCGAGGGCGAAACATGCGGAAAAGGCATGTCCACGACCTCATCGGCCCAGGCCGAAACCGCGGCCAACTGCCCCTCGGGCCAACGGCCGCTGGGATGGTTGGAAATATTGAGCAACACGCGAGGCTCTGCCGGCGGCGCCTCGGTGGAGTCCGTATTTTTATCGGAAAACGGTGCCATTTTTCAGAAAATCAGTGCAAAAAAAAGTCCCCGTTTCCGGGGACTGATCGATTCGGTCATTCTTGTTCAGGCTCGGTATTGTCGGTCGGCAGATCGAGATCGTCGATCGCCACTTCGTCCATATCGAAATCGCCGAGGGGTTCTTCTTCGTCCCACTCTTCCATTTTGCCGCCATCGCCTTTTTTGACGGCGGCAGCCGTTTTGGACAAAGCTTTTTTTGTGGTGTCTACCCGGGCCAGTGTATGTCCTTTTTCGAACTTGGGCTGGGCCTGGGCCTGCTTTTGCTCAATGGTCTTGCCCTCGATGGATTTGGTGGTGTGGGGCACCAACATCAGGCGCTTTTTGTCGATCAGCTCCCCAGTGACGGTGCAGACGCCGTAGGTTTTGTTTTGGATGCGCACCAGCGCGAATTCGAGGTTCCGGATGAAATCCTGCGTGCGCTGGATCATCTTGGCGAGGTGCTCCCGCTCATAGTTTTGGGAGCCTTCGTCAAAGTTGCCGGCCTTGATGGCATCGGCCTCTTCGTTGATTTCGAGGAGCTGTTCCTGCAGGTAGGTCAGTTCTTGACGGGAGATTTCCAGTTTTTTGTCGATCAGTTCCTTGAACTCCTGCAGATCGGCGTCGTTGTAACGCTTTTTGGGATCATTTTGGCTCATAAAAAAATGATATTAAAGGTTGTATAAAAAAACTTCGGTCGGCAGCGGCGGCAAAAATAAATAATGCCCGCGAAGTGACAAGTCTGCAAAAAAGAAAAAACGAAAAGTTAAACGCAGCGCTCGGGCGAATAGTTGTGCAACCTGAAAATATCTATGTGAGGCCGGTGCGCCACAGCGGGCCGATAAGCCGGATTCTGTCGCCCCGGCCGAAGCCGAAGGTCCCGTCATTTATCTGGGCCGGTCCTCACGGACCGGCTCTATCTGCCTACCCTCCCCGGGCCTCTTGCGAGTGTTGGGCGGGCAACCCTTTGCGCAGGTACGCCCCGAGGTTTACTTGGCATTTCAACACACAAGGTTTGTCCTCCCCACACGTTGCCGTGCCGGGCCGTGCGCTCTTACCGCACGTTTTCACCCTTACCGCCCGGGATGGCCGGGAGGCGGTAATTTTCTGTGACACTGCTCTGTACCCGAGAGATCGGGTCCCGCCCGTTAGGCGGTGTGTTGCCCTGCGTTGTCCGGACTTTCCTCCCCATTCCGCCGTGAAGCGGTCCGGAGCGACGGGATGGCCCGCTGTGGCGCATGTTGGCCTCTGTAATGATCGATTGTCGATGTGCACGGCCTTTGCCGCCAGGTGCAAATATAGAATTATTCTAAATGGGGTGGCTTTTTGGACACTCGTTCCAACTTTTTTTGTGTTTTTGCATTTCCTGAATAGATTTGCGCAAAATATCGTTCCCCGTAACCGAGAATAATTTACCTTTAATTATGTCCTGGATAGCCCAATTTTTCCAATCCTCTATCGGAAACAAGCTGTTGATGAGCCTGACGGGCTTGTTTCTATGCTCGTTTCTGTTGGTTCATTGCGCTGGCAACTGCCTGCTGTTCGCCAACGACAACGGCGTGTTGTTCAATCATTACGCCGAGTTCATGTCCAAAAATCCCGTCATCAAAACGGTAGCGTGGGGCCTGTATTTGTCCATTCTGGGGCACGCCGTAAAAGGCATCGCGATCTGGTGGCACAACCGTAGTTCGCGAGGCCAACAATACGCCTCTTCCGGTTCGCAAGGCACTTGGTACAGCAAGAGCATGGCCCTGCTGGGCTCTTGGATCTTCGTGTTCATCGGACTGCACATGTACCACTTCTGGTGGAAAGTGCAGATGGGCACGGTGCCGCACACTTCCGACGGCTTGGAAGATCTGTACACCGAGGTAAAAACCGCATTTGAGATTCCTTGGATTTCCGTTTTTTATGTAATTTCTTGCGCCATGCTGGGTTTCCACCTGCTGCACGGTTTCCAAAGCGCCTTCCAGACGCTGGGCATCAACCACCGCAAATACACGCCGACCATCAAAATGCTGGGTTGGGTCTTCTCTGTGGTCATCCCCGTGCTGTTCGCCGCCATGCCGGTGTATTTTCTGATGAAGCAGTAATTTTTTCGAAAAAAATCCTTTTCCAACCCATATCCGAAAATATATGAGCCATACGCTTGATTCCAAAGTTCCCGCCGGCCCCTTGGCCGAAAAATGGTCCAAGTACCGTTCCAGCGTGCCATTGGTGTCGCCCAACAACAAGCGCCGCATCGACGTGATCGTCGTGGGCACGGGACTGGCCGGTGCTTCCGCGGCCGCTTCGTTGGCCGAACTGGGCTACAACGTGAAGGCGTTCTGCTTCCACGACAGCCCCCGCCGCGCCCACTCCATCGCCGCGCAGGGCGGTATCAACGCGGCCAAGAACTACCAGAACGACGGCGACAGTGTGTATCGCCTGTTTTATGATACGATCAAGGGCGGTGAGTACCGCGCCCGAGAAGCGAACGTGCACCGCCTGGCCGAGGTGTCGGTGAGCATCATCGACCAGTGCGTGGCGCAGGGCGTGCCTTTTGCCCGCGAATACAGCGGCTTGCTCGACAACCGTTCTTTCGGCGGCGTGCAGGTATCGCGCACCTTTTACGCCCGTGGACAAACGGGCCAGCAGCTGCTCATCGGCGCCTACCAGGCCCTCTCGCGACAGATCAGCCTCGGCAAGGTGCAGATGTACAACCGCCACGAAATGCTCGACATCGTGGTGGTGGACGGCAAGTGCCGCGGCATCATCGCCCGCAACCTGCTCAACGGCAAATTGGAGCGCTTCGGCGCCCATGCCGTGGTGCTGGCCACGGGCGGGTACGGCAACGTGTATTACCTCTCGACCAACGCCATGGGCTCCAATGTCACCGCCGCTTGGGCGGCGCACAAGCGGGGCGCTTATTTCGGCAACCCCTGCTTCTGCCAGATCCACCCCACCTGCATCCCCGTTTCGGGCGATTACCAGTCGAAGCTCACGCTGATGTCGGAATCGCTGCGCAACGACGGCCGCGTGTGGGTGCCCAAGCGCAAGGAAGACGTGAAAAAGAACCCGCTCGATATCGCCGAGGACGACCGCGATTATTACCTCGAGCGGATCTACCCGGCTTTCGGCAACCTCGTGCCGCGCGACATCGCGTCCCGCGCCGCCAAGTATGTCTGCGACGAGGGACGCGGAGTCGGGCAGACCGGCTTGGCCGTGTACCTCGATTTCGCCGCAGCCATCGAACGCTACGGGCTGTCGGAGGCCAACCGTCTCGGAATCCATAACCCCGACAAGGCGAAGGTTACCGAACTGGGCCAGGCCGTAGTGTCGGCCAAATACGGCAACCTTTTCGAAATGTACGAAAAGATCGCCGGCGAAAACCCCTACAAAACCCCGATGAAGATCTATCCGGCCATCCACTATACCATGGGCGGCCTCTGGGTGGACTACGATCTGATGACCAACGTCCCCGGCCTGTACGCAGCCGGCGAGGCCAACTTCTCCGACCACGGCGCCAACCGACTCGGAGCCTCGGCGCTGATGCAAGGTTTGGCCGACGGTTATTTCGTGCTGCCCTACACCATCGGCTCTTACCTCAGCAAGGAAATCCGTTCCCCGAAGATCGACACCGGCTCGCCCGAATTCGCCCAAGCCGAACAGGCCGTCCGCGAACGCATCGAACGCCTGCTGAACATTAAAGGAAGCCGCTCCGTGGAATCCTTCCACCGCGAACTGGGCAAGATCATCTGGGACTATTGCGGGATGGCCCGCAATGCCCAAGGACTTACAAAGGCACGCGGCCTGCTGGCCGAACTGCGCTCCAACTACTGGAAAGACGTGTACGTGCCCGGCAAGGCCGACGATTTCAACCCCGAACTGGAAAAAGCCTGGCGCGTGGCCGACTTCATTGAGTTGGGCGAACTGATGGTGGTGGACGCTCTGCACCGCAACGAATCCGTCGGCGGACACTTCCGCGAAGAATACCAGTCCGAAGGCGGCGAAACCAAGGCCGACAACGAAAACTTCTCTTATGTGGCCGCCTGGCAGTTCACCGGCGTGGGCAGCGAACCCGTGCTGCACAAAGAACAGCTGGTCTTTGAAAACGTGGAGATCAAAGCCCGCTCTTACAAATAATCACTTGCCCCAAAAAAACACGCCATGAAAAATATGCGTCTCACGCTCAAGATTTGGCGCCAAACCGGCGCAAACGCCCAAGGCCGTTTCGAGACCTACGAACTCGACAACGTCAACGAGCACATGTCGTTCCTCGAAATGCTCGACGTGCTCAACGAAAAACTGGTGGGCCAAAAACAAGAGCCGGTGGCCTTCGAACACGATTGCCGCGAAGGCATCTGCGGTACCTGCAGCCTGGTCATCAACGGCCGTGCGCACGGTCCGATGAAAGGCACCACCACCTGCCAAGTGCACATGCGCGTGTTCAAGGACGGCGATACGATCGTGATCGAACCCTTCCGCGCCAAGGCCTTCCCCGTCATCAAAGACCTCGTGGTGGACCGCTCGGCCTTCGACCGGATCATCCAATCGGGCGGATTCGTGTCGGTCAACACCGGACAAGCCGTGGACGGCAACTCGATACCCATACCCAAACCGGATGCCGACCGCGCTTTCAACGCCGCGGCCTGCATTGGCTGCGGAGCCTGCGTGGCCGCCTGTCCCAACGCCTCTGCCATGCTGTTCACCTCTGCCAAGGTCTCGCACCTGGCGCTGCTGCCCCAAGGCCGCCCCGAGGCCAACAAGCGCGTGCAGAATATGGTCGCCACGATGGACAAAGAGGGTTTCGGCTACTGTTCGAATGTGGGTGCCTGCGAAGCGGAATGCCCCAAAGAAATTTCCATCGACAACATCGCCCGGTTGAACCGCGAATATCTCTCGGCGGTCTTCACCGAGGAACCGATGGAAAACAAAGGCGGTGGCTTCGGCTGATCTCTTTTTTCCTGAAAAAATTCCAACTCACGGCCCATCTGCATTCCCTGCGATGGGCCGATTTTTTTGCGTAAGATCGATTTGTTGAGATATTTTTTTATAAAAAATTGAAAATTAATTTTTTATAAAAAATTTCCAAAAATCCTCCCCCCATAACGAGCTTCATGGATTGGGAAAAAATCAGGCGGTTTACCTTGGACGACCCGGATGCCGGATACCGGTTCAGCGACCGATTGGCGCACGAAAACGGCTGGTCGCTGCTGTTCGCGTTGCGGGCAATGGAAGAATACAAGCGGTTCGTATATCTGATGTGCCTTTCGCCCGAGCCTTTGAGCCCCTCCCATGCGGTGGATCAGGTTTGGCACCTGCACCTGCTGTACACCCGCTCCTACTGGGACGATTTGTGCGAAAACACCCTCGGTCGCAAAATCCACCACGGCCCCACCAAAGGCGGTCCGACCGAACAACGGAAGTTTGCCGAATGGTACCAGCAAACGCTGGATCTGTACGCCCAGACCTTTGGACACTCCCCGCCAGATGACATCTGGCCTCCAGCCCACCGGCGCGCATTCAAATCCCGTTACCGCTGGGTGGATCTGAACAAGTACTGGACCATACCGAAATTTTGGTAATTTTGTTTCAGAAAACACAAGCTCCCCCGCAACTCCTTTCTTCGAAAAAACAGTCCCGGATTGATGTCGCTTTTGACCAAACTCACGCCTGCCGAAACACTCTGGTTGACCGGGCCCAAATTGGCTCCTCTTTCCAAACTCGTCAAGGCCACTTTCGACGACCTGATCTATCGCGACGTCCTGCAAATACTGCCTGGTGAAGTGCCCGGGATCAGCCGCGGCCCCCGGTACACCCACATCAAGCCGCTCCCGCACGAAGAGCCCTTGCTGTCGGTATTGGCCGCTCGAGAATTGACGGATATACCGGTGAAAGACCTGATGCGCGTGGTGCGCAAAACCCTGTACAACCGTAAAACCTATACCAATCTCATCCGAAAAAGCCCCGCAATGCAGGGCGCTTGGCGGGACAATTTCTGGTCGAGATGGATCGGCATGGAGCCGCCCCTCACCGAAAAAGGCCTCGAAATGCAGCAACAGGTGCGGGAATCCCTGAGCGCTCTGGAGAAGCAGGTTCCCGATCTGATGCAGAGCAATCCGTCCGCGGCCCGCGATCTGCTCGCGCCCATCGGCGCCAATGCCCTGCTCCTCGGCGGAATTTCCCTCGGGACACTGGCCCTGATGGATCCACTGTTCCAAGAACGCCTCGGCTTGGCCCAACGCCCCTTCGACCAAGGTTTCGCCCCACCCACCG
>JBEIJQ010000144.1:0-7661 GCA_040380145.1 Lewinellaceae bacterium | reverse complement strand
TCCGCCCAACCGCTGTTCGCCCACCCAGCGCAGGCCAACGCGCAGGCTCAGCCCGAGGCTGTCGTCGTCGCGGAATTTGATTTTGTCATACAGATGGATCCGGGCGATGTGGGGGATGTCGAGGAAACCGTCGCCGTCGCGGTCGAGTTTCAGGGGCGTGGGGGTATAGGCGTGCGCAGCGACCACGTTGCCCCAACGGCCGTCGCGGGTGCGCTGGGTGGCGATGACGTTGGTCTGGGTCTCGCCGAAGTGGTTGGCGAAAACCTGTACAAAAAACGGATCCGCCTCCTCGGGCTCTTTGTACTCCACATTGATCTGTCCGCTGATGCTTTCGGGGCCCTGCACCACAGAATTGGCACCCTTCGAGACATAGATCTTGTCGATCAACGGCCCCGGCACCGCGCTGATGCCATACAGAAAGGGGAGACCCTGCAAGAGGGGAAAACCGTCCAACAACACCTGGGTATAGACCCCAGCCAGCCCGAGCACGCGCAGTTCTTTGGACCGGGTAACGACATTGGTGGTGACCGATTGGACCGTGCCCTGGGTTTCGAAGCAGCCTGCCAGATCGCAGCAGGCTCCTTTGCGCAGTTCGCGCTGGGTGATGATCTCCGTTTCCCAGGGCCGCAGGGCCGACAGGTATATGCCGGGCTGCCGCGAGCGCACCCGTATTTCTTCGAGTTCCAGTTCGATGCCCAAGGTGATGATAACCTCGGTGAGGTTGCCCACCTCCACCGTATCGGGCGCAAATCCCTCGGGGGCTACGAGCAGGAGCGAGGAGCCTGTTGAATCGCGGGGGATTGCGAAGCGTCCCGTGCTATCGGTCAAGGCCCGGGGTGGGCCGCCAAGCCAGCCGAGGCGGGCCAACGGCACGGGCCGTCCGGCGGCGTCCTCGACCGTTCCGGAGAGTGTTTGGGCGGAAAGTTGCCCCGCGAGCAGGCCGAACAAAATCGTCCACTGGAGGGGAAGCCGCCCAACGGGCCATGAGAAAAGATCCATCAAATGAGGTTTATCTTTGCAAAGCACGCTCAAAATCCGATTTTATGCAAACCTTCAAGAGCGACCTTTCACAAAAGCGTTTCCCGATCGCCGAAAGGATGTCGGCCAAATCCATCCGCAAGTCCGTGCTGGAGATCGTGCGGCGCGACCGCCCCGATTTCGGCGACGAGGGCTTTTTGGCCATTTCCGAACTCAACCCCTACCGGGAGCAGTACATCGCCGAATGCCTGGCCAATCAGATCGGCCAACTGACAGGTCTGGAAAAAATGGTCCTGGAATCCCTGAACGACCATTCTTTTATCTCCGAAAAACTCGATTCCGAGGAAAAGCCGCTCACGTTCGGACAAAAATTGGCCGACCGCGTGGCGGATTTCGGGGGCAGCTGGACCTTCATCGTGTTGTTCGGAGCGTTTTTGTTCGCCTGGATCGTCCTCAACTATTTCGTTTTCGCCAACCGCGGCTTCGATCCGTTTCCCTTTATCCTGCTGAACCTGATCCTGTCGTGCATCGCGGCTCTGCAGGCCCCGGTGATCATGATGAGCCAAAACCGCCAAGAGGAAAAAGACCGCGAACGGGCCAAAAAAGACTACATGATCAACCTGAAATCGGAACTCGAAATCCGTTTGCTGCACGAAAAAATCGACCACCTGATCATCCATCAGCAACAGGAGCTCCTCGAGATCCAACGGGTCCAGATCGAAATGATGTCGGACATCCTCCGCCAGTCCGAAAGCAAGTCTTGAGCATCTGTCCTGCGCCGGACCATTTTTTTTGCCGGTTCGGCCCCGATCCGTGGGAAAAGCCCTTCCGAGGTTGTTTTTTTGCGCAAAAAAGCGAATTTTGACCTGCCCAAGTTTTTTTGTCCGCGCCCCGGTTTATGCCCAACAAAATATTCATCGCTTATACCTTGGAGGACAATGCGTTCCTCGAACACCTGCAGAGCCATCTGGCCGGCCTCGAGCGGCAGGGCATCGCCGGCACTTGGAACGATCAGATGATCGAGGCCGGACAAGCGGTGGACGAGGCCATCGAGCGGGAAATGAACGACGCAGAGGTGATCGTGATGTTGCTCAGCGCCGATTTCATCGCCAACGATTTCTGCTACGGCACCCTAGTGGCCAAGGCCATTGCCCGCCACCAATCGGGACAGGCGCTGCTCCTGCCCGTGCTCGTGAGGCACTGCGATTGGCCTTCCCTGCCGTTTGGGCACCTGCGTCCCCTGCCCACCGACAACGGCCGTCTGCTGCCCATCAGCGACTGGCCCAATCCCGATAAGGCCTGGATGCAAGTCGTGGAGGCTATCCGAAAACACTTGGCTCCGCGTTCGGCATCCCCAAGCACCGCTCCCCTGGAAACCGCTTCAGAGCCGCCCGCCACGCGCAAGACCAACCCGTTTTGGAGAGTCGGTGCCGGCGCCCTGCTCCTGTTGCTGCTGGTGGGGGCGGGATTTTTTTTCGAAAAAAAAAGAAGTCCTTCCCCGGAAATCGCCTCAGAAAAAGCCGCCGCGCCCGCATCCGATACTCCCGTCGAAAAAATTTCCCCGCCCCCGGGGCCCGAACCGAAAACCCCTCCCGGCGATACCGCTCCCGGCCCTAAACCGCACGTGATCTTGCGCCCGGACATTATCCGAAAAGTGCCGCAGTTACGCGACAAAATTTTGCTTTACGAGGTGCGGTTGCAAGTGAGCAATGCAAAAAAGTGCATCCGGGTGCTGGCCAACGACCAACTGGTGGCCCATCGGCTCGATGGACCGGAAACGATCGTGGTCCGATTGGTTCCCGGCCAACACACGCTCGGTCTGCAGCATGCCAAGGGCTCCTGTTCCCAATCCGTGAAAATCGCCCAAAACGGCCAAACCGTCCATTTGAAAAACTGCGTCTTGCACTGACGCCCGATCTGCCATGCGCGTCTTGTTTTTCACAAAAATGGATTTCGCCCTCGAGGGCATGTCGGGCATCCGGCAAAAAATCCGCGCCCAGGTGGCGGCCTTTCGGGAGGCCGGCCACGAAACCGACCTGCTGTACCGGGAGGGCCTGTTTTTCAAGGCAGACCTCCACAGCGGCGAAACCGTCTCCCTGCCGTTGCCCAGCGGCGCGGGCAAACTGTCGGTCTATTACCGCGAAATGCCCCAACGGCTCGGGTTGGCCGGCTACGACGCGATCTATTACCGGCACCACTTGTCCACCCCCGCCCTGTTGGGCTTTTTCAAACGGTTCAAAAAGGCCAATCCAAAGGGGCTGCTTCTAATGGAGTTTCCCACTTTTCCTTATGAGCACGAGTACGTGCGGCCTTTGGACCGGCTGAAGGTGTGGCTCGACCGATGGTGCGCGCGCTCGTTCCGGCAGTGGGTGGACTATGCCGTGTCCGTTTCGCCGGTGGACGAGATTTATGGGCTGCCCGTGTTGGTCGTCGGCAACGGCATTTCGGTGCGCGACACCCCGTTTGTGGCCCAACCGCCTGCCTTGGAAAACGAACTGCACCTGCTGGGCCTGGCCAATGTACAGACTTGGCACGGGTTCGACCGCTTGGTCGAGGGACTGGCGCGGTACCGCGAACAAGCGCCCCCGGGCGCGCCCAAGGTGGTGTTCGACATCGCGGGCAAGGGCGACGAACTGCCCCGCCTACAAGCGCTGGTGGCCAAACTCGGGCTGCAGGATTCCGTTGTTTTCCACGGCCACCGATCGGGAAAAGCCCTCGAAGAGCTCATGGCCGGCGCCCACCTCGGCATCAGCACGCTCGCCCTTCACCGCATCCGGTTGGAAAAAGGCTCTGTCCTCAAATCGAGGACCTACTGCGCGAACGGCCTCCCCTTCGTGCAGGCTTTCCTCGACGAAGCCTTTCCGGAGGACAAGTTCCCCTTCTCGCTGCGGATTCCCGCCGACGACAGTTCCGTGGACATCGCTCGTTTGCTGGATTTTTACCGCATCGTCCGCGCCCGATACCCGGAATATCCCCGCGACATGCGCCGATACGCCGAGGAGAACCTCTCTTGGCTGGCCGTCATGCGGCCCATTTGGGCGGCGATGAACCAAAGGAAGCGCTGATTGTTCAATTGAACGGAATTCGGGGTGTCCTGCCGCTTAACGGCGACGGACTGAGATCAAACCCGCAGAACCTGGGCAGGTCATGCTGCCAAGGAAAATTCTGTACGACCGTTTTTTTTTCTTTTTTGGGAAAAAAAGCGGCCCTCTCCCCCGGATTTTGAGGTTTTCTGTGATATCGGCCATTGGCCCGAACACCTTTTTTTTATCCCAAAATCCTGTTTTTTTTATGTTTTTTTCGAAAAAAACACACCCGCATCCAGTTGTTTTCCTCCTTTTGATGCTGCCTTGGGGCCTGTGGGCCCAAAAGGATCCCCAGAATCCCCAAACGCCCGATGTGCCCGAGGATACGCTGATTCCCCATCAGCGTACCGATATGTTTCCGATCGTGCGCGTACTGCCGGCGGTGTTCGTCGGCGCCGACCGCGTGGGCCAGCGTTCGCCGGTGGCCTTCACCGACCTGAAGCAGGCGCAGATCGCCCCCAATAATCTCGGTGTGGACCTGCCCATTCTGCTCGACCAGACCCCTTCCGTGGTGACCAATTCCGACGCCGGCAATGGCATCGGCTACACCGGCCTGCGGATTCGTGGCAGCGATGGTACCCGCATCAACGTCACCGTCAACGGCGTGCCGCTCAACGATTCCGAGTCCCAACAGGTGTTTTGGGTGAACATGCCCGACTTCGCTTCCGGGGTGAACGACATCCAGATCCAGCGCGGGGTGGGCACCTCGGTGAACGGGGCCGGTGCTTTCGGCGCCTCTGTCAACCTCAACACGATGGGTCGCAGCATGGAACCCTACGGGTCCACTGCCCACAGCGTGGGCTCCTTCGGCACGCACCGCCACAATCTGCGCTTCGGCACGGGCCTGATCCGCGGCCATTGGCACGCCGAAGGCCGTCTCTCTTACCTTGCCTCCGAAGGATATGTCGATCGCTCCGCCGCCCGTCTGAGGTCCTTTTACGCCCAGGCCGGCTACGAAAACGATCGCGGATACCTGCGCGCCGTGGTGTTCAGCGGACAGGAAACCACCCGCCAGGCTTGGTACGGCACGCCGCGCGCCCGCATCGAAAACGATTCGGCGGGTATGGCCGATTACGCTGCCTTCATGGGCCTTTCGGCCGAACAGACCCAAAACCTGTTCGACAGCGACCGGCGGTACAACTATTACACCTACGACAACCAAGTGGACGACTACGCCCAGACCCATTATCAGTTGCACGGGCGTTTGTACCAGCTCGGGAGCGTATCGGCCAACGTGTCGCTGCACTACACCCGTGGCCGCGGGTACTTCGAGGAATTCCGTGCCGGCGATGCTTTGGGGGATTACGGTTTGCCCGACGTGGCGATCGGCGACACCACCGTTTCCCAGACGGATCTGATCCGGCGCCGTTGGTTGGACAACCATTTCTTTGGGGCCACCTATTCGGTGCGCTATGCTCCGAACTACCGCACCGAACTGCTGATCGGCGGCGGTTGGAATCATTACCTCGGCGACCACTTCGGCGAGGTGATCTGGGCGCGTTTCGCTTCTACCGGCGACATCCGCCACCGTTATTACGCCAACGATGCCGCCAAAACCGACGGCAACACCTTCGTCAAATGGTCTTGGGCCTCTGTCGACGAGCGCCTCACGCTGTTCGTGGATCTGCAGCACCGCTTCGTGCGCTACGCTTTCCAAGGGCCCGACCAAGACGGTACGATCCTCGACCAGTCCGCCGCCCTGCATTTTTTCAATCCCAAAGCGGGTCTGCGCTACTCGTTCGACAACGGCCATTCCCTTTCGCTGTACGGCGGCTTAGCCCACCGCGAGCCCAACCGAAACGACTTCGTGGACGCGCCCCCGGCGCAGCGACCCACTCCGGAGCGGCTGTACGACGTGGAACTCGGCTGGCGGCGTGTGCGCGGCGCGTTGCAGCTCGAGGCCACGGCTTTCGGGATGTTTTACCAAAACGAGCTCGTGCTAACGGGCCGACTCAACGATGTGGGGGCTTATACTCGCGTGAACGTCCCGCAAAGCCGCCGCTTGGGACTGGAACTTTCCGCCGCTTGGCAGCCCGAAAAAGTCGGTTTCTTGTTGCGCGGCAACGCGGCTTTTTCCGACAACCGCATCGTGTCCTATACCGAGTATGTGGACGACTGGGACACGGGCGGGCAGGTGGCCGTCGAGCGGCAGAACGCGCCGTTGGCGTTTTCGCCCGCCGTGGTGGCCGGCGCCGAGGCCTCCTTCGATTTTTTGCGCAACGCTTGGTGGAAAGTCGGCCCGGAGCACCAATCGCTGACCCTCGCGTTGTTGGGAAAATATGTGGGCAAGCAGTACCTTGACAACACCGGCGACGACAGCCGGGCCCTCTCGCCGTGGTTCACCGCCGATCTGCGGCTCCATTACGCGCTGCTGCCCAAAAGCGGTACCAACGTGCGTCTGACCTTCACCTGCCGCAACCTGTTCGATGCCCTGTACTCCGCCAACGGCTGGGTGTACCGTTTCCAATACGACGGCGCTTTCCGTCAAGTGGACGGACTGTTCCCCCAAGCCGGCCGGCACTGGATGGCCGGCATCGAAATCGGTTTTTGAGCTTCTCTCGTTTCAGCGGCCCGGGCGTTTGTCCGGGCCGTTTTTTTTCCCGGAAGTTGGGGCGATCCTGTGTTGCGGTCGAAGGGATTTTAGGAGAAAATTGTCGTTGGACATTTTGACCAGCTCAATTTGGGTTTTCTTTTAGACTTTTTCAGCGATCGCGTTTGGGCAGTTTACAAGGTGATTCGTTCCTTGATGGACGTAGCCCGAAAACACAAAAAAAGGCGCGCCGGTTTTCCGGCGCGCCTTTTTTGCAAAAGGAGTTGGCTTACTCCAAAACGACTTTTTGCGTGAACTGCTCGCGGCCGTTTTCCATGCGGACGAAGTACAGTCCGCGGGGCAGCGAGGAGAGATCCAAGGGGAGCTGATTGGACTTGGAGGCGAGGGTTTGCTGCATCAGCACCACACGGCCCGTGAGGTCGGTGACGCTGAGGCGCACCTCTTGGTCTTGCTGCACATCGAACGTGATCGTGGCCTGATCGGACACGGGGTTCGGGAACACGCGGAAGGAGAAGTTGTTTTCGTCCATGATCGGGCCGAATTCCACGATTTCGCTTTCTGCCTCGAAATCTCCGCCGTCGCGCCAGTTGGCCGCTTGGGTGGAGATGCGCAGGTTGTAGCAGGCCGAGGCGTTGAACGCGCCGTTGTAGCCATAAACTTGGACAAAATAGGTCGCCCCAACGGTCGGCGTATTGTAGCGGATCACCTCGGCCGTGGTGCCGGTGTTCTGCGAGATCGCCAGTTGGGTTCCGTTGGAATTGTACAGGCGCACATCGTAGTCGGCGGGCAAATTGGTGAGATCCACTTTGATCTTGGGCGAGGCATTGGTGGTGGTGAACCGGAACCAGTCCAAATCCGTAGAGGTGCCGATGCGGGCCGTGATGTTGGTGTTCACGGAGATCGTGCGGGCCGTGCCTCGGGAGTTGTTGGACTCATAGGCGTCGGTGCAGGCCGTGAGGGTGGCGAAGTTCACCGGGGTGGAATAAGCCGTCGTGGTGGCACCGCAGACCGTGGCCACTTGGAAGTTGTAGGTAGTGCCCGCGGTG
>JBEIJQ010000143.1:0-7725 GCA_040380145.1 Lewinellaceae bacterium | reverse complement strand
GCGCTGGCGCCGGATTTGATCGGAATTCATTTTGATTTCTTTCTCTTTTTGGAAAAAGAAAAAGAAAGTCCATCAAGGAACAAATCACCTTGCGAACAACCCAAACGCTACCGATGAAAAAGTATAAAAAAGGCCAAAACTGATCAGATCAAAAGTTCTAATGACAATTTTGGGCTAATGACAATTTTGGGCTTATCACCCTCCCCCAGCTTAAGGACGGGTACTTTCTGGTCCAACAATGGGGTTAAGCACAGGCTTTTGGGGCTCAACGCCCAAAACCAACCCGCTGTAGGGAGCCAAATGCAGCGTTAAGGTGTCGCCAACAACGACTGTTGAGAGCATTCCCTTCTCGACCTCTCTCCATTGCCCCCCTGTTTCCAGATAATATAAATTTTGGGGGAACTTGAATAATTTTAGTTGGAATCCATTCATTATCAAGCTGGGGGCAGGCGACAGCCGAGAATACCTCAGATCGCTTTCGACAACATCGTAAACCGTTTCCTCCACAACGCTTTTTTTTGCGGTACTCCAATCCCTCAGCAGGCGAAAGGTGATTCTGTTCAGATAAATCAGCAGAACAATACCCATGAGTGCAGTTACGAGAAAAATAATTGGTGTGAAAATAGAATCATAAGTCCATTCATTATCCCCTGTCAAAATTTTGTACAAACCTAAGATCGGCAGGAAAAAAAATAAACTGCCTAACAGAAAAGGAAATAAAAAACGAAACAAAATGGCATCCAGTAGATCCTTAAAAACTGATTTGCGCTCATCAGGCTCCATCGGGACATTTTGGACTGCTTGCCCCAATGAGTTCAATCGCACAGTAGTGTTAACAGCCGTTTCGTGCGGTTGAAATGGCCGGACATCTAACAGTATTTTTTTTTCCAGCATGCGGTGTAACTCAACTCGATCGCCAATACGAATTCTATCAAATGTGCTTTGGGAAACCGTCTCAAAGGTCTGATCGTCAAATATTAATTTATATTGTACACTAAGACCACCACCTTTACTGGAATAACGGTGAGTGAATTTTTTGGCCTTGACATTTGCAATGGAAACGGTTTTGGTACCCATTCGAGCCTTTCTAATAAGAGATGGCAATTCCCAACAAATACCTCCAAAACCCAAGCCAAATGTGACGGTAAATATGACTCTTACTGGGATGGGTATTCTTTGCCCATGGCGATCTTCTACTGGAGCATGAATAAATAATAAAACAAATGCTATTAAAAACAGCCCAATGATTTTCGGCACGATTACCGAAAACATAATTTTTCTGGCTTCTCGGGGGCTGAGGGGAACAGTTTGGGAGTTGGGCAGCATGTGTCGAAGTAAATTTTATTGTAATAGTCAGTATTTGATCTGACAGTTGGTTTATTTTGAGTTGTCGAATTGATCTTCCAAAGGCCCGCCAAACTTACAAAATCCATACCATTGTCGCCCCTTTTTCCAAAAATTTCCTTCGGGGTTTTCAAAAATGAGATAGATCGAGGATAAAACGGAGGAACTAAGCACTGCTTTTGCTGTTGGTCACTCAATTGGTTTTTCTCGTTCACCCTCTCTGGAGATGCTTTTTCGGGCGTAGAATGCCGCGTGCACCAGAAATAGACCATCCGACAAAACCCGTACTCGATCCGAAGGCCCGCTCTTAGATTTTGTACTGGCCCCATACACTTCCAAAAATCGATCGGGTAAAACAAACGAAATTTTCCGTATATTTGTGTTAGGTAAAATGCCCGGCAAGAATTTGAACATGCCCGCTGTTGCTCCAAAAGCAAGAACCGGCGGGCAGCTGCGGGGTTGGTCCCGGCAGCGGAAGGGTCGGACGGGATGACCCGACGACCGGCACAGAACTGGCCGAAAGAAGTTTCGGACGTTCAGGCCACGCCTCGAATCCCTCGATCGAAGGCTTTTTCCAACCAAACAAAAACAAAGAAAATCCCAACGGGCATTTTACCTTTTTTGCACAAAAACAAAAAAAATGGAAAACCAACCGGACAAAATGCTGGACGCATCCATCCGTTCGGCGTGTGAAAAAATGCGGTCCAAGGAAGATTTTCTGGAAGTGGTGAACCTCGTCAAGCGGGCGATCATGCCTTTGGGCGCGCCCATATCGATGAAGCAGTTCAATTACTACACGATCCCCCGGCACCTGCACGCCGCCTACCGACCGTTTTCGATCCGCAAAAAATCGGGCGGCACGCGGACGATCCATGCCCCGCAGCCGCGGCTCAAAATCCTGCAGCGCTGCGTGGCCCGGATCCTGCGGGCGTTGGCCGATCCACATCCGGCGGCCACGGCTTTTCTGCCCCGGACCTCCGTGGTGGACAACGCATGGAGGCACGCGGGCAAATTTTTTGTCCTCAACCTCGACTTGAAAGATTTTTTTCCGTCCATTGACCAGGCCCGGATCTGGGGACGGCTGCAGACCCATCCCTTCCATTGGAACCGCGACCGGGGCCTCCTGCCGGTGGCCAACGCCGTGGCCGCTATCTGTTGCGTGGAACTGCCGGTGGAGCGCATCTCGCCGGACGGGTGCATCCGCATCCAGCACCGCAACGTACTGCCGCAGGGCGCTCCCACCTCTCCAGTGCTGAGCAATCTGGTCTGCCAGCGCTTGGACCGCGACCTGACGAGACTCGCGCGCCGTCACGGGGCAGTTTATTCACGGTACGCCGACGACATCACCTTCAGTTCGATGCATCGGATCTACCAACCGAACGGGATTTTTTGGACGGCCCTGCAACGCATCATCGCGCGGGGAAATTTCCGGATCAACGAGGGCAAAACCCGCCTGCAGAGCGACGGGTACCGGAAAATCGTCACGGGACTGACCGTGAACGAACGGCCGAGCGTGGGGCGACCGTACTTGAAATCGCTCCGCAAATGGCTGTACCTGTGGGAAGAATACGGTTATCCGAGGGCCAACTACTACTTTGCCCGACGAAGCCGCAGCGTATTGAACCATCGGTACGGAGAGCGACCGCCAGCCCTGTCGGATTGGCTGCAGGGGCGATTGGCCTATTTGAAAATGGTGTCGGGCGAAAGCGAACGGTACCGCCTCCTGAAAGGACGCCTGGCCAGATTGGTCGGCCAAGAGGCATTGGTCACCTGATCGCGGGCCCACCGCTCCCCTACCCTTTGTCGGCCCGGTCCATTTCCCGCTTGAGGTCCTTGTTTTTGATCGACTGACGCTTGTCGTAGGTCTTTTTGCCCTGGGCCAAGCCGATTTCCAACTTGATCAGACCGGTTTCGCTGATGAACAACCGCAGGGGAACGATGGTAAAACCGCGTTCTTTCACCTTGGTGCCCAATTTTTTGAGTTCGCTGCGGTTGAGCAGGAGCTTGCGCAGGCGCCGTGGATCGTGGTTGTTGTGTGTGCCGAGCTTGTATTCGGCGATGTACATGTTCTTCACGTACAGTTCGTCCTTGAAAAAGTAGCAGTACGAATCCACCAGCCCCGCCTTGGCATCCCGGACGGACTTCACCTCCGTGCCGGTGAGCACGAGGCCGGCCGTGAAAGTGGCCGAGATGTGGTATTCAAAGCGCGAGCGCCGATTCTTGATTTCCATAGGTTTGTCGCTACAAAAGAATGACTTCGGAGGGATCTTTGCAGACCCAGAGCAGATCGCCCACCGTTTTTTTCAGGACGGGATGCTCGAAAGGCTCGGCCACTTCAACCAACGGATACAGCACAAAGTTCCTTTCGTGCAGCCTGGGATGCGGCAAAGTGAGCGCGGGGGTGCGCAGGACCTGTTGGTGGTAGAACAACAGATCCAAGTCCATCGTTCGCGGGGCGTTGCGCTTTTCGGCGGAGCGGTCGCGGCCCATTTCCCGTTCGATTTCCAGCAAGACCTCCATCAATTGCGGGGGCGTGAGGGCCGTGGCCACTTGGATCACCTGGTTGAGGTAGGCCGGCTGGTCGCGGTTTCCCCACGGTTCGGTCTCGTACACGCCGGAGCGGGACAGGACGCTGATGCCCCGGGCCGAAATTTTTTGGATAGCGGTCCGCAATTGGGCCGACCGATCGCCGAGATTGGCGCCGAGGGCAACGAAAATTCCGTTCTTCATGCTGCGAAGGTACGATGGAGAAACGGAACCGACGCCCGGGCAGGCAAAAGATTCAGCCGTTGCGGGAAGCCGCGAACAGCGCGGCGGCGTACAGGGCCGCGGTTTCGGTGCGGAGGCGGTTTTCGCCCAATCCCACGGCGCGATAACCGGCCTCGAGCGCCCCGGCCACCTCCTCGGGCGTGAAGTCCCCTTCCGGACCGATCAGCACGGTGGCCGATCGGCGGGCGGAAAAACAATGCCCCAAGAAGGGGCCGTTTTCGGGCAGGCAATGGGCGATGAACCCGTCGCCCGTGGGCGCGGAGGACAGCCACTTGTCGAAATCCAGCGGGCCGGAGATTTCCGGCAGCCAGACCTGTTGGCTTTGTTTCATCGCCGAAACCGCGAGGTTTTGTAGCCGTTCCAGTTTCACAGTGGCTTTTTCGGTCCGCTTGGTCACCAAGGGCGTGAAAGCGGCCAGGCCCAGTTCGACCGCTTTTTCGACGAGCCAGTCCATGCGCTCCGGATTTTTGGTCACGGCCACGGCCAGGTGCAGACCCGCTTCGGGTCTGGGGCGGAAGGTCACGGAATCCACCGTCACGGGGCAAGCGGGTGGCTCGCCGCGGTTTTTCTTGTTGGGCGGCGGCATTTCCCCCAGACGGCAAGCGGCCAGATGACCTTTTCCGTCGGTGGCCCAAAACGGATCGCCCGGGCGGAGGCGGAGCGATTTCTGGGCGTGTTGCCATTCCGCCGCGGGCAGTTTGGGATCGGACAGGACGAGATCGGGCAGGTAAAAAAGCTGCACGGGGCAATTTTTTTTGGGTGAAAAAGCGGGGAAAAGAAACGCAAATTTCCGCCCCGAACGGCAGAAATCGTAATTTGCGGCGAAAACTTCCGCAGAGCGGGCTTTTCCCCGAAATTTTTTTTCTTTTTTTCCCAAAAAAAAGTCGAACCATGAGTCAATTGAACATCAAGCTGCAGGAGTTGAAAGACCACACCATCGACGCGATGCACCTCGTGCGCAGCCAGTTGGCCAAATCCAAGGACGCCTTCATGCAGATGGACGCCACCTTGGCCGAAGAGATCAACCACTACGAAAACCATGTGAACGCCACCGAATTGGCCATCGACCGGGAATGCGAAAAGATCTTTGCGCTGTTCCATCCCGTGGCCATCGATCTGCGCTTCGTGCTGGCCTCCCTCAAGATCATCAACCATTTGGAGCGCATCGGCGACCACGCCTGCGGGGTGGCCCGTACCGTGGCCATCGTGAAAACGCCGTTTTCGGACGAACTGCTCGCCGAGCTGCGGTTCCGGGAAATGTTCGACACCAGCATCTCGATGCTGGACGATGCCGTCCACGCCTTCAATTTCGAGGATACCAAACTGGCGCGCCTGATCTTCGGCAAAGACACGATGCTGAACGCCATCAACCGGGATTCGGGCCGGATCATCAGCGAAGCGCTGCGCAAAGATCCCGACAACGCCGAGCGTTACCTCAACCTCTTTTCCACTATGCGCAAAGTGGAGCGCATCGGCGACCTGACCAAGAACATCGCCGAGGACACGATTTTTTTCATCGAGGCCAAAGTGCTGAAGCACAAGGCCAAGGACTGATCTCCGCTGCCGGCCCGTGCTGCTGTCCGTTCGCCAATTGAAGGTCGATTTCAGATCGGAGGAGGGAACCGCTCCGGCGGTCAGGGGCGTATCGTTCGATGTCGGGGCCGGCGAAACGGTGGGCATCGTGGGGGAATCCGGTTCGGGCAAATCGGTCACGGCGCTCTCGGTGATGCGCCTGCTCCAATCGCCTCCTGCCCTTTTGACGGGCGGCGAGATCCTGTTCGCGCCCGCGCCCGACGAGCCGCCCGTGGATCTGCTGCGACTTGCCGAAAAAGACATGCGCCGCTACCGGGGGCGTTCGATCGCGATGGTCTTCCAAGAACCGATGACCTCGCTCAACCCGGTTTTCACCTGTGGCGAACAAGTGGCCGAAGCACTGCGCCTGCACCTGCAACTTTCTCGTGAACAAGCCCGCGCGCGCACCCTCGAATGGTTCGAGCAGGTGCGCCTGCCCCAACCGGAGCGCATGTACCGTTCCTATCCACACCAACTGTCGGGTGGGCAAAAGCAGCGCGTGATGATCGCGATGGCGCTTTCGTGCAATCCCCGGCTGCTGATCGCCGACGAACCCACGACGGCACTGGATGTCACGGTCCAAAAAACCATTTTGGAGCTGCTCGTCGAACTCCGCGAGGCCCACGGCACCTCCATCCTGTTCATCTCGCACGACCTCGGCGTGATCCGCTCGGTGGCCGATCGAGCGGTGGTGATGCACCGTGGCGAGGTGGTGGAAGAAGGCCCGGTCGAACAAATTTTCGAAGCCCCCCAGCACCCCTACACCAAGGGGCTGTTGGCCTGTAGGCCACCGCTCGACCGGCGTTTACGGCGCTTGCCCGTGGTGGCCGATTTCATGTCGAGCGAGGTGGATGCGTCGGGCAAAACAGTTTTCGGAGAAAAAGAAATGTCCGTCCGCTCGGCCCTCGACGCACGGGTGGTTTCCCGCGCGGAAACCGCCGCCCGGGCGGCCGAAATAGAAACAAAGCCCGTACTGCTCGGCGTGGACAAGTTGTGCGTGTGGTATCCCGCCCAAACCGATTTTTGGGGTCGTGCCCGGTCGTTCACCAAAGCGGTGGACGAAGTATCGTTCGACATCCGTGAAGGGGAAACGCTGGGTCTGGTGGGCGAATCCGGCTGTGGCAAAACGACCCTCGGCCGGGCCGTGCTCAACTTGGTGCCGGTCCATTCCGGCCAAGTCCTGTTCGAGGGGCGCCCCGTTCGGGAAACCACCGGAAAGGCCCTCACGGAATTTCGCCGAAAGGCACAGATCGTTTTCCAAGACCCCTACTCCAGTCTCAACCCCCGCATGACAGTGGGGGCCGCGATAGCCGAGCCGATGATCGTCCACGGGCTGTACCCGGGCCGCGAGGAATGCCGTGCCCGGGCCATCGAACTGCTGCGGACCGTGGGGCTGGAAGAAAAGCACTACCGCCGTTATCCCCATGAATTTTCGGGCGGACAGCGGCAGCGGATCTGCATCGCCCGCGCCTTGGCGCTGAAGCCGCGTTTTTTGGTGTGCGACGAATCCGTGTCGGCCCTCGATGTGTCGGTCCAAGCGCAGGTGCTGAACCTGCTCATGGACCTGCGGGAGCAGTTCGGGCTGACCTACCTGTTCATTTCCCACGACCTCAGTGTGGTCAGGCTGATGAGCGACCGCGTGATGGTGATGCAGGGGGGAAAAACAGTAGAGCTCGCCCCAGCGGACGAGCTCTACGAAAATCCCCGGAGCGAATACACGAAGCAACTGATCGCTTCCGTTCCGGGCGGAAAGATCCGTGGGCGGGGCTAATCCACCAGCACCACCCGTTTGGTCAAAGGCGCAAACGGGCGATCGTCGAAACGGACGGTGAGGGAATACATCCCGGCCGGCAATCCGTTGCGCGGGACCGCGAAGAGTGTTTCCGACAAGTTGCGGTACGCCTGCACCACTTGACCCAGATCGTTGCGCAATTCCACGCTCCAATTTCCCGTCGCGCCATTTTCCAAACGGATCCAGAAAAGCCCGTCGGAGGGGTTGGGAAAAGCTTTGAACCAATCCGAGGCGACTGCAACGTCGGC
>JBEIJQ010000142.1:0-7750 GCA_040380145.1 Lewinellaceae bacterium | reverse complement strand
CTGAGCGAAAAACCTGTTGAATGATTTGCGGCAAACGACGCTGTTCCGAGGCCGGAACGCCGCCCCGCAAATCGAGTTTTTTTTCGCGCCCGCGAACAAAAGACTCGCGCTGGCACCGGATTTGATCGGGATTTACTTTGGTTACTTTTTCTTTTTGGGAAAAGAAAAAGTAAGCCCAACTAGGGACAAATTACCTTGCGAACTGCCCAAATGCTACCGCTGAAAATAGTCTAAGAAAGACCCAAATTCAGCAGATCAAAAAAGTCCAATGACAATTTTGGGTTTATTGGGAGTACGGAACCCGAAACGTTTTCTGGGTCTGTTGCAGAACCGATGCTACCAAAGTCCAAAGCCGCGTCCAACGAGCCGGAAAATTGCCCCTACCCGCACAAGCGTCTTGTTGCCAACTTCGCCGCATTTTGAACGGCAGTTCGGCACCGTACATCCAAAAAAAACTAACTTTGGGGCAATTACCTTTATGAATACCATGTTCCTGCGTCAACTTTCCCTGCTGATCGCCGCCCTGCTTCTCGTGGGCGCCGCGCACGCCCAAATCTTCCTCAACGAGGTCTCCAACCGCAACCTCGCCCAGATCGCCGACGAAAACGGCGACCACGAAGACTGGATCGAACTGTACAACGCCGGCCCCGCGCCCGTGAACCTCGGCGGCTTCGGGCTTTCCGACGATCCATCTAGGCCCCTCAAATGGACGTTGCCCAGCATCAGCCTCGCTCCTCAAAGCCATTTGTTGGTCTTCGCCTCCGGAAAAGACCGTAAGCCCCGCACGGATCACTGGGAAACGGCCGTGGACGAAAATTCCTCCTGGAAATACTTCGTGCCCAATGCCCAGCCCGATCCCGCTTGGACCACCTTTAACTTCGCGCCCGCCGGCTGGACCACTGGAACCGCCGGTTTCGGCTACGGCGACGGCGACGACGCCACTGTACTGCCCGCGGGCACCCAAACGGTGCTCCTGCGCACGCTTTTCACCGTGGCCGATACGGCCCTGATCGCGGAGGCCCTGCTCTCGATGGACTACGACGACGGTTTCGTGGCCTACCTCAACGGCATCGAAATCGCCCGCTCCGGGCTCGGCGGTACGCCCCCCGCTTGGGACGAGCCCGCCGCCGACCACGAGGCCGCGATGTACATCGGACAAAACCCGGAATCCTTCGCCATCGCCGAGGCCCTCCTCCGCCAAGCACTCCTGCCCGGCGACAACCTGTTGGCTGTGGAGGTGCACAATACCGGCCCGGGCTCCTCCGACCTCACCGCGCGCCCCTTCCTGCACTTCGGCCTGCGCACCGCCGCTGCCCAGTTCGGCCCCAACCCCGCTTGGTTCGCCTTGGGCGGTGGACCGATCGAACTGCACGCCAACTTCAAGCTCGACGCCAACGGTGAGCCGATACTGCTGTCCGACGCGCTGGGAAACCGCTTGGATTCCCTCTGGGCGGATGTCCGCGAAACCGACTTTTCCGTGGGCCGCTCGGTGGACGGAGGTCCGGCAATCAAATTCTTCGAATCGGCCACCCCCAACGCCAGCAACAACGGCGCGACGTCCTTCAACGGTTTCGCCGCCGAACCGAATGTCTTGGTGCCCGCCGGGCACTACGCGCCCGGACTGGCTGTGGAGGCCCAGAGCTTCGGGCCGACGGTCATCCGCTACACCGTGGACGGTCAAACGCCCGACAACTTTTCGGCGCTGTACATGGGCCCGATCACGCTCGATAGCACCACCGTGCTCAAGTTGCGCGCTTTTTCGCTGCTGCCCGGCATCCGCCCCAGCCGCACCGTCACGCGCACCTTTCTGTTGTCGGAAAACTTCACGGTGCCCATCGTGTCGATCACCATCGAAGACGACGACCTGTACGGCGGCGAAGGTATCTACGACAATTGGTGGACCGACTGGGAACGGCCCTGCACGCTGGAATTTTTCGAAAACACGGGCACTGCCCGCTTTTCCACACGCTCCGGCATCCGCATCGACGGCGGCGCGGGCGGCAGCCGCAGCCAGCCCCAGCGCAGTTTCCGCTTGGAGCCGGACCACGGCATTTTCGGGGAGGGCGATGTGGACTACCCCGTGCTGCCCGGTCGCCCCGGCCGCGAAGACTACGAAACACTGTACCTCCGCAACGGCAGCAATATGTGGATGAACCTGACCTTCAAAGATCAGTTGCTTCTCCGCGCCCATCAGAACATGGAGATCCAATATTCCGAGTATCGGCCCGTGGCCGTCTATCTCAACGGCGAATACTGGGGCCTGTACGAGCTGCGCGAAAAACTCGACCCGCATACCTATCAGGAAGTGTATGGGGCCGATCAGGATTCGATGGACCTGCTGGCGATCAGCTACTGGTACAACCTGACCCTCCGCGCCGTGCGCGGTTCGGTGGACGGTTTCCTGGATTTTTACGGCCAGACCATGCAGGCCAACCCCGCCGATCCCGCCTTTTTTGCCCAAGTGGACCAACAGCTCGATCTGAAAGCCTTTGCGGACTACATCATCGCCGAAACTTGGTCGTGCAATGTCGACTGGCCCTACAACAACATCCGCTTTTGGCGCTCGCCGGGCCTCGACAACCGCTGGCGGTTCTCGGCCATCGATCTCGAACTGGGCATGGGCTGGGGCGGTTGGACCGGCAACGACGCCAACATGATCGATTTTCTCCAAAATTACGATCCCAACAACCTGTTCGCCAATCTGTACCGGCAGTTCATGCAGAACGACAGTTTCCGCGTGTATTTCATCAATCGCTATGCAGACATGATGAACACCGAGTACCAGCCCGGGCGCCTGACGGACATAGCCAATGCCATGCGCACGGAGTTTTTGCCCGAAATGCCCCGCAATTTCCAGCGCTGGGGCGCCGAGGCGGGCATGGGCAGCCTCCAAGAATACCTCGATCGGGTAAACTTCGGCACCCAGAACATGATCGACAACATGACGGGGCGAAACTTCTACGCCCGCCAGCACATCCAGAACGGATTCGCGCTTAACGGACAGGTGGACATTACCCTCGAGGTGCAGCCGGCCGGGGCCGGGGTGGTGCGCATCAACACCATCCAACCGGGGCCGCTGCCTTGGCAGGGCGTTTATTTCGACGGCGTGCCCGTCACCGTGACGGCCATTCCCAACCCGGGGTTTGCTTTTTCCCACTGGGACAACAATCCCTTCATCAACGACCCCAACGGAGCTTCCTTTGTGCGGAACATCACTTCGCAGACCGCTTTCGTGGCGCACTTCGATGCCGTCGGCGGACCGACCGTCGCGATCAGCGAGATCAACTACAATTCCGATCCGACCCGCGACGCCGGCGACTGGGTGGAATTCCACAACTACGGCCAAGCGCCCCTCGACCTCACCGGATGGTATTTCACGGATGCCGATCCGCTGCAGCAGTATGTGTTCCCGAACGGGACCGTGATGGCTCCCGGCGAGCGCCTCGTGGTGGTCCGCGACCCCATCTTGTTTGCGCTCGAACACCCCGGCGTGCCCCACCTCAGCTTTTTTGATTTCGGACTGTCCGGCGCCGGCGACGAAGTCAACCTTTACGCCCCTCCGGGCGTGCTGTACCTTTCGGTGCCTTACACCGATTCCCTGCCCTGGCCCACCGGTGCCGATGGAGGAGGAAGGACCTTGGAGCTGCTTTCCGTGGGCGGCGCACCGAGCGATCCCGCCAACTGGTTCGACGGCTGCATGGGCGGATCGCCTGGCGCGCCCTATACCCCGTGCAACGACCCCATCGTGTTCAGCGAGATCAACTACAACTCCGACACCCTGCTCGACACCGACGATTGGGTGGAGCTGCACAACACCGGCAACAGCACCCTCGATCTCTCGGGCTGGCAGTTTTCGGACGACAATGACCTCAATGTTTACACCATTCCGCCCGGCACGCTCCTATATCCCGATTCCCACTTGGTGCTGCACAAGACCACGGCCAAATTCCAACAGTTCCACCCCGATGTGCTCAATACCGTGGGTCCGTTCTTGTTCAACCTCAGCGGTGCGGGCGACCGGCTTCGGCTTTTCGACGCTTCAGGCCGGTTGCAATTCTCGGTGGACTACCGCGATTCCATTCCGTGGCCCGAAGGCTCCGACGGCAACGGCTACACCCTCGAACTGTTGGACGAACTGGGCGTGATGAACAACGGCGCCAACTGGTTCGACGGTTGCTTGGGCGGTTCGCCCGGCGTCGCGTATTTCACGCCATGCCAAGACACGGCCACCGGAACGACCGCTCTGCCCCCGGGCGCGGGAGCGGTCCTTTTCCCCAACCCCACGGGACGCCACGCCGAGCTGCGCCTCGATTGGCCCGAACGAACCCAGCTGGCCCTTTCGTTGTTCGATGCCACTGGACGCATCCTCCGCCAATGGAACGATTGGACGGCGGCGCCCGGCTCCAACCGCTTTGCCCTCGATTTCGAAGACATTGCGCCCGGGATGTACATTTTGCGCATCCGCACAGGAGCCGGTTCCGAAATGCCGTTGCGGATCGTGGTCGCTCCGTAGCGCTCGGTCTTCGGATTCTTTTTTTGGGAAATTTTTTTCTTAAAAAATAGATTTTGCCCTGCCTTCTCCTTTTTCCACCTGTTTTTTTCTTTTTTTTCCCAAAAAATGGACACAGCCCCCAACATCAACGAAACAGAAGATTGGCAGCTCGACTTCGAATGGCTGCGCGTGCGGACGCTGGTACAGGAAACCTTGGGTTATGATAAATTGCCCGACCTGAACGCCATGCTGTTGCTGATCGGTATGCAGGAACTGGGGCATGTGCGCGAGTCTTGGACCAAAGAAGAGAAGCAGGACCTGATGCACATCGCCGTGTGCTCGCTGCTCGCCCAAGAAGGCTTTTACGAGTTCGAGGGCCTCGACGACGACGGTTGGCCCCATTTCCGGCAACTGGCCCCCGTAGACGCCAACCGGCTCAAGGAGCAGGAAAAATTGCTGAAGCGCCTGGCCATCCGGTATGTGGACAATTCCATGTAAAAAAATCTCCCTTCGGAAAAAAATTTCTGCGCGTTTTCGATTTTTGCCTTTGAAAAAAGTCCGAAAAAAATGCCCATGAAAAGCGACAACCTGATCTTGGCAGCCACCGTGGCGCTCTTGGCGTTCATCGTCACCGACACCGCCTTGGGGATCCTTTCGCGGCCCCGTGAAGTGGAAATCGTCACCTCGCGCGGCACCATGCGCGCCGTGCTGTACGACGAAACCCCGCAGCACCGCGACAATTTCCTGAAACTGGCCCGCGAGGGTTTTTATGACAGCACGACCTTTCACCGGGTGATCCCCTCGTTCATGATCCAGGGCGGCGATCCCTACACGAAAGACCCGGCCATGCCGCGGGATTCCTTTGGCATGGGCGGCCCCGGATACACCGTGCCGGCGGAGATCGTGCCCGGACTTTGGCATTTCAAGGGCGCCCTTTGCGCAGCCCGCATGCCCGATTACCTGAACCCCGAAAGGCGCTCCAGCGGCTCCCAGTTCTACATCGTGGACGGCCGTCCGATGGACCGCCCATCGATCATAGAAATGGGGCGCAACAAAAATATCGTGTACGACGAAGCGGCCATCCGCCAATATGCCAAGTGGGGCGGCACGCAGTTTTTGGACAATGAATACACCGTTTTCGGGCAGGTGTACGACGGTTTGGAGATCATCACGCCCATCTCCCAAAGCCCGCGCCTCGGCGAAGGCCCCGTCAACCCCGTGCGGATGACGGTGCGCGAGGTCTCCACGGGCGGCACAGGTCAACTGGCCGGCCTGTTGGGCGGGGCACTGGCGCTGTTCGCCCTCCTGTATTGGGCCGCGGGGAAATTCCCCGAGCCAAAGCCCAAGGCCGCTGCAGAAAAGCCCGCACCGACGGAGCGCACCGGCAAACCGAAAGCCGGAAAAAAATGAACATCCGACGTGGCCGATTTACTGCACGGTTTTTGCAAGTGGCTGGCATCTCTTATTTTTGTACCATCAAACCTCCCCTTATGCGCCAATTGATTCTGACCTTTGTTTTCGTCGCCGCTTCTCTCGGCGGCGCCCAATTATTTGCCCAAAAACCCGGCAAAACCGCTCCGGCCAAAGAGAAACCGGAAGAGGCTTCTGCCCCCATCAATCCCCCTGCTGTGAAAGGACCCATTGTAGAAATCACCACGACCCTCGGCACCATCAAGGTGAACCTGTTCGACGACACGCCGCAGCACCGCGACAACTTCCTGAAACTTGTCCGCGAAGGCTTTTACGACAGCACCTTGTTTCACCGCGTCATCCCCAACTTCATGATCCAGGGCGGCGATCCCGACTCGCGCCACGCTGCGCCCGGACAGCCCCTCGGCATGGGCGGCCCTGGCTACACGGTGCCCGCCGAGATCAACCCGGCCCACATCCACGTGCGCGGCGCATTGGCCGCGGCCCGTTTGGGCGACCAGGTGAACCCGACCAAGGCTTCCTCCGGTTCGCAGTTTTACCTCGTGCTGGGCCAGCCGATCTCCGAGCAGATGCTCGAGCAGATCGAGATGTACCGCGGTTTCAAGTACACGCCCGAACAGCGCGCCGAGTACCTGACCAAATCCGGCACTCCCCACCTCGATCGCGAGTACACCGTCTTTGGCCAGATCATCGAGGGCCTCGAGATCATCGACCAAGTGGCCGCCCAGCCTACCCGCGCCGATCGCCCCGTCCAGGACGTGCGCATGATCTCGGTCCGCCTGGTGGAGTGAGTTTGTAGGTTGCCTTATGAAAAGCCGAAAGGGGAAACCCTTTCGGCTTTTTTTGGGGGCGTGAGAGGGGAAAAAGCAGGTTTCGACCGTTATGACTCGATTACGAAACCTACATTTGTACCGGCCATAAACACAGCAAGCCGCTCAATGTACCGGCAGATTGCCTCCCCCTTATGTTTTGGGGAATTTCAACATCTTCTCAGTTGATTTTTATCCCAAAATTATCATTGAACTTTTGCGCCCTGCTCGATTTAAGGGGGGGCTAAAAATTAAATTACTGTAAATAAATAAATTGCCTTATATTATCGACGTTAAATCTGTCTATTATGGCTATCTACAAAAACACGGGCAAGCGAATGCTTTTCGATGAATCGGAAAACGCCGAAAAGCTGACTACGATGGGCAATCCTCTGGAAATGCTGTCAAAGGTTGTTGATTTTGAATATTTCAGGCCTTTGCTGGAAGAGTCTTTGGTAAAAAAAGACAAAAAGAGCGATGCGGGAGCCAAACCGTTTGACGTGTTGATGATGTTCAAGATATTGGTTTTGCAGCGCTACTACGGATTGAGCGACAGAGAAGTAGAGTATCAGATAATCGACAGGAGCAGTTTCAAGAAGTTTCTGGGCTTGGAGAGCGGGGACAAAGTTCCCGACGAAAAAACGATCTGGGCGTTCCGCGAAACCTTGAAAAAGATCGATCTGGTGGACAAATTGTTCGAAGCTTTCCGTGACTATCTGTCCTCCAAAGGACTGATAGCCAACGAAGGAAAAATCATAAACGCGAGTTTTACGGTCGCCCCCCAAGCAAAGGAACAGCCGTGAGGAGAACGAAAAGATAAAGGAGGGCAAGGGGGATGGGCTGTGGAACGACCAGCCCCAAAAGAAGAGCCACAAGGACACTGACGCGCGTTGGACAAAGAAGTACAACGAGACGTTCTATGGTTACAAAAACCACACGAAAGTGGACGAGAAAAGCAAATTCATTGATAAATATGCAGTTACGGACGCTTCCGTGCACGATTCGCAAGTATTGGGGG
>JBEIJQ010000141.1:0-7884 GCA_040380145.1 Lewinellaceae bacterium | reverse complement strand
GGCTGTCGGGCGTCACCGCAAACAACGCGGTGTCGCCCAGCCATGGGACGGGACCACCACCGACGGCGCCCGAAAAATCGTCGGCCAAGCGGCCCTGAGAAAACAAAAGGGTCGGGACCGCGCACAGCAATCCCCAGAACAGGTTTTTCATAGCGGATTTTTTTGTTTTTTGGGAAAAAAAGGGAGTCTGCCCGAGCACCGGCCGGGCAAAAAAGGCAACCAAAGAGGGACCCGTCTTTTTTTTAAAAAGACAAATCAGCAAAAACCCACGAAATAAGATCGGCGGAAAGCGACCGCGGTCACTTGGCTTTTTTCTTGAACATTTCCAGCATCCGGTCGGTCACGGCAAATCCGCCCACGACATTGAGCGTGCCGAACACGACCGCCACGATGGACACGCCGAGGGCGAACAGGTCGTCCATCGGGGTGTTCAGCATCACGATGATCGCACCGACGATCACCACGCCGTGGATGGCGTTCGCACCCGACATCAAGGGCGTGTGCAACACCGCGGGCACTTTTCCGATGACTTCGAAGCCGAGGAAAATGGCGAACACGAACAGGTAGATCAGCAGCAAGGTGGTTTCAGACATGGCCTATCAAATTGGAGGACAATAAGATGCCCTTTTGTGAAAAAGTCTCTCTCTATGGGTTCAAAAGTAGTTTTTTTTCTCTGTGCAAAAAAGAATGGATCCTATTTTTCGAAAATGCAACAATGTTGCAGGAAGATTGTTTTTTTGTGGAAAAATAAACGGACCGATGAAAAGAAACCTTTGGACAATGTGGCTGGTGGGCGGCTCGCTGCTGCTCGGTTGGGGTTGTGCGACTGGTGACAAAGAATCGCCGACCTTGTCGGTGGACCAACTTTCGCCAGCGCCGGTCTCCGATTCCGTTTGCGGGGTTTGGGAGGCCGATCGGGTGATCCGATTGGTGTCCGGCGACACGCTGCGGATGCGCCTCTTTTTTTCCGACAACGACGGCCTGGCCCAATACAAAATCGGCATCCATTCCAACTTCGATTGCCACGGGCACCGTAATCTGAGCGAAGCTTGGCTGGTTTCCGAGATCGGCAACCTCGACGGACTTTCGGACACCGTGGAGCGCGCCCTCGCCGTGCCGGCGGACGCGGCGGCGGGCACTTACCACTTCGAGCTGTTGGCCTTGGACGCCGCGGGCAACGAACTGGAAAACTACCCCATCTACACCTTGCTGGTGACCAATGCGGCCGATACGGTCGCCCCGTCGGCGGTCCTTTCCGAGCCCGCGGTGCCCGCCACGGCGGCCCGGGGGAGCACCTTGGTGTTCGCCGGCACCGCCTTCGACAACTTCGCGCTGGATTTCGGTCGCGCCGAGGTCCGCTGCCGCTTGCCCAACGGCGACAGCCAAACGCTGGGCACTTGGGCATTTTCTGCGGGAACGGGCGTACAGGGCTCCTTTTCCATCCCCTGTTCGATCCCGGCCAACTGGTCGGCGGGCACCTACCCGTTTTTCCTGTGGGTGTGGGACGGGTACAACAACAGTGTCAATCAACGCATTGCCGTGCAGATCAACTGATCCGGCAGAGAGTGGGGCCGTGGGTCATTCTCCGGCCCAGGTTTCCCGGTCGAGGCTGCGGTATTGGATGGCCTCGGCGAGGTGTTCGATGCGGATCGCTTCGCTGTCGGCCAGATCGGCCACCGTGCGGGCCACTTTCAGGATGCGGTCGTAGGCCCGGGCCGACAATTGCAGGCGCGTCATCGCGGTTTTGAGCAGGAGTTGTCCGGCGGAGTCGATCCGGCAGATTTCCTTCACCAATTGGCTGCTCATTTGGGCGTTGCTGTGGATTTCTTCGTTGGACAGGAAGCGTTCTTCTTGGATCTGCCGGGCCCGGATGACCCGTTCGCGGATGTCGCCGCTTTTTTCGGAGGGACGGGTATCGTAGAGTTGCTCGTGCGAAACGGGCGTCACCTCCACATGCAGGTCGATCCGGTCGAGCAGGGGCCCGGAGATCTTGTTGAGATACTTTTTGACCACGCCCGGGCCGCACACGCAATCTTTGGTGGGGTGGTTGTAGTATCCGCACGGGCAGGGGTTCATCGAGGCCAGCAGCATGAAACTGGCGGGATAGTCCACCGATATCTTGGCGCGGGAAATGGTCACCTTTCGGTCTTCCATCGGCTGGCGCAGCACTTCCAGCACGGTGCGCTTGAATTCGGGCAGTTCGTCGAGGAACAGGACGCCGTTGTGGGACAGCGAGATCTCGCCCGGCTGGGGATTGGTGCCTCCGCCGACAAGCGCCACATCCGAAATCGTGTGGTGCGGCGAGCGGAACGGCCTTTTGGAGATCAGCGAGGCGTTGCTGGGCAGCAGTCCGGAGACGGAGTGGATCTTGGTGGTTTCGAGGGCTTCGTGCAGCGAGAGCGGCGGCAGGATGGTGGGCATGCGCTTGGCCAGCATCGTCTTGCCAGCGCCGGGCGGCCCGATGAGGATGGCGTTGTGGCCGCCCGCGGCGGCGATTTCCAAAGCCCGTTTGATGTTTTCCTGTCCTTTCACGTCGGAAAAATCGTCCACGTAATTGGCCTGGTGGTAGGCGAACTCCTCCCGGGTATCCACTTGGACGGGTTTCAATTCGGCGTACCCTTGGAAAAAATCGATCACCTCGCGCAGGTGCTCCACCCCGTACACCTCGAGGTTGTTGACGATCGCGGCTTCGCGGGCATTGGCCTTGGGCAGGATAAAACCCTTGAAGTTTTCGCGCCGCGCTTGGATGGCGATGGGCAAGGCTCCCTTGATGGGCCGCAGGGAGCCGTCGAGCGAGAGTTCGCCCATCAGCACATACTGGCCAACGCGTTCTTCGGGCAAGAGTCCGTTGGCCGCCATCACGCCGATGGCCAGCGGGAGGTCGAAGTGGGAGCCTTCCTTGCGCAGGTCGGCGGGGGCGAGGTTGACGGTGATCATCACGCGGGGGATGCGCACATCCGCGGATTTCAGGGCCGCGCTCATGCGCAGATAGCCCTCGCGCACGGCGTTGTCGGGCAATCCGACCATGCAATAGCCGGGGCGGCCCTGCTCCACCGCGCCGCCGGTGATGACCTCCACGGTGATGGTGCGGGCATCCACGCCGAAGACCGCGCTTCCGTAGGTTTTGACCAACATGATTTTTTGTTTTTGGGTAAAAAAATAAGGGGGACACTAACGCGCCGAAAAATGCCGCAGCCATTGCCGATAGACCTGGCGCCAACCGATCCACGGCTCTTTTTCCGAAAAAGAATTGTTGTGCCAAATGCTAACCAGTTCGCCCCCCAACGGACCGAGCGAGTCCAATAGCCGGGCCTGTTCGCGCTCGGCGGCCTCCGGGTCCAGCCCGAGGTAGGTCCGGTAAGTGACATCCATGGACTGGAACGGCACCAACAGGAGATCCGTGGCGGATTCTTTCGACAGGTCGTACCACGGAAAAGGTCTGGCGGTGCCGGCGCGGAATCCCGGCCGTTCGGCGAATCCCAGCGACCAATCCTCGCGGATGCCGTTTTCGAGCAGCAGGCGGGGCGTGTCGGGGAAGCGCAGGCGCAGGTAGTGTTGGCGGCTGCGCAGCACGGGCCGGCCGGCGATGTCCTCGAGGCGTTTTTTCTCGACCGCCAAAAGTTCGGGCCGATCGAAACTGCGGTGGGAGGGGTGTAGCCCGATGTCGTGGCGTTCGGCGACCTGCCGTATCAAGCGGCGCATCGCGGTTTTTTGGTGGGAAATGTTCTTGTCGTGGGGCCCCCGATCGCCGACGAGCCAAAAAAAAGTAGGCCGCAGACCGGTTTCCGCGTGCAGGGCTTCCAGCCAATCGAAGGTATAGAAGGGGTCGGGCGCAAAGCCGGTACAGACGGCGGCCCGTTCCCCCAGCGCCGACCATTGTCCGGCCAACAGGTCGCGCGCGGCTCCGCCCAGGTTCCTGGCCCAGCCCTTGTGGAGGTACGACCAGGCGTAGTCGATGTCGTAGGTGGGTCGCAGGCTCGTCCCGTTCCGCGGCGGGGGCAGTTCGGGATACCGTTGGCGGAGGTTTTCCCACCATGCGGCGGCCGCGAGGTCCACCATCGGTCGTTGCAGGCAGCCGTTTTGGGCGGCCCAAGAGGCGCCGGCCGGAAAGCGGCCGTGGGCATCGGGTTCGAAGGTGTTGTGTTCCTCCATGCGGGACAGCCACCAAAAGGCTGCGGAAAAAACATCCGCCTCGAGGGCGTTTTCCCCTGGTCCTCCGGTCACGAACTGCGCCGGGATGCCCCATGTCGGATGGGGCGGGGAAATCGTTTTTCGGATCCCCCGCTCGGCGAGCAGCCCTTCGGCTTTGGTCCAAGCGGCGTCGCAATTCTGGAGAGGTTCTTCGGCGTACCGGAGCTTGGGGCCCGGGCACGCGGCAAAAGCGGCTGGATAGGGCTCCAAACGCCATGGCACGCCCAATATGCTGTCGAAAACAGCATGCAGCGCATACGCGGTGCGCGGAGTGGGCCGGGGAGTGTGTACCACCAACATGGGCATGAACAAGGGAAAAACGTGTGCAAAATAAACGGTTCCCTATAATATCCCTTTTTGGGGGTCAGAAGTAACCCGGTTTCCGGTTTTTTTTCTGTTTTTTTCTTTTTTTCTCAAAAAAAACAAATAACAAATGTATTAGAGCGATTTCCGATTCCGCGGCCGATGGTTTCCCCGAATCTGTTTTCCAGGGACGATCAGAAGGGCAAATCGAAGTCGTCGTCGCCGGGTTTCCCCTTGTAGTCCGAGTGGGGGCCGAAGTAGAGTGCTCCGCCTATGTCTGTGGGCATTTGGAACCCTTCCAACTCGATCATGGAGTCCAACCGGAGGTCTGACCGTACTTTTTGCGGCCAGGTGGAGTTTTGGATCTTCAACAGGTTTTCCAGGCACAAGTCGCCCCGGACCACCTTGGGGAAGACGATGTTTTCGGCTTGGACCAATCGTTCCAGGTGGAGCGAGCCCGTTGATTCCGTCGGGAACTGCACATTTTTGGCCATGACCAATCCGTTGAGGGAAATGGTGCGGTTGACTTTCGTCGTGAACCGGAAGTTTTCCAGTTCGGTCAACCCGTCGAGATTGAGGCAACCGGTGATCGTTTGGGGCAGTTTCAGTCCTTTGGCGCTGGTCAGGCCGCCAAGTTCGAGACTGGATCGGACGATACGGGGCAAAACCAGTCCTTTGGCGTCGGTGAGGCCCCCCAGTCTGATGGCGCAGGAGACTTTTCGGGGAAACTTCAGGTGCTTGGCACTGGTCAGCCCGCTCAGGTCCAGTTTGCCGGTCATTTTTTGGGGCAGTTCGAGGCCTTTGGCCGATGTGAGGCCCGACAGACATAGCAAGCCGGTGATGGATCTGGGCAGTACGAGATCCGAAGCGCTTTGGAGGCCGCTCAGGTGGAGGCTGCCGTCTATCTTGCGGGGCAAAACCAGTTCTTTGGCGGAAACGATGCCGTTCAGGTAGAGGGTTCCGCTGAACCGTTTGGGCAGGCGGAGGCCTTTTCCGTTTTTCAGTCCGTTGAGGTACAGGCGCCCTTTGAGATCGCGGGGCAGCGAGAGTCCTTTGGTGTCGGACAGTTTGTCGAGGTTCAATACGCCGTGCAATTTGGCGGGCAACTGGAGGCCGCGGGCCGTTTTGAGGTGCCCGAGATAGATATCGTCGAAGAGTTGGTCGGGAAACCGAAGCCCTTCGGCCGCCGGCAGACTGTTGAGGTCTATGTCGCCGCCGACGGTCGCGGGCAGATCCAGTTTTTTGCCGTACCGTTGGAGCAAGGGCATCCGGATGTTGCCGCCGACATAACGGGGCATTTGGATATTTTGGGCACAGACCAATTTTTTCAAGATGAGGTTGCCGCCCACATGTTCGGGAAAAACGACTTCTTCGAGGCTCACCACGGCGTTGATGGTCAGGTCTTTGCCCACGAATTTGGGAAGCTGCAGACCGTCCAAGGTCTTCAGTCCGGGCAGTTCGAGCTTGCCGCCGATCCTTTCCGGCAGGTGGAGGCCCACGGGCGAAAAGCGGTTTCCCAACACCAGATCCCCATTGTAGTACTTCACACCTTCCAAGAGGGCCTCACCGGGATACAGCGCGATTTGTTCTGGGCGGCAGGCGAAAACTTCCGCCAGATCTTGGCGCCGGTCGCGTCCGGCGAGGATTTCATTTATCCGGGGATCGCTGGGGGGGGGCGTCCATCCGTCTTCGTCGTCGTCGTCGCAGCACAACACTTCGTCCCAGAGATGGTCGATGACATCCAGGTAGGTATCGATCGTTTCGTCCACTTCGTAGAGGAAGCGCAGGTCTTCCGCGGAGAGGGATTGACCGCTGCGGTGTTTTTCGGTGATGGCCGTCAGCGTCCGCACATGGCGGTATTTTTTGGCGAAACTATCGCCGTTTTCGCCGAATTCCTTGAGTTTGGCTTCCAAAACGGGCATCGCGTGCGCATCCACGATCTGGTTTTTTTCGGTCCCCCGGGCCTCTTCCACGCGGTCGCTCCCGTTCATGCGGATGGCCAGGCGCGGATAGCGCAGGTCGTTGTCGTGCCGGGTCGTGAAATACACCCAAAAGTCGCCCATGGCCAAGTGGTTGCCGGCCACGGCGTGGTTGCGGGTGCACCACTCCAGCGGAAAACCGTGGATGGCTTTGACGAGAATCTCCGGATCGCTGTCTTGGGGGTACTTCACCCATTCGCCCTCGATATTGGCAGGGGCTTGGGAAATCCAGCATTGGTTGTGGCCGAGCAGCCGGGCGTACATTTTGGCGAAATGGCATCCCTCGAGGAGCCGCTCGAATTCCGCGTCGCCGTTCAGCAGATTTTTCAAGGCTCCGACACAGTGGCCGTGCGAAGGAAAATCGGGCGAGGCGCGCTTGATCTGGTCGCGCAGGACAACGGCCTCCATGATCTTTGCCACCGCGTCTTTGTCGAGCGACGGGAAAGCCTCGTAGGTGCTCTCGGTGCGTTCGTTGAACACCCCGAGGCGGGGATCGTAGGCACCCATGCCCGACAGAGAGCGGAAGACCCAGTATTTGACCCAAAGGGGTTGGGTCAAGTTGGACGAAAAAAGGAAATCGATCCAATCAACCAACGATTTTTTTTGGTCACGGATGAAATTCCTGCTCTTGGCCACGATGTACTCGGGCGTTTTTTTCAACCTTCCCCGCCCGTACTGTTCGGCCAGTTTCAGATCGGATTCGAACGCCTTGGCGGGGATGTTGCCGGGGCGGACCAACAGTTTTTCGAGCACCCTTTGGACGACCGAAAACTTTTTCGAAATGCCCGCCTCGGGGAGCAGTTTCGAGATCTCCCCGAGGCGGTCCAAATAGTTTCGGATCAGTTCCTCTGGCCGGTCCGACAGTCTTTTGCCCGTGCGCTTTTCCGTGCGCCGGCGAGCGGCCTGGACTTCGGGCGAAAGGTGGAGGTTCGGGTACTTTTGCTTCAAAAAAGTGCACGCTTCCATGGCAGTTCGGAAAGTTTTTTGGTTTGGGTTTGTCGTGGCAAGCCCATCAACCCAAGCACCCCGCCCAAAAGTTCCCCACGCCCCGAAGTTTGTCCCAAAAGTTTCTTTTTTGGGCAGATCCGATCAAGCCGGTTTCCAGCGGCGCGGATGGCCGCCGAGCCGTATTTCATCCCAAAATTGTCATTGGGGAAAATCTCTAATGGCCGCCATTAGAGATTGCTGGTTGTAAAAAATTGAAATACAGCCCATAAGGCACACCGAAGCTCCTCGAAAATCAAAGAGCGACGAGTAAGAACTTCTTACGGCCCAGCCGGCCTTCGAGAAAATTCCGACAGCGCGGCTTTTGGTAGCGGGCCTGAGCGAAAAACTTGTTTGAAGATTTGCGGCAAACGGCGCTGATCCGAGGCCCAAACGCTGCCCCGCAAATCGAGTTTTTTTTCGCGCC
>JBEIJQ010000140.1:0-7946 GCA_040380145.1 Lewinellaceae bacterium | reverse complement strand
TCAAGGAACAAATCACCTCGCGAACAGCCCAAACGCTACCGATGAAAAAGTCTAAAAGTGACCCAAATTGAGCAGATCAAAAAAAGTCTAATGACAATTTTGGGTTTATCCCAAAACCATCGAAAAACCTTCTGCCGAGAAGAACAAAAAATCCGATGACAATTTTGCGCTGAACTTTGCGGGGCGGTGGATTGTTTGAAAAAACGGAACGAACAACACGACACGCCTTGTATGAAAAAGACCTTCATGGTGCAGATAGAGTTGCCCGACGAGCCCGGGCTCGAGTTCTTCCGCCTGATCCCCGAACAGCGGGATGCCATCAACAAAATGATGGAAGAAGGCGTGGTGCTCAGCTATTCCCTTTCCCACGAAAGGACGATGCTGTGGGTCGTGATGGCCGCCGAAAGCGAGTTCGACGTATTGGACCGCTTGGGCGATTTTCCGATGATCAAATTCATGAAACCCACGGTGACGGAACTGCTGTTCCACAACACCGCCACGCTGATCATGCCGATCTGTCTGAATTGACGACGGCTGCAAAGTGGCGCTTTGTGCTATATTTGCGGCCGAAAATCCACCTGCCATAACCTTTCAACAGCCTATTTCTCCGAAATGAACTACGATCTTATTGTGCTGGGCAGCGGCCCCGGCGGTTATGTGGCCGCGATCCGCGCGTCGCATTTGGGACTTAAAACGGCCGTGGTCGAGCGCGAATCCCTCGGCGGGATCTGCCTCAACTGGGGCTGCATCCCCACCAAAGCCCTGCTGAAAAGCGCCCAAGTGTTCGAATACATCCGGCACGCCAAAGACTACGGCATTTCGGTGGCGGATGCCCATGCAGATTTCGGCGCGGTCGTCAAGCGCAGCCGCGGAGTGGCGGAGGGCATGAGCAAGGGAGTTCAGTTCTTGATGAAGAAAAACAAGATCGACGTGATCATGGGCAACGGCCAACTGAAGGCCGGTCCGAAAGTGGCCGTCACCGATGCGGCGGGCAAAACCACCGAATACTCGGCCAAGCATGTCATCGTCGCCACCGGCGGACGCGCTCGCCAACTGCCCAATGTGGCCATCGACGGTCAAAAAGTGATCGAATACCGCAAGGCGATGTCGCTCGAAAAACGCCCCGACAGCCTCGTGGTGATGGGCGCTGGCGCCATCGGCGTGGAATTCGCCTACTTCTATGCAGCTATGGGCACCAAGGTCACCATCGTGGAATATCTCGATCGCCTCGTGCCCAACGAGGACACCGAGGTCTCCAAGGAACTGGCCAAGATCTACTCCAAATCCGGTATCGAAATCCTCACGGGCCATGCCGTCCAAAATGTGGACACCAAAGGAAATGGCTGCAAAGTGTCGGTGAAAGACAACAAGACCGGCACGGAAAAGACCATCGAATGCGACCTCGTGCTGTCCGCCGTCGGCGTGGCGCCCAATATCGAGAACATCGGACTGGAAGCCCTCGGCATCCAGCTCGAACAGGGCCGCATCCGCACCGATGATTTTTACCGCACCAATGTGCCCGGCTTTTACGCCATCGGCGACGTGACCAAAGGGCCCGCCCTGGCGCACGTGGCCAGCGCGGAAGGCATCATCTGCGTGGAAGCCATCGCCGGGCACCACCCCAAGCCCCTCGACTACAACAACATTCCCGGTTGTACCTACTGCGTGCCCGAAATCGCTTCAGTCGGCTATACCGAAGAAAAAGCCAAAGCCGCCGGCTACACGGTGAAAGTGGGCAAGTTCCCCTTCTCCGCTTCCGGCAAGGCCAGTGCCGCCGGTCACAAAGAAGGTTTCGTAAAAGTGATCTACGACGCCAAATACGGCGAATTCCTGGGCGCCCACATGATCGGGGCCAACGTCACTGAAATGATCGCCGAGGTGGTGGCCGCCCGTACGCTCGAAACCACCGGACAAGAGATCCTCAAGTCGGTCCACCCCCACCCCACCATGTCCGAAGCCTTGATGGAAGCCACGGCCGCAGCCTACGGCGAAGTGATCCACCTGTAAGGCCCCTCAGACCAAGACCAACGCCTGCGCCAATTCTCCGACATCGGAAAATCGTCGAGACGGATCCATATCCATGGCACGTACCGCGACCGATGAAAGGTCCTCTGGTACATTCCCGTTCAGCGCGACCGGAGGCAACATCCGCCGGTCGCGCCGTTTCTGGCAGTCGGTCGGCTCTCGACCGGTGAGCAGGCGGTACAGCAGGGCCCCAAGGGCATACACCGGCGAGGCGGGCGATTGGTCGCAGAAGGCCCCGAACCATTCGGGCGGGGCATAGCCCGCAGCGGGGCGGTCGGAACCGAAATGCAAAAGCACCGGCTCTCCGTCGGTTCGCCGGATGATGTTGGAAGGCTTGATGCCGAAACGGTACAGCACATAAAGCGGTACGAAGCCCACCCGCTTTTCGTATAGTTCTTTTAAGGTGCCCGCCAGTTGGCGCACCATCAAGGCCGCCTCAGCGGGATTCATGCGGCCGTTGGGCAAGCGCTTCAGGTACGTATCCAACAGTTCGCCCGAAACATATTCCAAGACCAGATACTCGTTGTTTTTTTCGTAAAAATACTCGAAGGGCTTCACGATACCGGTCAGCTGCAATTCCTGATGGGCCTCCAACACGATCTGCTCCATGAAAATATTGGCCCAGTCTTCCTCACAGCCCCGCCCATTTCCCTCGGAAAAACCCATCAAACGGCCATCGCCTTCCATGGGATAGCAGTACTCTTTCAGCAGCACCTCGTCGCCGAAAGCCGTTTGTGCAGCCCGATAAGTAACGCAGCAGCCTTCTTCGTTGATCACCTCCTCGATCCGGTACAATCCATTGTTCAATAAGCTGCCCACCGGCAGCGGTTGAAATATCGTCATAGTCGTTCGCCGTTTTCTCCGGACAAATATCCGAAAAAAAAGGCGAATGAGGTTGTTAAAAGTCGCTTTCCGCCGAAATTCTCTCGAAATTTCGTTAACCTAAGGCTGTCACTTGGAGAGCACCACCTTGCGGGTAACCATCGCCCCATCGGCGCTGACCTGTAGCGAATACAGACCCGCAGCCAGTTGGGCGGTCGGTACTTGGATCGTTTCCCGCTGGACGCCGTCGCGGGAAAGTTCCCAAACGGGCTGCCCCAGCAAATTGACTAGAGTGAGCCGAACATCCTGCGCTCCTTCGTCGAACGAGAAGTCCACCGAAAAGTCGCCCGAGGCGGGGTTGGGATAGACCGAAACATCGAAGGCGGGCAGCTCAATGCCCTCGGTCGCCGCTCCCGGCGTGATGTCCACGAGTCCAATGTCGTCGAGTTGCAGGACATACTGGTCGGCAGCACTGTAGGCCTGAAAACCCAGATAAATCTCTCCGTTGCCGTTGATCGTGAAGTCCAGTGCGGCATCGGTGTAGGCCGGATAAGCGTTGTTGACATTGGGATAATCGGCCAGCACGGTGAAGACCGAGCCGGAGGCGGCCGCCGTGGCGAGCGCGACTTTCAGCCGCTCGGGATAGACAGTTCCTCCGTTGGAGGCGCAGGCATACGAGAAATTGAGCCGATAGGTGTGCTGGTCCTCGACCTCGAAACAGGGTGTGAACAGCCAGTCGTTGGCAGCGGTGGTGGCGTTGGTATTGTAAAAGTAACGTGCAAAACCGTTGCCATTGTTTGGCCCATAGTCGCCATTGTTGGGGGTTGGTGGCGGCGGCCCAAGTGACCGGCTGGTTGTTGTTCTGATCGCCGTTCGTGTTCTCGATGGTCCAAGCGGCCGTAGATTGCCCCGCTTCGAAGCCCATCTGCATCGGGGTGAAGGGCAGATACAGGCAGGCGCCCGGATCGACGATCGAACAGGCCGTGACCGCATTGGCCAACACGGAGGCGCGTCCACGGTAGTTCGCGCCGTTGTGGACGGTGTTGCCCTGCAAAACAGCGCGCATCACGGCTTTTTGCCCCAACGTGAAACTGTTCATGCAATCGTCGTCCACATAATCCATGAAGTTCATGAACATGGCCGAGTTGCCGCAAGAAAACTGCGGGAAGCCTGGACAGCCGTAAAAAGCGTCGTCGGACTGCGGGGTGTCGTTGATGCCGTCGTCTACCACGCAGCCGCCGTTGCCGTTGATATCGGACCAAGGGTGCGGCAAGCCGAGGTAGTGCCCTACCTCGTGGGTAAAGGTGCGTCCCTCGCTGTCAGGATTGGCGGCAGCATTCACGCCGGTGTGCAGATAGTTGAGCACCACGCCGTCCAAGTCGGTGCCCACGATGCTGGTCAATGGCGGATAGGCATAGCCGAGCACGCCGTTGAGGTCGTTGGGCATGGAAACCGTCCACACATTGAGGTAGCGGGTCGGATCCCAGTTGGTCTGCCCCTTGATGGTGTAGTCGATGGTGTTCTGGTTGGCGATGTTGTACGAATGGCGGGTAATGCCCGAGGTGGGATTTCCATTGGGATCCACCGTGGCGAGACAAAACTCGATCTCCATGTCGCCGACGATGTTCTGAAAAAGCGCCGGGGTGTTGGCCGCATCGCTGTTTTGGCGGCGATAGTCGAGGTTGGTCTGCGCGATCTGCTGTTGGATGCGGGCATCCGACAGGTTGGGGCCATTGCCGACGGCCTGTCCGGAGTGGATCACATGGAAAACTACGGGGATCACCAGCACCGCCCCGCTCCGGGGAAAGGCCCCGCCGGATTCCACCAGTTCGGGAATGGCCCGCTGGTAGGCTTCCAGTTCGTACAGCAGCTCTGGCCGTTGGGCGACGAGGTTGGCCAGCGCCGAGCGCTGTCCGCAGCGCTCGTGGGTATCGTGTTCGTGTTGGGCATTCGCCCCAAGGGGCAAAAAGAGCAAAAAAGGAAAGACGGCGCAAAGGCCCAACCAAGGCCCTGCGAAGCGATCAGCGCGGTTTTTCATTTTCCAGGTCGAGTTTGTTCAAAAATCGGTTTGCGATGTCGAGGTGGCGGCTTTTCTTGGCGGCGTCCATTTTGTCGAAGGTACCGACCAACATACCCAGCCGTGGGTTTTGAAGGAAAAAATCGCGGTGCTTGTCCATGAACCGCCAAAAAAGGCCGTCCCAGATCTCGGCCCAAGAGGGGCTATCGGGGGCGGAGGCCGGTTTGGGGAAATCGCTCATCTTGAAGAGATAGTTGCTGCCGCTGATGTAGGGCTTGGTGGTCATCAGCCCTCCGTCGGCGAACTGGGTCATCCCGTACACATTGGGTACCATCACCCAATCGTAGGAGTCTATGAAAAGTTCCATAAACCAGCGGTACACTTCGTCGGGATCAAATTCGCAGAGCAGGAAAAAATTGCCCAAGACCATCAGGCGCTCGATGTGGTGGGCGTAGCCGGTGGAGAGCACCTTGCGTACGACCTCGTCCACCGGCGCGATCCCGGTGGTGCCGTCGTAGAAGCCGGCAGGGATCTTTCGTTGGAATCCCCAAAAATTCGTGGTGCGCTGCCGGCAGCCGGCGGACCTGTACACCACGGCGATGAATTCCCGCCAGCCGACGACCTGGCGCACGAACCCTTCTACGGAATTGATCGGCAGCGACCGGGCGGTCGGGTGTCCGGTCACGGCGGCGATCACATCGGCCGGGGAGAGCAGACCGATGTTGATCATCGGAGAAAGCACGCTGTGGCAAAGAAAATGCTCTCCCCGGAGCATGGCGTCCTCGTAGTCGCCGAACTTTTCCAGGCGTTTTTCCACGAAATCGTCCAGCAGCATCAGCGCCTGCTCCCGGGTCCAGCCCCAATAGATCGGACGGGCAGAGTCGGGAAGACAGCCGGGACAATGGGCAAAATGCCGCTCCACATATTGCCTCGCCTCTTCGATCAGGCGGTCTTCGCACAATTCGGGCAGTTTGGGTGGCCTGAAGTCCTTGCCGGGCTTCTTGCGGTTTTCGGTATCGAAAGTCCATTTGCCGCCCAACGGCTTTTTTTGCCCGTCCAACATAAGGTCCAAGCGCTTGCGCTGGAGAACATAAAAATCGGTCTGATGAAAATGCTTCCGATCTTTTGCCCACTCCGACGACCAGTCCGACGGCACCAGGAAATCCGGGCCTTCGTACCAGTGCAGCGCGATCTCGTGGCGACGGGCGCTCCGTACGAGCCTCCTCTCCAACAGGTAATCGCAGGGGCGACATAGGTGTATTTCTTGGACCCCTTGTCCGTAGAGGCGTTCCACGAGGACAGACACGGCGGACTCTTCCTCCCGGGCCTCGATGTAGCGCACCTGGAATCCCCTTTTTTTCAAATCCTCTTCATGGGATTTCATCGAAGCCCTGTGCAGCAGGATTTTTTGTTTGTGAAAAAAAAACTGGTTGAAAAACAGGTCCTCTTCGACCAAAAAAACCGTGCGGCCGAGCTCCAGCGCCGGATGCGCGTGGAACAGCTGGTGGGGAAAAACGAGGGAAACGGAACGCATGTCGGGTTGAGGGGCGGTATTTGCCCGAGCAGGCACCGCAATGGCCTCCAAAACTAATTCATTCGCGTCACTTTGCAAAATGCCACCTCGGCTTGGCGTTCAATCGCCCCAAAACAAAACTGCCGCCCCGGGGCGGAGCGGCTGTCGAAGGCGGTGATCCCAATTGGGTTCGAACCAATAACCTGCTGCTTAGAAGGCAGCTGCTCTATCCAATTGAGCTATGGGACCGTGGGGCTTGGAGAGCGCGGCAGCGCACTCTTCGGCCAATTTCGCGCAAAGATAAAAAAACGGGGCCATACTAGTATTTTGGCCCACGAAATCAACAAAACAAACGCCGCCGCCATGAGCCCCGACACCATCCAGATAGAAGCCTCTTGGAAAGAAGTCCTGTACTCGGAATTCGTCCTTCCGTATGTTGCCGAGATCCGCGAATTTCTGGTAAAGGAAAAAGCGGCCGGCAAGGTCATATACCCGCCCGGAAGTTTGATCTTCAATGCTTTTCAGCGCACGCCTTTTCCCGCGGTCAAATGCGTGATCCTCGGACAGGACCCCTATATCAAGCCGGGGGAGGCGCACGGACTGAGTTTTTCCGTGCCCCGAGGGGTGCCCGTTCCACCCTCACTGCGCAATGTGTACAAGGAGCTCACCGTTGACATACCCGGATTTGCGGCGCCTGCCCACGGCTGCCTCGAGAGCTGGGCCGACCAAGGTGTGCTGTTGCTCAATGCCGCGCTGACCGTCGAGCAGGGCCGTTCCAATTCACATGCTAAAATCGGTTGGCACCGCTTCACAGATGCCGTGATCAGATTGCTCTCCGAAAAACGCGAGGGCTTGGTCTTCATGCTGTGGGGCAACTTCGCCAAACAAAAAGCCACCTTGATCGATTCCGATAAACACCTTGTCCTCACCGCGGCGCATCCCTCGCCCTTGGCCGGCAACGCTTTTCTTGGCTGCAAGCATTACTCCCAAGCCAATGCGTATCTGGTCGGCCACGGGAAAACGCCGGTGGATTGGCGGTTGGTGTGACGCATCTTCTGCGATTCAACCGGATGCGACCAGCAATCGCCCCGGAACGACCTTCGTAAAATATCGAGACCCGGCAAAGGAATCGGTTTGTTTCCCAAGCGACCGTTGGCCCATTTTTTTTCAAAACAACGGTCCACGGGGAACCGATAGGGCAACCAACGCTGTTTGCAGTCCGTCCCAGCATCCGTTTTTTCGACTACGGTTTTTTTCAAACAAATTCCAGAACAACAATTGGCCATGAAAACAGTAATCTCCCTCTTGAAGAACCTTCGGATCTACTTCCATATGCCTCTGTTGTGCACGAACTTTTATCTCGATTATCCTTCTTCTTTTGAATTGCCCAACTGCTTGGTAATTTTGGTGTTGTGCTACTTTGTGGGAAATTTCACTTACGAACAGTGGGCGTCGAGACATCTATGAGAGCAGGATTCAACTTTCAAAAGCAACACTCCCCGATTGAGACAATAGGTTGAACCCAAAATTGTCATTGGGAAAAATTTCTAATGGCGGCCATTAAAGATT
>JBEIJQ010000139.1:0-7963 GCA_040380145.1 Lewinellaceae bacterium | reverse complement strand
CGAGGTAATGGTCTTCGATCCAGCCGAGCCAGATGAACCGCAGTGTGCCCGCGAACATCATCGCGCCGAAAACGATGCGGAAAACGGCCAGCGGTTCGGCCGGGGTGGGCGCGAGCAGCCATGCGGCCGCCCGACGCGGGAATCCTTCCGGCGGCAACGGTGCGTGCAGGGACGACGTCGAAAGAGGCAGGAGTTTTGACACGGTTTTGTAAAAAAAAGGGTGGGCGGGCCACAAAACGGTTTCGGCTCGAAACATTTTTTCCCGCTAGGGCTACATTTGTAAACAAGCCCGCAAAAAAACGGTTTTTTGCCCTACGACCATGCACGCCCTGATCACCGATAACGCCCATCCCCTGCTCCAGTTCGGACTGGAATCGAGGGGATATGTCTGTGATGATCGCTCCGACATCACCGATGCCGAGGTGCGAACGGTCGTGGCGGGTTACGAAGGGCTGGTGATCAACAGCAAGATACTCGTGGATCGGGACCTGCTCGATCGGGCGCCCCGTCTGAAATGGGTGATGCGCCTCGGCTCGGGGCTCGAGATCATAGACCTCGCCGCCGCCGCCGAACGCGGCGTACACATTATTTCCTCGCCCGAGGGCAACTGCGATGCTGTGGCCGAACATGCCCTCGGCATGCTGCTGGCACTGGCCAACCACCTGTGCCGCGCCGACCGGGAAGTGCGCCGATCGGTGTGGGCCCGTGAAAAAAACCGGGGTTTCGAACTCTTGGGCAAAACCATCGCAGTGTGGGGAGTGGGGCACACCGGAAGTGCCCTTTGCCGTAAATTGGCCGGTTTCGGGATGCGCGTGCTGGCCTACGACAAGTATCGGCCGGCCGGATATGCAGCCGATATGACCCATGTGGAAGAAGCCTCGCCCGAGACCATTTTTGCCGAGGCCGATATTTTGAGCCTGCACCTGCCGCTCACCGCCGAGACCCGCCACCTGGTGGACGCTGCTTTCCTTGGGCGCCTTTCCAAACCCATCGTGCTGGTCAACACTTCCCGTGGAGCCGTGGCCGATATGGCCGCCATCGTGGCTGCCCTCGAAACGAGAACCCTGCTCGGAGCCTGCCTCGATGTGTTTGAAAACGAGAAACCCAATACCTATACCGCTCGGGAAGCCGAACTGTACGAACGCCTTTTTTCCTTCGAAAACACCGTCCTCTCTCCCCATGTCGCGGGCTGGACTTTTGAGAGCAAAAGAAAGCTTTCGGAGGTGCTGCTAAAAAAATTGGACACCATATCGAAAAAAAATTTTGTCTATCCCCTTATCAATCCGTAAAATTGCGGCTCCTTTGAGCCTTCGAACCTATATGGTTTCGCTTTTGGAGGTTGTGCCCCAAAATTTGTTTTTTTCAAGTTTTTGGTTATCAAAAAGTTAATAAACAGTCAATTTGCAATCCTTTATAAACCTTTTCCCATGATGCGTTATCTTCTACTATTGATTGTGCTGCTCACCGCCGGAGGAGTCGCGCAAGCCCAGCAGAACAAAGGAGTTCTGTTCGGGAAAATCACCGACGCGCAGTCCAACGAGGAACTGCTCGGCGCCACGGTGATCCTTTTCCGCAACGGCGAGCGCGTGGATGCCCGCACTTTCGACGAATCCGGCGAGTTCCGGATTCCCAACCTGGATCCCGGCGTGTACGAGGTCTGGGCCACCGCTTTCAGTTACGACACCGCTCGTGTCACGGGTATCCGGGTCAGTTCGGGCTCCAACACGGAGGTCAATCTGAAAATACCGCCCGCGGGCTATGTGCTCGAAACGGTCGTGGTGAAATACGAAGCGCCCATCATCGAAAAAGGCAAGCCCAGCGGTGCCACCACCTTCGGGTCGGAGCAGATCATGTCCCGTGGCCAGCGTTCTTTCGGAGCCCTTCAAGGCGCTGCGGCGCGTGTGGTGCAGACCGACGAGGGCCAAGCGACCTTTGCCGGCGGCGGTCGCGCCGACGCCAACGAAATTTTCATCGATGGCGTTCGGGCGCGGGGCAACCTCGGCCTGAGCGACATGGAAGCCGAGGAAGTGCAGATCATGACCGGCGGTCTTTCCGCTGCTTACGGCGATGCGGTGGGTGCCATCACCAACCTCACCACCAAAGCGCCCGGCCGCAACTTCGGTGGTTACATTTCTGCCGAAACCTCGCAGTTCCTCGACGCCTTCGGTTCCAATCGCGTGGACTTCGGCTTGAACGGCCCGATCCTGCGCAACAAGAAAACCGACCAGAACGCCATCGGCTTCCGTCTGTCGGGCACCTATTTCACCTCGCTCGACCGCCTGCCCTCGGCACTCGGCTCTTTCCGTTTGCGCGACGAGGTGTTGGACAGCATCCGCGAAAATCCCACCTTCTACGGCGGTCCCGGGGTGATCGGCATCACGGCCAACAACATCACCGATGCCGACCTGCTCACCACCAATGTGCGCCCCAACAACCGCGACGCCTTCTTCCAGGGCAGCGGCACCATCTATTTCCGCCTCAACAAGAACATGCAGTTCCGCTTGGGCGGCCAATACTACAACGAAACCGAGCGTTCCGCCTTTGACGCCTACCGTTTGTTGAACTACGACCGCAACCCGGTCAACAACAACTACGACTGGCGGGTGCGCGGCGAGTTCCGCCATGTGGTGCCCACTTCCGACTCGGGTTTCATCCGCAACGTGCAGTACTCCATCCAAGCCGACTACACGCGCAACTTCCGCTTTGTGCAGGATCCCGTCCACAAAGACAATCTGTTCAATTACGGCTATATCGGCGTGTTCCGTGAGCAGCTGGCCCCGGTGTTCTCCATCGAACAGGTGGACTCTTCCTTCCAGTGGGTGCATTCCGGCTACAACCGCGACTTCGTGGACTACACGCCCAACTACGACATCAACCCGACGCTGGCCCACTACAACGATCCGATGAGCCTCGCCTTCACGGATCCGACCATTTTCGACTTCCCCAACCGCAACGGTTCGTTCAACGACCAGTTCGACCAGACCATCGGCGATCTGCACACCAACGCGGGCATCGTTTACAATCTGTACCAAAAGAGCCAGTTCAACCAATTGGGCATCCGCGTGAACGCGAGCTTCGAATTGGCCAAGCCCCGCAGCCAAGCCGTGCACAACATCCAGTTGGGCATGGTGTTCGAGCAGCGCGTGGACCGCAGCTACAGCCTCAACCCGGTCGGTCTTTGGAACTTGGCCAACCTGTACGCCAACAGTCACCTCGACTTTGCGCCCGACACCTCGATCATCGTCGGCGACACGGTGTTGTTCAACCCCATCACCAACGGCAACCAAAATGTCAATATTTACGCCAATGTGTTGAACCCCAACTCTATTGAGTCCGGTTTCAGCCAAAATCTCCGCGATCGTCTGGGTATTGACAACCGCACTTGGTTGAACGTGTATGCTCTTTCGCCCGATTTCCTCACCTTGGACATGTTTGAGGCCTCCGAGTTGATCCAGGGCCAAAACCGCGTGCTGAGCTACTACGGTTTCGACCACTTGGGCAATCCCTTGGGCACCGATGTGACCTTCAACGACTTTTTCACCAGAAAGGTGAACGGCCGCTACACGCGCCCCGTGGCACCCAACGCTCCCACTTATGCGGCGGGCTACATCGAAGACCGCTTCAGCTTCAAGGACATGTACTTCTCGCTCGGCATGCGCGTGGACATCTACGATGCCAACACCAAGGTGCTCCGCGATCCCTACACCCTGTACGGTTCGTTCTCGGCCCGGGAGATCCAAAACTCCGATTATGTCCGTGCCCAATCCCAGATCCCTTCCAGTGTCGGCGACGACTGGATGGTGTATGTGACCGACCCCTCCGACCCGACCAACGCGCAGGTGACGGCCTTCCGCAACGGCGACCAATGGTACAATGCGCAGGGCGTGGCGGTGAACACCCCCGATGCCATCGCGCCGTTCCTGTTCCCGGCCCGCCGCGACTATACCAACGACGAGACCATCAACAAGACGGCCGAGAGCGTGACCGTTCCCTATGATCCCGAAACGGCTTTCGTTGACTTCAATCCCTCGGTGATCGTGATGCCCCGTATTTCCTTCACTTTCCCGATCAACGAAGTTTCCCAGTTCTTCGCCCACTACGATGTGGTGGCACAGCGTCCGCCGAGCAATACCTTGGCCACGGCCATGGACTACTTCAACTTCAACCAGTTGGTGTTCGACAACGCGGTGCTCAACAACCCGGCCCTCCGTCCGCAGCGCAAGATCGATTACGAAGTGGGCTATGAGCAAGCGCTCAGCAAAAAATCCAGCCTCAAACTCTCGCTGTACTACAACGAGTTCCGCGACATGATCCAGGTGCGCACTTACTATCGCGCCTACCCCCAGAACTACGAGACCTTTGCCAACAATGACTTCGCCACCGCCAAAGGCTTTGTGGCAGAGTACTCGCTCCGCCGCGTGGGCAACCTGCAGCTGATGGCCAACTACACCCTGCAGTTCGCCGAGGGCACCGGTTCCGATGCCACCTCCAACCGCGGTTATACGAACATCCTGCGCCAGGTCTTCCCGCTCAACTACGACCAACGCCACGCCTTCTATGTGAACCTCGACTACCGCTTCTTCGGCGGCAAGGATTACAACGGCCCCAAACTGTTCGGCAAGAACATCTTGGCCAACACGGGTGCCAACTTTGAGTTCAACGTGGCTTCCGGCACGCCCTATACCCGCAAGGCGATCGCCGACAAATTCGGCGGTCTGATCACCCAGGGATCGCTCAACGGCGCCCGCTTGCCCTGGAACTTCCGCGTGGATTTCAAGATCGACAAGAACATCCCCTTGGGCAAAAAAGGCCAGAACGGCTTCGTCAAGCATCCGATGAACCTCAACATCTATGTGCGCGTGCAGAACCTGTTCAACACCAGCAACATCCTCTCGGTGTATCCCTACACGGGTTCGGCCTACAGCGACGGCTATCTGACCGATCCCCGCAACCAGGGCCCGGCCTTGTTGAACAGCCTCGGCGATTTGGCCGACAACTACACGTCGCTGTACAACCTGCGGATGCTCAACCCGGGCTTCATCTCCCTGCCCCGCCGTATTTTCCTCGGCGCCACGTTCAACTTCTGATTTCCTTTTCCTGATACCCATAAATTTTATCATAATGAAAAATCTGTCACGATATCTGGCTTTTGCGTTGCTTTTCTTGGCCTTTGCCGCCGAAGCACGCTTTGCCAACCCGCCCGGCGGCGGCACTCCCCAAGTGCCCAATCGACCGCCCACCCTCCGGGCGCAGTGCCAACCGGGTTCTTCGGACGTTGACCTCAACATCAACAACGTGCGCGCCCGTTTGCGCAATGGTGGCGACAAGTGGTGGGACGGCCAACGCGCCCGCTACATCGTGCCCAACGTGGCCGCCGGCGAAATCGAAGTGTCGGCCCTGTTCGCGGGCGGGATTTGGTTGGGCGCCGTCGACCAAAACCAAAACCTCGTGGTGGCGGCTGCCACTTACCGCAACAACGGCGACGACTTCTGGCCCGGGCCCCTGTACCAGACCAACCTCGCCATTCCCGGCTTCACCGACGACGCGACCTGCGCCGCTTGGGACCGTCATTTCAAAGTTTCGGGCGACAACATCCGCGCCCTCCGCGAGGACGTCCTTCTCGACGGTCAGGTGGACGGCACGCCCGGCGACGACCTGTTGTACTGGCCCGCCCGTGGAAACGCCAATTTTGCCCAGCGCTACGGCTTCAACCTGCCCGACCAAGATCTGGCTCCCTTCGTGGACCGCAGCGGCGACGGCATTTACGATCCCTACGACGGCGACCACCCCGTGATCGAGGTGCGCGGCTGTGAAGAGCGCAACTCCTACGACAACCCCGTGTTCGGCGACGAAATGATCTGGTGGGTGTTCAACGATGCCGGCAACATCCACAGCGAATCGGGCGGCGACCCGATGTACATGGAAGTACAAGTGACGGCCTTCGGCTATCGCACCTCCGATGAGATCAACAACATGACCTTCTACCGGTACAAGTTGCTCAACAAGCGCCCGGTGTTTGTGGACTCCACTCACTTCTCTGTGTGGTCCGACCCCGACCTCGGTTGCGCCACCGACGATTACATCGGCTGCAACAACGATACCCTTCCCGGCAAGACCCGCGGTCGCGACCTCGGCATCGTGTACAACCAAGATGGAAACGACAACCGCACCGGTTGCTGCGGTGGCGGCATTGACGACTGTCCCGGTTACGGAACGGTCATCCCCGCCCTCGGCGTGGACTATTTCCGCGGCCCCTTGGGCAACGAAAACGACTCTGCCAGCGTGGATTACTACATCATCGATCCCGTGACGCTCGATACCGTTGATACGGTGTACAACAAAAAAGAGATCGGCCTGTCGTCTTTCCTCTATTATTATCGTGGCGACGTGGCTCCGCAGAACGGCATGGGCGACCCGGGCAACGCAGCGCAGTACTTCCGCTACCAGACCGGTAGCTGGGCCAACGGCACGCCTTTCACGCAGGGCGGCAATGGCTTCGGCGGTACCGAGCCTTCCCGCTTCGTGTTCCCCGGCGATCCCGCCGACGGCACAAATTGGAGCATGTGCTCCGAGGGCCTGCAAGGTTCCGACCTCCGCTTCCTGCACACATCCGGGCCCTTCCGCTTGGAACCCGGTGCCCAAAACGAGCTCATCACGGGCGTGGTCTGGATCCCCGAGCACATCAACGGCTCGCCCTGCGCTCCTTTCTTGCCCCTGCTCCGCGCCGATGACGCTGCCCAAGCCCTTTTCGACAATTGCTTCAAGCTCCTCGAAGGCCCCGATGCCCCCGAAATGGAGGTGATCGAACTGCAGAACGAACTCGTGATCGCCCTCAAGTGCCAAAACGAGCGCCGCTGCGGATTGGCCTACGAAGAAGTCGAATCCCGCGCTCCCTTTGCTCCGGGCGTCGACAACACCTACAATCTCGAAGGCTACAAGATCTACCAGCTTGAAAACGAAAACGTTTCGGTCGCCGACCTCAACGATCCCCAAAAGGCCCGCGTGATCTTCCAGACCGATGTGAAAAACGGCATCACCAAGATCATCAACTGGTCGTTCGACAACGAAACGGGCGCATGGCTCCCGGAAATCAAAGTGGACGGTGCCGATCGCGGCCTCCGCACGGTGTTCAATGTGACCCAAGACCAGTTTGCCCAAGCCAACAAAAATCTGGTCAACCACCGCAAGTACTACTTCCTGTGCGTGGCCTACGCCTACAACAACTTCTCTCCGTTCGATCTCGAGTTCCCCACCGAAACCCAGCGCTCGCCCTACCTGCAGGGCCGTCGTTTCACCACCGCCACGGCCATCCCGCACCCGGTGGATCCCGAATTCTTCGGCGCCCGCATCAACGCCGGCTACGGCGACAGCCCGGAACTGACCCGCTTGGACGGCCGCGGCAACGACAACGGCTTCCTCGACATCAAGAACTTCCAACAGGTCGAGGCCGAAGTCCTCGCCACCAACCGCGCGGGTGAGATCACCTATGTGGCCGGCCGCGGTCCGGTGAGCATCTCCGTCCACAACCCCCTGCGCGTTCCGTCCAGCCGCTTCCGCATGACCATTTTCGACGAGAACATGGGCAATGGGCAGTTGCTCAACAGCGACTCCATCTACTGGCGCATCCAAGACATCAGCGGCAACTTGCCCGATGTGGTCTCGACCAACCGCCTCACCACCGACATCGACCAACCCATCCTCGAAATGGGCATCACGGTCAAAGCCGTGCAGCAGGGCAACCCCGGCTCCGATCGCAGCGACCCGACCGGATTCTACCTGGGCTCCGAAGTGGAGTACCGCGATGCCTCTGCCGCAGATTGGTATGCGGGCCTCAACGACCTCTCGTTCCCCTTCATCGGCGAATTTTCCAACTCTTTCAACTTCCTGTCCACCGCCACCGGGGAAGCCGACCGCAACATGGACCCCAGGGAGCGTTTCTCGGAGTCCAGCGTCAACGGCTTCT
>JBEIJQ010000138.1:0-8108 GCA_040380145.1 Lewinellaceae bacterium | reverse complement strand
GACACCTCCGCGATCCTGCACTTGGAGTCCACCACGCGCGGTTTTCTGCCCCCGCGCATGAACACGGCGCAGCGCGACGCCATTCCATCTCCCATTCCGGGCCTGCAGATCTACAACCTGCAGGACAGCGTCATGCAGTACTTCAACGGTACCTGCTGGCTCAATGTCTGGCAGCGCGGCTGCGACGATTGCGGCTTCATCTTTACGATCGACGACCAGATGGACACCATCGACCGCATCTTCGTCAACGCCGTGAGCACCGACCTCAACGTGCAGCAGCTCACCGGCACGCCGGAGGACATCGCGCTGTTCATCCTGCCCAACCTGCCCGCCGGCATGACGGCCACCATCTCGCCGCCCATCATCCTCGGCGGCACCGGTACCGCCACGATGACGGTCACCGCCAGCATCTTCACCCAGCCGGGCACCTATCCCGTGATCGTCCAGGCAGTGTGCGGCTATTCCCAAAGTTCGCAGGTGTATCTGGTGGTGGTGGAACCCTGCATCGAAGTGGACATCGTGTCCGACCAGTTCAACTACAACCTCCAACAGGCCAACAGCTTGCCCACCAACATCCCCATCTGCGTGGTGGTGGACATCGCCAACGGGGTGTCCATCACCAACAACCTCAATGCGCCCGCCGCTTTCAATTACGGAACCCTGCACCCGCAATCGCAGGTGGGCATCAACAACGCGGGCGGCATTTTCGCCCGCGGCGGCGACGGGGCTTTCGGCGGCAACTTCCAAAACTTCGGCAACCCCGGCGGCAACGGCACCCACGCCATCAACATGACCTGCCAAACGGCCATCCTCAACAACGGCTTCATCTTCGGCGGCGGCGGCGGCGGCGGTTCCGTGGGCTTGGGCGTCAACATTCCCGTGGTCAACATCAACCTCGGCATCGGGGCGGGCGGCGGCGGCGGCGCGGCCGACGGACAGGGCGGAGCGCAGGCTTTCCCCATTCCCGTTTGGGCCGACGGCAACGACGCCGGCAACGGACAGAACGGCCAGGGCGGTCAGGGCGGTACCCTTTCGGTGCCCATCAACCTCAACTTCCCGCCGGTGGGCGTCACCATCACCCCCAACGCCAACGGCGGCGACGGCGGCAATTACGGCTTCGACGGTTCGGGCGGCAACCTGTTCGTCAACCTCCTCGTGCAGATCCAAGTGCCCTTCATCGGCACCATCACCCTGCTGAACGCGAACCTGCCCAACCCGCCCATCCAAAACTTTCCTCCGGGCGGTGCCGCCGGCAACGCGGTCAAACGCAACGGCTTCCCGCTGAACGGCGTTTTCGACGGCTTTTACAACACCTCCAATGTCAAGGGCCGGGTCGGTCCCTGATGTTTTTCCCTCGGATCGTTTTTTTCTTTTTTTCTCCTGAAAAAAAATCCGTTCGACCGTTTTTCTTTTTTTTCTCAAAAAAAAATTTTTGCAGAAAATGCTCCGCAAAGTCTTGATCCTGTTGATATTGGCTCCATTCGCCCTCCGTGCCCAGTCTTTTGAGGGCGTGGTCGAATTGATGCGCGTGGGACCGGAAGGTTCGTCCCGCGTCACCTGGTTCGTGAAGCCCGGCAAACTGGCCTTGGAAACCGTGCAGACCACGGCAGAAGGCACCTTCACCGTGCGCTCGGTGCCCGATCCCGCCGCCGGCATGCTGCATCTGCGCATCCACGGCAAAGACGGCGTGAAGGCCTACCATGTGCCTGCGGCCGCCATTTCGGCGGGCGGGGCTTCGTCCAATGTGCTGCCCGTGAAGGGCGCGACCGGCACGGATCCCGTTTGGGGCAAGTACCAGGAAATCATCGTCAACACCGGCACGGGCATCACCCGCGCCAAGATCGCCCTCGAGGTGGACGTGGATTTCCGGCGCTACGCCGCTTTTTTCCTCCAGGACGAATCCGTCCGGGCCTTGGCCAACATGCAGCTCCCGGGATTGCCCGTGGAAGCGGTCACCCAAAGCCTCGGCGGCGAGGAAACTTCCCGCCTGACGCTGATCGGCGTGCGCCGCCAAGCGGTGGACGATTCCGAGTTTTCCGTCGAGTGATTTTTTTCGGAAAAAAAAAGATGGACATCGAGACCTTCCGCGCCTATTGCCTGTCGAAACCGGGTACTTTCGAGTGCTTTCCATTCGATGAAACCACACTGGTTTTCAAAGTGGTGCGCAAAATTTTCGCGCTGTGTCCCTTGGACGATCCCTTCAAGGTCAACCTCAAGTGCGATCCCGACCGGGCCGTCGAACTGCGCGAGGAACACCCCGAGATCCAGCCCGGTTGGCACATGAACAAGTCTATGTGGAACACCGTGGACTTCGAGGGCGGGCTTTCGGACCGTTTGCTGCGGGAGCTCATAGACCATTCCTACGAGCAGGTGGTGCGGACGCTCAAAAAAAGCGAGCGGGCTGAGCTGGAAAACCTTTGAACCGCTTCCGGAATTGGCCTACTGCGTTTTCGACATCGGCAACACCCGCACCAAGGCGGCCAGGTTTGCGCCGGGCAGCACCGAGCCGCTGACGGTCGGTATCTTCGGGACGGGCGACACGGCTGGCCTGTTGGGGTGGTTGGACGAGGCGCCCTGCGAGGCGGCGCTGTTGTCGAGCGTGGCCCAAAACGACCCCGATTTCTTGGAGGTGCTCGGCGAGCGGGTGCCTTCTTGGGCCGAACTGACGCACGAGACCCCTTTGCCGATCCGCAACGCCTACGCCACCCCGCAGACCTTGGGCCGCGACCGTTTGGCCGGAGCCGTGGGCGCCTGGCGCTTGTTTCCCGGCGAAAATGTGCTGGTGCTCGATGCCGGCACCTGTCTGAAATACGATTTCGTGCGCTCCGACGGCACGTACCTCGGCGGCAGCATCGCGCCCGGCCTCGGGATGCGTTTCGCGGCCCTGGAGCACTTCACGGCCCGCTTGCCGTTGGTGGGGCTCCGCGACGGGGACGGGCTGGTGGGCACCACCACCGAAACCGCCATCCGCACGGGCGTGCAGCTCGGCGCGCAGTTCGAGGCCGAGGGATTTTGGGAGGCTTACGCCGAGCAGATGGGCGTCCGGCGCTTGGTGCTCACGGGCGGCGACGCCGATTTCTTTGCCGCTCGCCTGAAAATGCCGTTATTTGCGGCGCCGCACCTCGTGCTCATCGGTTTGACCACTATCTTGGAACATAATGTCCGTATCCCGACCTAAACTTTTGTTGCTCGCGCTGCTGTTGCCGGCAGCGTTTTTGAACGCACAGCAGACTCGCCAGAACTCGCCCTATTCGCGTTTTGGCATCGGCGATCTGCTGCCCCAGGAACTGCCCGCCCAGCAGGGCATGGGCGGCGTGGGCACGATCTATTCGAACTCGTACATGATGAACGTGTCCAATCCCGCTTCGCTGGGTTGGCTCAATTTCACGGACTTCGAGGCCGGGGCGTATTTCCGCACGGCGGCCATGGAAGAGCGGCAGACCGGCAAGGAAGCCCGCAGCAACGACGGCAATTTCGCCAACCTGCTGATCGGTTTTCCCATCCTCAACAAGCCGAGCACCGATTCGCTCAATCCCCGCAAGCGCCTGCGCTGGGGAATGGCCCTCGGGCTGATGCCCCACAGCGCCGTGGGCTACGACATCCAGGTGCCCGACACCATCGCCGGGGCCGGAAGCATCGTCAACACCTACCTCGGTCGGGGCACCCACTACCGGTTTTTGTGGTCGAACGGCTTCCGCTACAAGAACTTTTCGGCGGGCCTCGGCCTCGGCTATCTTTTCGGGCGCACCGCGCGCACTTCGCGCATCGTTTTCCAAGACGACCCCAACGATGTGTACACCTCCAATTTCCGGGAAAACGACAACCTGCGCGCCGTGACCTGGGACCTCGGCCTGCTCGGCGAGATCCCGCTCGAAAAAGCCTCGATCCGCCGCGACTCCGCGGCCGCCGGCCAACGGCCTTTCCACTGGCTGGTGCTGGGCGCCACGGGCAGCGGCGGCTCCCGGCTCGATTATCGTGCTTTCACCCAATACGACCGCACCAACTTCCAACTGGGCGTGGACACCGTGGTGACGGCCAACGACACCTCCTATTCTCGCAACCTGCCCGCCACCCTGTCGGTTGGTATCGGCCTGCGCCGCCTCGGCGCCGGTCCACGGGCAGCCCGCCGCGCGGGGTACGACAACAACTATCCGCCCTATTTCCTGATCGGCGCACAGTTCGAATACGCTACCTGGAGCAGTTTCGGTCCCGGCATGTCCAACACCTATCGGGTGGCAGTGGGCGGTGAGTGGTCGCCCTGTTTCCGCAATCCCCAGCGCTATCTCGGCAGCATCGTCTATCGCTTGGGCGCGTTTTACGCGACCGATCCCCGCACCTTTACGGACGCGGCGGCGAACCCCGTGCAACTGCGCCGCTATGGGGCAAGTTTCGGCCTCGGCCTGCCAATCATCCCGAGGCAAAAAGACGAGGACGGCCGCATTCTCACGGGCATGCCCTCGTTTGTCAACCTGTCCTTCGAAGTCGGTCGTTTCGGTCATCCCGATCTGATCGACGAAACCTATTTCCGCCTCGGCGTCGGTCTGACCCTCAACGATGTGGGCTGGTTCAGGCGCTCGAAATTCCGTTGATGCGCACTATGGAACCGTTCGGGACCGTTCGATCTTTCGGGAAAAACAAAAAAGCAGCAATATGTCCATCACCGTAGAAAACCTCACCAAAATGTACGGCGCCCAGAGGGCCCTCGACGGGATCTCGTTCGGTGCGCGCAAAGGGGAAATCCTCGGTTTCCTGGGCCCCAACGGCGCGGGAAAGACCACCACGATGAAGATCCTCACGGGCTTCATACCCCAGACTTCCGGCAAGGCCACCGTGTGCGGTTTCGATACCGAGACCCAATCGCTGGAAGTGCGCCGCCGGATCGGCTATCTGCCCGAGCACAATCCTTTGTACAAAAACCAGTATGTGCGGGAATACCTGCAGTTCGCCGCCCGTTTGTACCACTTGCCCGATGCCCCCCGAAAAGTGGAAGAAATGATCGCCCGCACGGGTCTCGGCCCCGAGGCGCACAAGCAGATCGGCGCGCTTTCCAAGGGCTACCGCCAGCGCGTGGGCCTTGCCCAGGCCATGCTCCACGATCCGGAGGTGCTCATCCTCGACGAACCCACCTCGGGCCTGGACCCCAACCAGTTGGCGGACATCCGCCACCTGATCCGCGAGCTCGGCCAGGAAAAGACCGTGCTCTTTTCCACCCACATCATGCAGGAGGTAGAGGCCCTTTGCCACCGCGTGGTGATCATCGACAAGGGCAGGATCGTGGCCGACGACTCCATCGAACAGCTCCAGGGACGCTTGGCCGGCGATGCCGTCGTGACGGTGGAGTTTTCCACCGCCGTGCAGATCGAACTGCTGCGCAGGATACCGGGCGTGAAATCCGTCGAACACCTCGGCCCCAACCAACGCTACCGCCTCGTCGCGCCCAAAGGCACCGATGTGCGCGTGGGCGTGTACCAGTTCTCGGCCGCCCACCACGCCCCCCTGCTGGAAATGCACCGCGAGGAACAGAGCATCGAGGACATCTTCCAACAGCTCACCAAAGGAACGGCAGCACAAAAACGTTGATATCCATGTCCGCCGGGCCCCTTTTGCAAAAACTTCGGCGCCAAGTCCAGGAACTGGCCGAAATCGTCTTGGCGGATCGCCACGAAAAAGAACTTTTGCAAAAAAAAATCGTATCTTTGCAAGAAGAAATAGCGGCGTTGAAAACGCGACCGGTCCGGACAGAAGGTCCGACAAACCCGTCCGTCGAGGAAAAGCAAAGCCCACAACCGTTGCCGTAGGCACACGCCCAAGCACGGTGAAGGCCCGATGAACAAGCATCACCGTACATATATTTTTGGATTGGAATTTACACCGGACAGAGCACAGATGGAAGAAAACGCGCCGATCTCGATCGCAGTGATACTCGCGGGCAAACCCTTCCGCCTGAATGTGCAGCCCGAAGAAGAGGAGACCGTCAGAGCAGCCGCCAAAGCAGTGAATGAACGCCTCAGCCAGTTCCAACTCCAATATCCGCGGGCGGATCGCCAAGATGCCCTAATCTTGGTGGCCCTCCAGTTCGCCCGGGAAGCCCTCACGGCCCGCCAAGCCCTGCAGGACGATGTGGACACGATGCAAGACCTCACCGGTTTCCTCGATGCCATCTTGAACGAGGCAACGATGTCGGCTCCCTGAGCCCGACCTTTTCTCCGACAAGTCTTTTCCAACGCCTTTCGACAGGCTTTTCCTCCCTCCGGAAAAGTCTCGCCGACAGGTCTTTTTTGTTTTGTCTCCATTTTTTTATCCTTTTTTCACCATAATTTTTCCATCAATGACACCACTCATCATAGGAATCATCGCAGCCCTCGGCGGCATTGCGGCCGGCTACTTCGTCGGCGGCAAGGGCAAGGCCAACCGCGACGCGGAGGCCAGCGCCGAGGCGGGCAGACGCCTCGAAGAGGCCAAACACCAAGCCGAACGCCGCCTCGCCGACGTCCAGTCCGAAGTCGAGAAAATCCTCAACGACGCCCGCCGCAAAGGCGACAGCATCAAACAGAGCAAGATCCTCGAGGCCAAAGAACAGGCCATCCAGCGCCAGGCCGAACAAGACGCCAAGTACAACGAACGCGTTCAGGGACTGAAAGACCAAGAGATCAAGCTCAAGGACATCGAAAACCGCCTCAAGCAACAGCGCGATCAACAGCAGAACAGCGCCAACGAGATCAAAAAAACCGAACAGGAACTGGCCAAAAAGGCCGAGGAGGCCGAAAAGCTCCGCCAAAGCTGCGAGACCCAGCTCAAATCGCTCGAAGAACGCCAAACGGTGCTCGCCCAAAAACAGGAGCGCCTCGACAAAGCCAGCGAAGAGCACATCCGCGCCCTGGAAAAAGTGGCCCGCCTGAGCGAACAGGAAGCCAAGGACGAACTGATCAAACTGGTGAAGGACAAGGCCGAGACCGAGGCCCTCACGTTCGTGAAGGAACGCATGGAAGAGGCCAAGATCAACGCCAACAAAGAGGCTAAAAAGATCGTCATCCAGACCATCCAGCGCATGGCCGCCGAGTACACCATCGAAAACACGGTGTCGGTGTTCAACCTCGATTCCGATGACCTCAAGGGCCAGATCATCGGCCGCGAGGGCCGCAACATCCGCGCCCTCGAAGCCGCCACCGGCGCCGAGATCATCGTGGACGACACGCCCGAAGCCATCGTGATCTCCAGCTTCGACCCGATCCGCCGCGAAGTGGCCCGCTTGTCGCTCCAACGCCTCGTGGCCGATGGACGCATCCACCCGGCCCGCATCGAAGAGGTGGTCGCCAAGACCAAGAAGCAGCTCGAAGAGGAAATCCTCGAGATCGGCCAACGCACCGTGATCGAACTCAACATCCACGGCCTGCACAACGCCCTGATCCGCATGGTGGGCCGCATGCGCTTCCGTTCATCCTACGGTCAGAACCTGCTCAAGCACTCCATCGAAACGGCCAACCTCTGCGCCATGATGGCCGCCGAACTGGGCTTCAATCCCCAACAGGTGAAACTGGCCAAACGCGCCGGCCTGCTCCACGACATCGGCAAAGTGGCCGAAGAGGAAACCGAACTCTCGCACGCGCTCGTGGGCATGCAGCTCTGCGAAAAATACGGCGAAAAACCGGCCATCGTCAACGCCGTGGGCGCGCACCACGACGAGATCGAGATGAAATTCACCATCTCGCCCATCGTGCAGGCCTGCGACGCGATCTCCGGCGCCCGTCCCGGCGCCCGCCGCGAAATCCTCGAGAGTTACATCCAGCGCATCCGCGAACTCGAAGAAATCGCCCTGGATTACGACGGCGTCCAAAAAGTCTATGCCATGCAGGCCGGCCGCGAACTGCGCGTGATCGTGGAAAGCGAAAAAGTGGACGACAACCAGGCCGATTCCCTGTCGTTCCAGATCTCCCAGCGCATCCAAAACGAAATGCAGTACCCGGGCCAGATCAAGGTGACGGTCATCCGCGAAAAACGCGCCGTCTCCTTCGCCCGCTGATCGCAGCCAAGCGCTGCAAAATCAAAAACAAGGGCCGTCCTCGAAGAGAGGACGGCCGTTTTGGTTTGGGGGGTATTTGAAGGAGAGG
>JBEIJQ010000137.1:0-8154 GCA_040380145.1 Lewinellaceae bacterium | reverse complement strand
GGCCCTTTTCGGGGCGCTGTACATTTTCCGCATCGGCGAAAAAAGCGCTCCCGAGCGGCCATAGCCCAGTTTTTCACATGCCTCCCCACAACGGCGCATCTTTCGCGGAGCGTTTACGGACCGGATTTCGGTACCCGGCCTCGGTGCTGCCGTTCCGATGGGTCAGGGCGTTTTGCGGACTGAAACTGCTGCTGCCGTTTTACCATGTGGTCAGCGAAAAGCCCTTGGCCCATGTCCGACATTTATATCCCGTGCGCGATCCGCGCCGGTTTCGGGAAGACCTGGAGTTTTTGGGGCGGCATTACGAACCGGTTTCAATGGACGAGGTGCTCCGGCACGTGCGGGAAGGCATGCCCTTCCGGCGCTGGTCGGTGCACGTGACGGTGGACGACGGGCTGCGCGAATGCAGCGACACCATGGCTCCTATCTTGTCGGAAAAAGGGTTTCCCGCCACCTTTTTCCTCAATTCCGCCTTTTTGGACAACCGCGCCCTGATGTTCCGCTACCAAGCCTGCCTGCTGGCCGATGCCCTCGAAAAAAAGGCCGGCAAGATGCCCGACGGACCGGCCTTCTCGGCTCCCCTGCGCGTGCCCTACGCCGAACGGGACTCCCTCTCGGACGCGCTCCGGCAAATGGGGGTGGAGGTGGAGGATTTTTTGGAAAAAGAAAAACCCTACCTGAGCACCGAACAGGTGCAAGGGCTTTTGGAAAATGGCTTTTCAGTGGGCGGGCACAGCATAGACCACCCGTTGTACAGCTCGCTTTCATTTGACGAACAGCTCCGACAGACGCTCGAATGCCAATTTTTTCTGGAAAAAAAATTCGCCCTGCCACACCGTGTTTTCGCGTTCCCCTTCACGGACGAGGGCATTTCCCGGCGATTGTTGGACACGCTGCACGGCGAGCACGGCTTTCACCTCACTTTCGGCACGGCCGGCCCCAAACGGGAACAAACGCCCTTTCACCTCCAACGGCTGCCGATGGAAAAAACGGACGACTCCGCCCGTTCCATCGTGGGAGCGGCCTACGCGTACTGGATCGCCAAGGCTTTTTTGGGAAAAAACACGATGCGGAGAAAGTGATTCGCGAAGCAGCCGGCTTAAAAGTCGTTTTCGTTATCCTTTGGAGGGATATTGGAGGGTTGGAGAGATTCGATTTCTTTTTTCACTTCGGCGGCCAGTTGGGCTTCGGAGGGCAAGTAAAGTTGGTATTTGGCGGCGATGATGGTATTTTGGTGGGTAGGCAGGGTTATTTTCACGACGGCGTCGTTTTTGTCGGTACAGAGTAGGATGCCGATGGTATCGTTTTCGAAATCTTGTTTTTCGAATCGGTCGTAGTAGTGGACGTACATCTGCAGCTGGCCGAGATCCTGGTGGGTGAGTTTGCCGGTTTTGATTTCCACCAGCACGAAGCACTGGAGCAGGCGGTTGTAGAGCACGAGGTCCACGAAGAACTCGTCGCCCTCGAGGTGTATCCTTTTTTGTCGGGCCACGAAAGAGAAGCCGTTGCCCAGTTCCAGCAAAAAATCCTGCAGGTGGGTGATGATGGCCGATTCGAGGTCTTTTTCGTAATAAGCGGCCTCGCGTTTCAGCCCCAAAAACTCCAGCACCATGGGGTCTTTGATGATTTCTCTGGCATCCGAGGGCTGTTTTTCTTCTCTGGCAACGGCCAGTACGGCCTGCAGGTCGTTGCTCATCAAGAGGCGTTCGAACAATTGGCTGTTGACCTGGCGTTCCAGTTGCCGGGCCGTCCAGTTGTTTTTGGTGGCCTCGGCTATGTAAAAGTCCCTTTTGTCCTCGTTTTCAATGGAAATAAGGGTTTTGTAGTGCGTCCAACCCAATTGCGTCCGCTGTGCGGACGCAATTGGGAAGAGGCGGTAAAATTGGCGGCAGCGCTGCAATTGCCTCACCGAAAAGCCGCTGCCGAACTGGGGCTGGAGTTTTTCGGACAGCGAACGGATGAGGAATTCGCCGTAGCCGGCACGGTCTCTTCCCTGTTGTTCTTCGTCGAGGATCACTTGGCCGATCTGCCAGTACATCATCACCCTTTCGGAATCCACCGAACGGATGGCCCTGTCCTTCGCCGTGGCGATGATAGAGAGGATCTGTTGTACGTTGGCCGGGGCGAGCTGCATTATCCGATGATTTTTGTTGATCGAGAGCAGGTATGCCCCCCCACTGCAAACCGTCAACGGAGGACGGTCATCTGTTTTGAATGGCGATCATCCCAATGGCAAACATAGTCTTTTTTTCTGTTTTTCCCCTGCCTCATCGTCTCCCGGCGACCAAAAAAAAGGCGCCCCGACCATCGGTCGGGGCGCTTTTTCGTGTACTCGTCACCGTTATCAGGTGAGGAAGGGGTAATCCTCCTGCACGTAGTTGTCGGTGTACAGTTCCGCGGCGGGCGGCCAGGGCGAATTTTCGGAAAATTCCACGCAGGCGTCCACTTCGGCCTCGATCTTGACTTGGGCGGCCTCGAGTTCGGCCTCGGAGGCGTAACCGAGTTCGATCATGCGCTTTTCGGCAATGCCGATGGGGTCTTTGGCGCGGTATTCCTCGACTTCTTCCTTGGAGCGGTACTTGCCGGGATCCGACATAGAGTGGCCGCGGTAGCGGTATGTATTGATTTCCAAGAGCGTGGGGCCTTCGCCGCGGCGGGCGCGCGCCACGGCGCGCTCAAGGGCCGCGTGGACCGCTTCGGGCGACATGCCGTCCACCGGCTCGCTGGGCATGTCGAACGCCGAACCGATCTTGTAGATCTCGGTCACGTTCGAGGTGCGCTCCACCGAGGTGCCCATCGCGTACTGGTTGTTTTCGCAGATATAGACCACGGGCAACTTCCAGGTCATCGCCATGTTGAATGTTTCAAAAAGGATGCCTTGGCGGGCGGCGCCGTCGCCGAACATCGCGATGCAGACGTTGTCGGTGCCCTTGTATTTCTCGGCGAAACCGATGCCCGTGCCCACGCCGATTTGGCCGCCCACGATGCCGTGGCCGCCGAAATAGAAGTGCTCGGCCGAGAAAAAGTGCATCGAACCGCCCTTTCCCTTCACGTTTCCGGTGTGCTTGCCGTACAGTTCGGCCATGCACTCGTTCATGCCGATGCCCTTGGCAATGGCCGTCCCGTGCTGACGGTAGGCCGTGATCCAAGGATCCTGCAGGCGGGTGGCGGTCATCAGTCCAGCCGCAACGGCTTCTTGACCGATGTACAGGTGGCAGAAACCGCGGATTTTCTTTTGGATATACAGTTGCTGCGCGCGCTCCTCGAATTTACGGATGCGCAGCATCACTTCGTACCATTTCCAGTAGGTCTCTTTGGTAAACGCCGACAGGGCGTGGCTTTTGGCCTTCTTGGTCATAAGCGAACGTATTTGGGGAAATTTTTTTCGAAAAAAACTAAAAATCGAACAGTTAACGCGCTCGGACGCACAAGGTTCATGCGTGGCTCTGGTGCGCGTCCGGACGGTTTGGCCCTACGAAGGTAAACCAACCCCGGGCAAAGCCCCATCGGCCAAGGCTTTTTTTGTGTAAAAACTCCCCGTAGGGCGAATTTTCGCCTAACCTCGTGCTGTCTGTTCAGGCGTTCGGAGCACGGCCACGGCGGCAAACAGCCACCCGGCCATCAGGCTCAATCCGCCGATGGGCGTGATCGGACCCAAAACGCTCAAAATGCCGCCGCTCATCCCCATCACGTACTTGCAGGCGACGATCAGGTACAGCGATCCGGAAAACAGCGCCATGCCGATACCCAAGGCCCATCCCGCCCGCGCCATCCAAGCGTCCCCGGGGTGGCGGTCCAGCCAGAACGACAGAGCGACGAGCAAGAGGCTATGGTAAAATTGGTACTCCACGGCGGTGTGCCAGACCCGCAGGGCATCCGGATCGGAAACCTGCGCTTTCAGCCCGTGCGCCCCAAAAGCGCCCAGCCCGACGGCCAATGCCCCGGAAATCAGGGCGGGAAACAGCATTTTTTTCATAAAAAGAAATTTTTGAACCGATCTCTACCAGGTCATCGGCACTTCCATCAGGAGCAGTTCGGTATCGGCGTCGGCGCGGACCGAGATGGAGTCGGTGTCCCACATGCCCAGTCCGTCGCGCCGGCCCAGGGCGATGCCGCCCACGGTGGCCGAGCCTTCGAGCACGAACGCATAAACGCCGTTTTGGGGGGCGTGCAGGGCGTAGGCGGTTTCAAATCCTTTATCGAGGCGGCCCAGCGAAAACCAAGCGTCCTGGTTGATCGCCAGGGCATCGCCGCCCTCGGGCGCAACGACCACCTGCAAGCGGTTGCGCCGATCCTCGGGCAGGAAAGTCTTTTGGTCGTACCGCGGCCGTATGTCGCGTTTTTTTGGGAAAACCCAGATCTGCAGGAAACGGACCTCCGCGTCGGGGTTTTTGTTGAACTCGGAGTGTTGGATGCCCGTGCCCGCGCTCATGATCTGCACATCGTGGTGGCGGATCACCTGCACGTTGCCCATGCTGTCGCGGTGCTCGAGGTCGCCGGCCAAGGGGATCGAGACGATCTCCATGTTGTCGTGCGGGTGCAGCCCGAAACCGCGCCCCGCGGCCACGATGTCGTCGTTGAGCACGCGCAAAGCCCCGAAGTGGATGCGTTCGGGATGGTGGTAATTGGCGAAACTGAAGGTGTGGCGGCTGTTGAGCCAGCCGTGGTCGGCTTGGCCGCGCGTATCGGCCAAGTGCAGGACATGTTTCATGGTTCGTTCTTGGGGCATGGGGGGAAGATGCTCAAAGCCCACTTGGCGGCGGGGGCCATCGGCCGGCCCGTTTTTTTCGGCCGACAGCGCGGGAGAAACCCCCACGGCGGTGAGACCGAGGAGGGTGTTGCGCAGAAAGGTCTTTCTGTCCATGGCAGATTTTTTTTTTGAGAAAAAAATTCAGGAAAAAAAGTTCAGATCCCTTTCACCACACCCAATCGGAAAGTGGGATACATCAGGTACCACACAAAAAACAAACCCACGTACACAATGGTCGGCAGAACGATGCCCGACATCGTTTCGTCCATGCGCCGCACGCGGTAAAACCGGAAGGGCAGCAGGTTGCAACAGACGGACAGCGCGAAGAGGGTTTTTTCGTCGAAGGCGAAACTCTGGTTGCCCGGCAAACGGAATTTCGAAGCGTCCAGCCAATCGTTGACCATCAGCAAAATCGCGAAACTCACGAAGGGGACCACCAGGCCTACCAAAGCGCCCACCCACTTTTTGTCCTGCAAAAGAAAATTCATACGGAAAAGTGTGTTGAACGGTTAAACAATGGTCGAACATCAATTGTTCGCGCCCCGGCCGGCGGGTTTGCCGCCCTCCAACTGGAAGTCCAGGATGGCCTCGAAGCCTTTTCGGACGTTGAGGCCGTTCGACAGGTACAGGGCCTCGGGTTGGCGGCCGAGGTCGTAGTCGCCGGTGTCCCATCTGCCGTTGTGGTTGTCGTCGCGCACGAGGCGGTAAAAATAGGTCGCGGGCTTGAGGCCTTCGGCGCGCCAAACGGCCGTTTTGCCGAGCGGTAGTTCCAATCGGCGCAGCGGTTTTTTTTGGGCGTCGAGCAGTTCGACGAAATAGAGCCTGGTGCTGTCCAGCCCCGTGAGTCGCACCTCGGCCACGCCGAGCGCGGCGGAGTCGAGCACCGCGATGTCCTGCCGCAGGGTGTCGGCGTTGAAGAGGCCGAAAATATCGGACACGGCACCGGGCAGCAGCAGCAGGCGGTATTTGCCGGGCGCGGGCCAGGGGACTTCCAGCCGCAGTTGGCCAAGGGAATCGATTCCGGCGCGGAAGGTGGGCGGCGAAGGACCGATGGAGTCCGCTGCGAGGCGCATTTTCGCGGTGTCCACCCCTTGTAGTGGGTGGTTGAAACGGCACAACATCGGTTCGCCGGGCAACAGATCTGCCTTGGGCAGGGCGGCCGCTGCCGGGGCCGCGGGCTTGTCGGGCGTGGCCCCGCGACCGCCTTTGGGGGCAGAAGGTTCCGGTGCGGCCGGATCGCCGGGCCGCAATTGGGGGTTGCTTTGGAGCCACTCGCGGCGGGCGGGCAGGGAAACCGACAAGGTGTCGAGCCCGGGCATCATGATCCGCACCGAATCCAGCGTGTCGCGGTACCAGAGCAGGGCCTTGTCGCTGCCCACCGATCGGTGGAGGATGGCGCCCGGCGGATCGGACAGAAGGGCGGGCAGTTGGTCGGTGGACTGGTTGAGCTGCAGCACGATCAGCCCGAAGCGCGGCGCGGTGGCCGACACGAAGGCCAGCAACTGCTCACTGCCGAAAAGGCGCAGGCGTTGGGGGGGCGTCCGGCGGCCCAAGACGAGGGCCGTGTCCAGAAAGGCCACGCGCTCGTTGGCCAGATCGTAGCGGTAATTGAGGTTCTGGTCGAGCAATACCACGAGCCGAAAAGTGTCGGCCCGCAGGTTTTGGAGCCGGAAGGTGCCTTGCTTGTCCACCTTGGCCAGATACAGCGGCACGGTGTCGCGTACGGAACGGGCCGAGGAGCCTTCGTAGAGCAGGGCCAGCAGGTTGTCGGGCAGTTCGCCGCCCGCGGCATCGGCCACGGTGCCCTCCACAGAGGCCGAATCGAGTTTCGGGCCGGGCGTGAACACACGCCGGAGGTTTTCGACGGCGTTGCCCTGGGTGATGTCCTGAACGGCCTTGCCGAAATCCACCGTGTAGGTGAGGTCCGGGCGGAGCGGTTCTTGGAAGCGCACCACCACGCTGCGGTGGCGGATCTTCACCTCGGGCTGTTTTTTCATCAGCGGCGACACCACTATCTGGCCGGCCGGATCGTTGAGCTTCACCCATTCGTCGAAGGTCAGGATCAGTTCGTCGTACCGGAAGTTCACGCTGCGGTCGGGCGTGGAGTACGCCGTGCTGTCGAGTCGGGGCGGGCGCGCGTCCGTCGGCCCGCCCTCGGGGGCGCGCTGCATGGCGCAGGATGCGCACCAGAGCAGTGCCGTGGACCAAACCAATAATTTTCTCGTATGCGCCGAGTTCATGGGGCCAAAGGTAGCGCGAAAGCAAAAAAAAAGGGGCGAACCTCGTCCGCCCCTTTTCAATACCTTTTTTCGATCAGAAATTGTAGTCCATCCGCAAGGTGAAGTTGCGCGGGGCAGCCGGCAGACCCGGACGGATGGTGAAGTAGTTGTTGGTGATGTTCTCGGCAATGAACGACAGTTTCACCGAGGGGCGGATGAACCAAGCGGCACGGAAGTCCAACTGGACCCAGCCGTTTTTCTCGTTTTGGTCGCGGTAGGACTTCACCCCGAACCAGTCCCAAGCGGCCGGGAGGCTGAGCAACTTGCCGGGTTCGCTGAAAAACTGGTCGATGGCCTCCATGCGGCTGTTCCAAATAAAAGCGGCCCCGATGGAAAACTTGCCGACGAAGGTTTCGATGTCGAGCTTGGCGGAATGGCGGCTGCGGTACTTCAGGAAATTGAAATCGGCCGAGGACAGGCTGTCCTGCTTGCCGCCGTCCTGCCAGTCTTTGAACTGGGGATCGAGGAAGGTGTACCCGCCGATCACGTTGGTTTTGGCGCCGAAAATCTCGCCCGAGCCCAGCACGCTGATCTCGAACCCACGGATGCGGGTATTGCCGATGTTCTGCGACATAAAGCCGAAGTCGAGCAGGCTCGTCCCGGCGAAGTTGAACTCCATCATGTTTTGGTACTCGGTCCAGAACAGGGCCGCATCCACATAGCCCATCCACTTAGAGATCTTGAAGCCTTGTTTGATACCCAATTCGGCCGACCAACCCGTTTCGGACTGCAGGCTGGGGTTGGGCAGGATGGACAGAGCGCCACCGATGCGGGTGGCCACATAGCGCTCGGCGATGGTGGGGAAGCGGTAGCCCTGGCCCCAAGAGGCGCGGATGTAGGTGTATTCGGCGGGCTGGTAGTTCATACCCACGCGGAACACCGGCTTACCCTCGCGGGAGCGCGGCTCGGGGTTGTAGATCAGGAAAGGATTCGGCTGGATGAAATTGCCGGGATTGATCACCGAATCCGGGCTATTGATGGTGTTGTGCTCGTAGCGCACGCCCACGGAGACGGTCAACTGGTCGCCGAAGTCCTTGTCCAACTGCAAATACGCTGCGGCGTTGCTCACCGTGTATTCGGCGTTGCCGAACAGTTGGGAGTTGGAGTAGGAGTAGGTCCCCACGG
>JBEIJQ010000136.1:0-8179 GCA_040380145.1 Lewinellaceae bacterium | reverse complement strand
CCGGCATCCTCTACACCTTTGCCTTTTCCGTCTGAGTGTCCATCCACGGTTTGCTGCCCATCGGTTTCGGGATTGTTCTCTTGATCAATGAGCGAAGGACCGACGCCGCTCTTGGGGGTTAGGATATGGATATCCTCGCCGCTGCGGACGATGCTGATCGCCTTTTGTGGATAAGGGTTGGCCGATCGAAGTGTCACCCACCTTTTGACATAGGCATCGAACTCTTGGATGCTCGTGAATCCGTCTTTGTTGATGTCCGGAAAAATCGCTTTTTTGTTCCACGGGTCTGTCAATTTTTTTCCCGAAAGACAATCCAAAACGGCTTGTGAAAAATAGCCGTGTCCACATTCTTCGCATTCAAATGATTTCTGATCGGTCCCGGAGGAACAAATGGTGAGGCAGATTTTGTCGGTGGACGAAAGTTCTTCCAGCAGTCTGTTGGCGGCTGCCTCTACGGCCAGACGGGCTTTGTCGGTCTTTGCCATGTTGGTTCCCTTGGCGCCTTTTGTAAAGGACGCGCTGTGGCAGGCGTCCAACAGGACCAAGTAGTTGCAGCCCAACAACTTCAATTTTTCAGATAGTTCGTCGCTGCGAAGGGTGCTGCCATAGACATCTTTTTCGTCGTAATCGTAGGGAAGCAGCGCGTTTTCCTCTCCGTGGCCGGAGAAAAAGAAAACAAACATATCGTTGTCGGTGACCCGTTTGGCAAAATGGTCCAATTGCTCCCGGATGCCGTTTCGCGTTGCTTGCTGATCGGTCAGCACCACGACCTCGGTTACTTCGTACAAGTCCGTTTGGTTTCCAAAGGCCGCCGCCACTTCCCGGGCGTCCTCCGCACAAAACTGCAGGTTCAATTTTTCGAGCCTGTAGTTTTCCACCCCTACCGATAGGACATACAACTGAGGATTTTGGGAGTTCAGGGCCATGCTCGCCAACAGCAGACAGATCGGAACGATAAGATACTTCTTCATGAAAAAATGGGATCGGGGGCCAACTGAAACTTGGACTTAAATGGTAAAATGGCCGTCTAAAGTAACTGTTTTTTTAAAAAAACTGATAGAAGTTATCTCTCCCCCCCTACACTTTGCTTTTCCCCATCAGATTGGCCATTTTGTACAGCAACCTTGCGCCCACATTGCCGTCCCACTCGGATTGCACGCCGACCTCCGAAAGGTCGAAGCCGATGATGGTGCGCCCGCTGGCGGCCAGTTCGGTCAGCAGATAGATCGCCTCCGGGAAATCCAGTCCGCCGGGCACGGGGGTGCCGGTGCCGGGGCAGTACCGCGGGTCCAGGCCGTCGATGTCGAAACTCACATAGACCTTTTCGGGGAGTTGCTGCAACATCCTCTGCACCAGCGAATGGAAGGATTCGCCCCGGTATTGGGCGCGCCGGATCTCGTGGTCGTAGAAAACCTCCACGCGGCCGTTTTGGGCGGCCACGAAGTCCACCTCTTCCTCGCACCAGTCGCGGATGCCCACGGACACGAAATGCGCGATCTGGGGCAGTCGCAGGGCGTTGTGGAAAATCGAGGCGTGCGAATAGGCAAAACCCTCGTATGCGGCGCGCATGTCGAGGTGTGCGTCCACATGGAGCACGCCGAAACTGTCGTGCCGCTCGGAAAGGGCCTCCAGATAGCCCAGCGGGGTGCTGTGGTCGCCCCCCACGAGGCCGACCAACTTGCCTTGATCGAGGAGTTCGGCGGTTTGGTGGTACACCCAATCTTTGAACTCGGCACAACCGAGGTTGATGGCCGCCAGTTCGGCCTGCCGCTCCGGCGAACTTTCCAACGAACCGCCCGACTCCAAGAAGTCGATGTGCCGTTTGGCCCGCGCCCGCAAGAGGTCGCTCTTGTACTGCCACTGCGCATGGGTGGGCCGCATGAAAATACCCAGTTTCCAAGCGTCCTGCACATCGGGGTCGTACAGGTCCAGTTGCAAGGAGGCCCTGCGGATGTTTTCGCTGGCCTTCGCAGTGCCCGCCGCATAGGAAACGGTCACTTCCCATGGCGCCGGCAACAGCACGATTCTCGATTCTTCTTCGGAATAGGGCAGCCCGATGAGGTTGCCGTTGTCTTGGGCCACGCCGCTGGGATCGAACATTTTTGGGTAGATTTTTTTAGAAAAAAAGAGAAAAAATAATTTTTATAAAAAACTGATATTCAATTTTTTTTATAAAAAATAAAAAAGAAAGGAAAGAGGACCCGCCCCCCGCGGAAACCTACAGGATGCCCGCGCCTTGCCGGATCACCACGGGTTCGTCGCCGGTGCAATCCACGACGGTGGAGGCCGTGTGTCCTCCGTTGCCGGAGTGCACCACGATGTCCACCAGTTTTCCGTACATTTCGTAGATCTCGTCGGGATCGGTGGGATATTCCAGCACGGGATCGTCGGGCAGTTTCAGCGAAGTGGAGACGATGGGTTGGCCAAATTCTTGGACGATGGCGCGGCTGACGGGGTGGTCGGGTACGCGGATCCCCACCGTTTTCTTGTTGCTTTTGAGGATTTTGGGCACCTCATTGCTGGCGTTCAGGATGTAGGTGAAGGGGCCGGGCAGGGTTCGCCGCATCAGTTTGTACACGTCGTTGCCGAACGGTTTGGTGAAATCGGCGATGTGCGAAAGGTCCGAACAGATGAAGGAAAACTGGGCCTTTTCTGGGCGGATGCCCTTGATGCGGCAGACCCGTTCGTAGGCCCTCGGATTGCGGAAATCGCAGCCCAGGCCGTAGATCGTGTCGGTGGGATAGATGATCACCCCGCCGTCCCGCAGGCAGGCCGCCACCTGTTGGATCTTGCGTTCCTCGGGGTTTTGTGGATGGATGTGCAGCAGCATTTTTCGAAAAAAAGTTCAGCGGCGGAGGCCGTTCAAAAACTCGCCGACGGACATCCGCTTGCGGCCTTCCAGTTGCAATTCCTCGAGGTATAGCCAGCCGTCGGAGGCGGCCACGCGCAGGAAGCGTTTGTGGTCGGTGTCGAATTGTCCGGGGGGCATGCCCGTGTCGGCTGTTTCGGGCCTGGAGCGAAAGACCCGCAATTTCAGTCCTTGGAAGGTGCACCAGGCGCCGGGGTACGGACTGAGACCGCGCACCAGGTTGTGCAGGGCCGAGACGGGGCGTTCGAACGACAGTTCGCCCGTGTGTTCGTGCAATTTGGGGGCGTGGGTCGCCTCGCCATCCGGCTGCGGCCGTGCTACCGCCGTTCCGTCGGCGATGGCCCGGACGGTGCGCGACACGAGGCCGGCGCCCATCTCCATCAGACGGTCGTGCAGTTCGCCCGCGGTCTCGTCGGGACCGATGGGCGTTTTTTCCTGCATCAGCAGGTCGCCGGTGTCGATTTCGTGCCGGAGGAAAAAAGTCGTCAGCCCGGTTTCCGTTTCACCGTTGATGACGGCCCAGTTGATCGGCGCCGCGCCGCGGTACCTGGGCAACAGGGATGCGTGCAGGTTGATCGTGCCGAGGGGAGGCATGTTCCAGACCGCCTCGGGGAGCATCCGAAAGGCCACGATCACTTGCAGATCGGCCTTCAGGGACTGCAGTTCGGAGAGAAATGCGGGGTCGCGGAGTTTTTCGGGCTGCAGGACGCGCAGTCCTTTTTCCACGGCAAACTGTTTGACGGCCGATTGCAGCAGTGTTTTGCCCCCGCGTCCGCCCCACTTGTCGGTGGCCGTGACCACGCCCACGATCTCGTGGCCGTCCTCGAGCAGCGCGCGGAGCGGTGGAACGGCGAAGGCCGGCGTGCCGAGGTAAACGATGCGCACGGGAAAAGGTCAGATCTGGCGTTGGAGGTCGAAGCCCTCGAGGTAGTCGGCCACCCGGCGCAGGAAGGAACCGCCGAGGGCGCCGTCCACCACGCGGTGGTCGTAGGACAGCGACAGGAACATCATGTGGCGGATGGCGATTACATCGCCTGCTTCGGTTTCGAGCACGGCGGGTTTCTTGCGGATGGCGCCGGTGGCGAGGATGGCGACTTGGGGTTGGTTGATGATGGGGGTGCCCATCACGTTGCCGAAGCTGCCCACGTTGGTGACCGTGAAGGTGCCGCCCTGGATCTCGTCGGGTTTGAGCTGGTTGTTGCGCGCCCGCTTGGCCAGGTCGTTGACGGCCTTGGTGAGTCCCACGAGGTTGAGCTGGTCGGCTTTTTTGATCACCGGTACGATCAGGTTGCCGCTGGGCAGGGCCGCGGCCATGCCGAGGTTGATATCGAGGCGTTTGACGATGGAAGTGCCGTCCACCGACACGTTGACCATCGGGTAATCGCGCAGGGCGCGGGCGACGGCTTCGAGGAAAACCGGCGTGAAGGTGATGTTCTCGCCGTGTTTTTTCTGGAACTCGCCCTTGATGCGGTTGCGCCAGAGCACGAGGTTGGTCACATCGGCCTCCACGAAGGAGGTGACGTGCGGACTGACGTGCTTGGACATCACCATGTGGTCGGCGATGAGGCGGCGCATGCGGTCCATTTCGATGATCTCCACGTTGCCGCTGCGGTCCACGGGCGGTGCCGATGGGACCGACGGGGCGGGCTTGGCTGTGGGCGCCGCCGGTTGCGGAGCCGGCTGGGTAGAGACCGGTGCACCGCTCTTGCGTTTTTCGAGGTAAGAAAGGATGTCTTCCTTGGTCACCCGTCCGTCCTTGCCGGAGCCGGGGATGGATTCCAGTTCGGCCATGCCGATGGCTTCTGTTTTGGCGATGTTGCGCACCAGCGGCGAGTAGAAGCGGGTGGCCTCGGCGTCCTCCGCGGAGCCGTTGCCGTTGCCGGCATGCTGGGTAGCAGGTGTTGCAGCGGGTGCCGCAGCGGCGGATGTTTCCGCGACGGCCGGGGATGCTTTGGGCGCGGCCCCGGAGCCTTCCGTGGCGATGATGGCGATGGCCTTGCCGATGGGCACCGTCTCTCCTTCTTGGAACAAGATCTGGGCCAGCACGCCGGCCACCGGCGAGGGCACTTCGGTGTCCACCTTGTCGGTGGCGATTTCGAGCACCGTTTCGTCGAGCGCGATGGCGTCGCCGGGCTTCTTCGTCCATTTCAGGATGGTGGCTTCCATCACGCTTTCGCCCAGCTTGGGCATGATGAGTTCAACGTTGGCCATTGGGAAGGAATGAGATGGGGGAAAAACAACAAAAATTTGGCGCAAAAGGGAACCGGCCGTTCCAATTTGCGCGCAAAGGTAGCGTATTTACGCCAAATCCAATAAAAATTTGCGGACTAGGTTGAGGCCCGCGTTGGTGGCCAAGAGGATGTTCTTTTCGCGGTCGCGGCCGAAGCGGAGGGTCTTGGTGCGGATTTCGCGGGCGTTGCCCACGGCGAAGCAGACCGTGCCGACCGGTTTTTCGGGCGTGCCGCCGCTGGGCCCCGCGATGCCCGACACTGCCACGGCCACGTCTGCGGAGAGGGCCGAGAGGGCGCCCGCCACCATTTCGCGCACCGTTTCTTCGCTCACCGCGCCTGATTGGCGGAGCGTTTCGGGCGAAACGGACAGCATTTTTTCTTTTATCGAATTGTCGTACGCCACCACTGAACCGAGGAAATAGGCCGAGGCGCCGGGCACGGAGGTGATCCGTTGGGCGATGCTGCCGCCCGTGCAACTTTCGGCGGTGGCCAATCGGAGGCCTTTTTCCGTGAGCAGCCGCCCGACGACGCTTTCCAGCGTATCCTCTTCGAACCCGAACACCCAATCGCGGATCGGTGCGAGCAGTTTTTCTTTCCAGTCGTCGATGTCGCGGTCCAAGCGTCCCGCGTCGTCGCCACGGGCCGTCAGCCGCAGTCGAACGCCGCCGAGGTAGGGCAGGTAGGCGAGTTTGATGTGGGCGGGCAGGGCGTTTTCGACGGCTTCGAGCTGTTCGGCCAACTGGGTTTCGCCGACGCCCGCCGTCAGCACCGTGCGGTGGCGGATGGGCGAGGAGGGGAAGCGCTCGCGGAGGCGAGGCAGCACCTCGTTTTCCATCAGGTTTTTCATCTCGAAGGGCACGCCGGGCAGCGAGACCAGCACTTTCCCGTTGCGGTCGAACCACATCCCCGGGGCCGTGCCGACCGGGTTGGGCAGGATCTCGGCGCCCACCGGCATGTGGCACTGGATCTTGTAGGCATCGGTCACGGGGCGGTTGAAGCCCGCGAAAAGCCGCACGAGGTTGTCGAATGTGGGCGGGTGGAACTCCAAGGGCATCCCGAAGCGATCGGCGAGGAGTTTTTTGGTCAGGTCGTCCTTTGTGGGGCCGAGGCCGCCGGTGGTCACCACCAGGTCGGCTTTTTCCAGTGCCGCGTCCACGGCCGCGAGGATGGCCTCCGGCGCGTCGGGCACGGCGCGGATCTCCAGCACCTGGATTCCGTTGAGGTTGAGCGTGCCGCACAGCCAGTGCGAATTGGTGTCGAGCACCTGCCCGATGAGGATTTCGTCGCCGATGGGGAGGAGGATGGCTTTCATGGGGAAGTAAACGGAGCGGAGCGGGTTTTGTTTGGGCTACATAGCCTCCAAAAGCCACGTACATTTCGCCGGACCTCGCTCAGATGTTGGGAGGGTCTAATTTTTGGATCGGCGGATCGGGGGTGTTGTGACTTTGCTCAAAAATGAACAAATGTCTTTTACGGGCCCGGTCTTGAAAAAATCGTTTCGGACTCTTTCTTCTTTGAGCAGAGAAAGGTAGGCGTCCGGGTTTCTGGCAATGCTGTAAAAGTACTTGTCCAAGGTGTTTTTCGGGGCGTTTTTGGCAAGGTCCCAAAACTCTTCTCCGAATTGATCACGGATTGCTCGGGGCAGAAATTTTTTGTTTTCCAGAAAAACGATTTCGAATTCCGGTTTGGACCAGACGACCTTGACTTTGGGGTTTTTGTCTTTTTCGTCGATGTTGATATACCAATTCACAAAATCCCTTTTTTCCTTGGCGATTTTTTCGTCGGTCGTATCGGTATCGAGCAGCAAAATTATGTTGTCCAAGCCATTGGACAGCAATGACTTGGCTTTTGACAGGGCCGATGAGTATCCATCGGCGGGCAAAATGGCGTATGTGTTCGGGAATTCTTTGTTCCTGAACAATTCCGTCAAGAATTTTTCCTCAAATTGACCTTCCGTTACAATGGAAAAGTGCAATGTATGATTCGATGGATGGGGGGGACCGGAATACATGTCGGGGCGAATTTTATCGTTGGGTGGTTACGTCGTAATTGGGAAACCCTTCTTCTATGGCGTGGCGATATTTTTGCAAAAAACCCGTTTTGAAGGAGTTGTTTTCTTTCAAACAATGGTCTATGTGGTTTTTTTCCCACAGCAAAATGGTTTGGGGGGCACAAAACTGGGACAAGATCAAGGCGGGTTCGGTAAAGCCCGCGGTGCTGAACACGGCCCCGACGACGTTTGACGGCCTTCTCAGCAGTTGGTTCCTGATTTTTGCGATCGGATCTATGTTGATGTTTTCGGAATGGTCTTTTGATTCGGCCAGTATTGAAACGTGGATGTCATCGAAATGGATTACTCCGTCAATTTGTTCGATAACGGTATTGGAAAGGCTCACGGTATAAGGCCATCTGATGAGGGCGCCTTCCAGTTCGAATGCCCGGAGGATCATGTACTCGAATGCTCTGCCGCTGGGCCATCCGGGAGTTTTTTTTCGGAGGATTTGTTTCCACAATTTTTCGAGATCCGATTTGCTTTGGAACGAACGGATTTTTTCTTTGAACGCATCTTGGGAGCTCATGGTTTCGTTCGGTTAATTTTATTTTTGCGGCGCTGAGTGTCCGTTGATGGCGGGAAATTCGGAAGTGGAACCGGTTTGGGGGGGCTCCAAAGAGGGCATCGTGCCTTACAAAGATAATCCCAAAATTGTCATTGGATTTTTTTATCTGCTCAATTTGGGTCATTTTCAGACTATTTTCAAGGGTAGCTTTTGGGCGGTTCGCGAGGTGATTTGTTCCTTGTTGTACTTACTTTTTCTTTTTTTTCCAAAAAAGAAAAAGTAACCAAAGCAAATCCCGATCAAATCCGGCGCCAGCGCGAGTCTTTTGTTCGCGGGCGCGAAAAAAACACGATTTGCGGGGCGACGATTTTCCCTCTGATCAGCGTCGTAAGCCGCAAATCATCCAACAGGTTTTTCGCTCTGGCCCGCTACCAAAAGCCGCGCTGTCTGGATTTGCTCGAAGGCCGGCTGGGCCGTAAGAAATTCTTTCAAGTCGCTCTTCGATTTTTGAGGGCCTCCTG
>JBEIJQ010000135.1:0-8218 GCA_040380145.1 Lewinellaceae bacterium | reverse complement strand
TGGCATTGTCCCAAGCGCCGCCGGCGTTGGACTGGAAGATGGCCCAGAGCACGCCCGAGACCGTCACGCCCGCCATGTAGCCACCGAGGGCCTCGGGGCCCATCAGGAAGCCGATGATGATGGGAGTGATGATGGTGATGGCGCCCGGAAGCATCATTTCGCGGATGGCGGCACGGGTGGAGATGTCCACGCAGCGGTCGTACTGGGGTTTGCCCGTACCTTCCATGATGCCGGGGATTTCGCGGAACTGGCGGCGGACTTCCTGCACCATGTCCATGGCGGCGCTGCCCACGGAGCTCATCGCCAAGGCCGAGAAAACCACGGGGATCATGGCGCCGATGAAGAGGGCGGCCAGCACATCGGCCTTGAAGATATCGATGCCGGGGATGCCGGTGAAGTGCACATAGGCGGCGAACAGGCCGAGGGCCGTGAGCGCGGCGGAGGCAATGGCGAAACCTTTGCCGATGGCCGCAGTGGTGTTGCCCACCGAGTCGAGGATGTCGGTACGGGTGCGAACCTCTTTGGGCAGTTCGCTCATTTCGGCGATACCGCCGGCGTTGTCGGCGATCGGACCGAAAGCGTCGATGGCCAACTGCATCGCCGTGGTGGCCATCATGGCGGAGGCAGCGATGGACACGCCGTAGAAGCCCGCCAGCGTGTAGGTGCTCCAAATGGCCGCTGCGAAGAGGATAATCGGCATGAACGTGGACATCATCCCCACGGCCAGACCGGCGATCACGTTGGTCGCCGCGCCAGTGGCCGAACGCTGCACGATGTCGAGCACGGGGCGCTTGCCCAAACCGGTGTAGTATTCGGTGATGGCGGAGATCAGACCGCCCACCAACATACCGATGAGCACGGAGTAGAACACTCTCATCGACGAAATTTCAATCGCTTCGGAACCGGCGGCCAAGGAGAACTTCATGCTGATCGAAGCCGGCAGGAGCAGGTCAATCACGAAATAGGAAGCCACGGCGGTCAGGCCGAGCGACACCCAGTTGCCCATGTTCAGGGCGCCCTGAACGGCGTTGATGTCCGTTTTGGGATCATCTTTCACGCGGACGAAGAAGGTACCCACGATCGAGAACAGGATGCCCAGACCGGCAATCACCAAGGGCAGGAGAATGGGGCCGATGCCGCCGAAGTCGTCCTGGATCTGGCCGCCCATGTCTTGGATCACGTAGTTGCCCAGCACCATGGCCGCCAGCACGGTGGCCACATAGGAGCCGAACAGGTCGGCGCCCATTCCGGCCACGTCGCCCACATTGTCGCCCACGTTGTCCGCGATGGTGGCGGGGTTGCGCGGGTCGTCCTCGGGGATGCCGGCCTCCACTTTGCCCACGAGGTCGGCGCCCACGTCGGCCGCCTTGGTGTAAATGCCTCCACCCACACGGGCGAAGAGCGCGATGGATTCGGCGCCCAATGAGAAACCGGCGAGGGTTTCCAACACGATCGACATTTTAACGGTGGAATCCATCGTGCCGTTCATCAGGAAATGAAACAGGAAAATAAAGATCAGGCTGAGTCCCAGCACCGCGAGGCCGGCCACGCCCATGCCCATCACCGAGCCGCCCACAAAGGAGACTTTCAGCGCTTGGGAAAGGCTCGTGCGGGCCGCTTGGGTGGTGCGCACGTTGGCCTTGGTGGCGATGCGCATGCCGATGAAACCGGCTACCGCCGAAAACACCGCACCGATGATAAAGGCCACCACGATGAAGTAGTGCATCGTGTCCACCTGGGTGGTCAACAGGCCCAGCAGCACACTGGCGATCACGACGAAAATGGCCAAGATGCGGTACTCGGCCTTCAAAAAGGCCATGGCGCCATCGGCAATGGCGGCGGCAATGGCTTTCATCCGATCGTCGCCCGCGTCTTGCTTGTCGATCCAAGCCGATTGCAGGAACGTGTAGGCCAAAGCGATGAGGCCGAAAACGGGAACTACGTACAACAGGTACTCCATAACAGTTTGAAAAGGTAAGAACGGATAGGTTAGGGTTTGTGTGCTGCCCAAAGGAACTTTCGATGAAAGCCACTTCTAAGAAGGCGCAAAAATAATATTTTGTCGCTTTTGTTCACCTATTCACGCAAAGTTGCGGAAAAGTTAGCGGCAAGGGACCGATCAGCGTTGTACGACGAGGAGGGGAAGCGAGTCCACTTGTCCGTGGTGGTCGAGCTGGGCTTCCGCAAAAACGGGCCGGGTGCCGGAGGTGCAGGTATCGCAATCGGAATAGCAAAAGACGGTGTAACGGCCCGGACGCAGATCTTCGAAACGGTAGGTACCGTCGTAGTGGGTCCGCATGTCGTCGTTGTACACAGGGCTTTCGCCGTACACGATGTACACCCGTTCATCGGCGAGCCAGTAGGCGCGCAGAAGGGTACCGGCATTGTTGCGCTCCTCGGCCCATACGCGACCGGTCAAGGTGCAGGTGCCGCCGAGGCCCGGCTCTTTGGTGCAGCCCCCAAAAAGGGCCAGACAAACGATCGAAAGGGCGATGTATGGTTTCATGGACATGGTCGGGTCGGTTTTCCAAAACCACAAAAATACGTTCCGATTCGCCAATGAATTCAAAAACCGGCCAAGAAAAAGCCTCGGGCGCCACAATCTCCATGAAACTATCCGTCTTTTGTTCCGATCGGGGCGTTTTTTTGCAAGTTGAATCCTGCCGACCTTTGGGCGAAAGCCGAAAAAATGCCCGTCGAGGCATTTGCAGATCAAAAGGAGGAACCAAAACGAGATGGTTCTGCTTTTGGTTACATTTGCTCCTAAATGTGTTTTCCCAAAAAGAACGCTACAGAATGACCCGCTACGCCCGTTGGATATGGTTGCTTTTTGCCCTGGCCGCCCAAACGGCCTCGGCACAGACCCTGCGGGCCTACGAGCGCGCCGGCGACAAAGCCTTTGCGCGCGGCGATCTGCCCACGGCCAAGATCCACTATGAAGCGGTGGTCGATGGGTTGCCCGACCGCGCACGCGCCCGATACCGCCTCGCCGAAACCTGCCGTCTCACCTACGATTGGGCCGCGGCGGCGGAGCATTACCGCGCGCTGATCGGCTCCGGAGCGGACGCCGCTTTTCCGCTGGCCCCCTACCATTTGGCCGGTTGCCTGAAATGCTTGGGCGAATACGACGGGGCACGGCATTTTTTTTCGGATTTTTTGGAAAAAAACAGGGAAAAAAACCTGCCATTGGAACTCGCGCGCGCCGAAACGGAAATCCAAGGGGCGGATGCGCTCCTGCCCGCCCTGCTGGCCTCCGATCGGGGCATCTGGACAGTGCGCCGCTTGACAGACACCCTGGTGAACACCCCGTACAGCGATTTCGGGGCCCACGAGGTGGACGGGCAACTGTACTTTTCCTCGCGCCGCTTCGAAGCGGGGCCCTCGGCCAAGGGCCGCGGCGGGATGCTCACGCGCCTGCTCGCCGACGGACGGCCGCTGCCCGGGCCCAATGCTCCGGGCCGCCACAACGCCAATTCCTGTGCCGGCGCCCTGGAGCGGCGGCTTTATTTCTCGCGCTGTGAGGCCCGATCGGCCACGCCCGGCCCCTGTGCCGTGTATTTTTCGGTAGAGGGCTACGGACAGTGGACCGACGGCGACCGTCTCGGGGCCCCCGTCAACCTGCCAAAAACTTCCAACACGCAGCCCGCGGTGGGCCACGACAGCCTCGATCGCGCCGAAAGACTGTATTTCGTGTCCGACCGCCCGGGCGGTTTCGGCGGCACCGATATCTGGTACTGTGCGCTGGACCTCGACGGATTGCCCCGTGGCGAGGCGCGCAACGCCGGCCCGGATGTGAACACCCCCGGCGACGAGGCCACGCCTTTTTTCCACGGCCCAAGCCAGACCCTTTACTTCGCCTCGGAGGGCCGATACGGCCTCGGCGGCTACGACATCTTTCGGGCCGCTCGCAAAGAGGGGCTTTTTGCTCCGGCCGAAAACATCGGGCTGCCCTTCAATTCTCCGGCGCACGACCTGTATTTCGTGCTCAACGCCGACGACACCTCCGGTTATCTCGCCTCCAACCGCCCGATCGATACGGCCTCGACGCGGGATGTCTGCTGTCTGGACATTTACCGCTTCGCGGAAAAGCCCCGGCCCCGGCCCGCGCTGTCGCCCTTGGAGCCTTGGCCGCCCGTTTTTCCGGCCGCCGCCGGGGAGCGCCCCCTGCAGCCCCTCTGGTCGGCCGAATCGACCGATCCGAAAGATCTGCTGCCCATCCGCCTGTATTTCGCCAACGATGAGCCCGACAGCAACTCGTGGGCCCACGCCACGCCGATCCGCTACCGATCGGCCTTCGAGGCGTATCGGATGCTCCGGGAAACATATCGGGAGGGTTTCGTCCGATCGGCAGATCCCTCGCGGCAGGCAGAGGGGCGCGCGGCAGTGGAAGCGTTTTTCGACGGCGAAGTGCGCCCCAACGCCGAAAAATTGAACATGTTCCTCTTCGCCCTCTTCATACGGCTGCAAAAGGGCGAGCGCTTCACCGTGGAGGTGCGCGGCTTCACCAGTCCGCGGGCCACGGCGCCTTACAACATCGCCCTGGCCCACAGGCGCATCGCCAGCGTGCGCAACGAATGCACGGCCTGGCGCAACGGGGCACTGGCGCCCTACCTCTCTTCAGGGGCGCTGCGGCTGCGGATCCTGCCCTTCGGCGAGACACGATCGCCGCAGGGCATCAGCGACCGGTTGGACGATTTTCCGCGTTCGGTGTTTTCCCCCGATGCTTCCCGGGAGCGCCGGGTCGAGATCGAGGCCGTCACACGGGAACGGTGAACCTTTTTTTCAAATTTTTTTTGCAAAAAATTTTTTTCGAAAAAAACCAAAGAAAACGATGGACCGGAAGCAGTACAACGAGCGTTTCAACCAACTCCTGAAAGGACTGAACCCCGCCCAACGGGAAGCGGCCGATCAACTCGAAGGCCCCGTGCTGGTGGTGGCCGGGCCGGGCACGGGCAAGACCCACTTGTTGACGGCCCGCGTCGGCAACATCCTGATGGAAACCGATGCGCAGGCGCACAACATCCTTTGCCTGACTTTCAGCGATGCCGGAGCCCACGCCATGCGCCAGCGTTTGCTGGAATTCATCGGTCCGGAAGCACACCGTGTACCCATCCAGACCTTCCACGCCTTCTGCAACGCCGTCATCCGCGACAACCTGGAGGTGTTCGGCCATCAGGAACTCCAGCCGATTTCGGAACTGGAGCGGGTGGGCGCTGTCCGCGCGATCATCGACGCACTGCCGCCCGACCACCCGCTGATGAGCTCCCGATGGGACCCTTACTTTTACGAAAAGCACCTCGGCCACTTGTTCCATACCATGAAAGCCGAAAATTGGTCGGAGGAGCTGATCTGCGCAAAAGTCGACGAGTACCGGGAGCTGCTGCCGACATTGCCTGAATTTCGGTACAAACGCAATCAGGGGGCGTTCAAAAAAGGCGACCTCAAAGAAGGCGAATACAAGAAAGCCGTGGAAAGGCTCGACAAATTGCGGGCGGGCGCCCAACTGCTCAAAGAATACGACCGCATCCTATCGGAACGCCGCCGCTACGATTACGAGGACATGCTCCAGTGGGTGCTGCAAGCCTTTTACACCAACGAAAACCTGCGGCGGTTCTACCAGGAGCGCTACCTCTATTATCTGGTGGACGAGTTCCAGGACACCAACGGCGCCCAGTTGCAGCTGCTGTACCTCCTCACCGAGTTTTGGGAAGCGCCCAACCTGTTTGTCGTGGGCGACGACGACCAGAGCATTTTCGAGTTCCAGGGCGCCCGCCTGCGCAATGTGGGCGAATTTGCCGAACGCTTCCGACAAGATCTCAAGGTCGTTCCGCTGGAACACAATTACCGCTCGGCACAAGTCATCCTCGACTTGTCCAAAGGGCTGATCGACCGCAACGAACTGCGGCTGGTCAAATTCCTTTCCGAGGAAGGATTCCCTTTGGAAAAAAAACTGGTGGCCCAAAATCCTTTTGCCCGATCCGCGGTGGCCCCCGTACTGTGGACCTTTCCGAACCGCACGCAGGAAGAAGCCGGCATCGTGGCCGAAATAGAGCGCCTGCACAACGAACTGGGCATCCCCTACCACGAAATGGCCGTGCTGTACGCCAAACACAAGCAAGCGGCCAACCTCATGAACCTGCTGGAAAAAAAACGCGTCCCCTACCAGACGCGCCGACGGGTGAACGTGCTCGATCTGAGACCGGTCGAACAGTTGCTGGGCATGCTGGAATACCTGGGCCGGCAGAACACCCGCCCGGGCCAGTCAGAAGGCCGCCTGTTCGAGATCTTGCACTACGGATGCTGGGGGAACGATCCGTTGGACTTGGCCACTCTGGCCATCCTTTGCGAAAGGCAGCACTCCGGTTATTTGGATCTCGTTTTCCGCCTCGACGACGAGCAAAAAAACCGTTTTCGGCGCTTGGAAACTTTGGTACAAAGCGCCGAAATTCTCCTCGCCCTCCAACGGATAGCCTTTGACCTGCCGTTGCACTCCCTGGTCGAACAGCTCATCAATCGGAGCGGGCTGCTCGAACAGGCCCTGAGCGGCCCCGACAGTTTCACGCATGTGCAGGCTTTGGCCACTTTTCACCGGTTCGTGACGGAGGAATGCGAGCGGAATCCCCGCATGCGTGAAGCCGATCTGTTCACCTTGGTGGCCCAGATGCGGGCCAACAAGATTTCGCTCGAGTTGGAAAAAGTCGTGTCCGAGGGAGAGGGCGTCCATCTGCTCACGGCCTTTGCCGCCAAGGGACTGGAGTTCCGGGCAGTTTTTCTCTTGGACTGTTCAAAAGAATCCTGGGATCCTTCGGGCAAGGGCGGCAAACAGTTTTCGTTTCCGCCCACCCTGATAGAAAGCGGCGAGGAAACCAACGAGCGCGAATCCGCCCGCCGCTTGTTCTATGTCGCGCTCACCCGCGCCAAAGAGCATCTGTACCTGACGGCCGCCCAAAAAAACGCCGCCGGCAAAGACATCACCCTCTCGGAATTCGTCAGCGAACTGCAGGAGTCGGACCAACTTTTGGTCGAGGCGCGTTCTCTGCCCAACGACCGGGTGATCGAGATCAAAAAATTGCTCTTGGGCACCCTCCCCCCGGATGGTCCTGCCCGTTTGTCGGAGCAACAGCTGCGCAAAAAACTGGAAAATTTCCAGCTCAGTCCTTCCAGTATGAACAGCCTGCTGAAGTGTCCCTTGGCGTTTTACTACCAGACGATCATACGGGTGCCCACCGGCTCGAGCGAAGTGGCCGTGTACGGCAACGCCGTTCACCGGACCCTCCAATGGGTGTTCAACCAGCTCAAGGGGAGCTCCGCCGCACGGGATTTCCCGGCGACCGAACAGGTGCTGGAGCGTTTCGGGATCGAAATGGACAAAGCGGCGGGCGATTTCAGCCAATCCGGCTTCCAGCGCCACCTGCGCTTGGGGCACCAGCTCCTGCCCCTGTATTATGCCCAGCGGCTGGACCAATGGGACCGGCAGGCGGACACCGAAAAAAACCTTCGCCAAGTGACCTTCGACGGCATTCCCATCCAAGGAACGATCGACAAGATCGTCGTCCGGCCGAACGGCGAAACCGTGTTGGCGGATTACAAAACGGGCAAAACCGATGAGGTGCGTTATGCCGCGCCCAACGAAAAGGAACCGATCGGCGGCGAATATTGGCGGCAGATGATGTTTTACAAAGTACTCTTCGAAAACAGTCCGGTGGGCGCCGGCAAGACCGCCCAATTCGGCGAGATAGACTACTTGACCCAAGACGAGGACGGGCGTTTCCCCATCGTTCGGTTGGCCTACAGCGCCGAGGCCCAGGAGCAGTTCCGAGGGATCATCGGGCGGGCTTGGCAGCGCATACAGGACCTGGATTTTTTCGACGGTTGCGGCAAAAAAGACTGCGTTTGGTGCAACTTCGAACGCAAGCACTTGGCCCCGGACTCGTTTGCCGAGGAGCTGCTCGAGGAGTTGGACGACGAATGACGAAAAAAGGGGCGTTGAGGCCCTTTTTTCGTCCTTTTTTCAACCCAAAATTGTCATTAGGAATTATTTCTAATGGCCGCCATTAGAAAATAATGGATGTAAAAAATTGAAATACAGCTCAAAAAACACCATTGATGTCGCCGAAAATCGAAGATCGACGAGTAAGAAATTCTTACGGCCCAGCCGGCCTTCGAGAAAATCCCGACAGCGCGGCTTTTGGTAGCGGGCCTGAGCGAAAAACCTGTT
>JBEIJQ010000134.1:0-8229 GCA_040380145.1 Lewinellaceae bacterium | reverse complement strand
TGCTGCGCAACTTCGAGGGCAGGTCCTTCTCCAACGGCGTGCAGGTGGACACCCGCGCCTCTTGGGGAGGGGCTTGGGAGATCAAGGCGGCGTACAACTGGCTGGAGGTGTACCGCATGGTCGAAAACCAACGGCAGGATCTGCCCTTCAACCCCTCGCACAAATTGCTGGTCACCGGCTCTTGGCACCCGAAAAAGGGCGACTGGCGGTTCGATTCGGGCCTACAGTTGTACGGAACCCAGCGCCTGCCCGCCACCGAAAATCATCCCTTCGAGTTCCGTCGCCCCGACCGGTCGCGGCCCTTCGTGCTCTGGAACCTACAAGTGACCAAGGTCTGGAAACGCATCGAGTTGTACGCCGGCGCCGAAAACATACTGGATTTCCGCCAGTTACAGCCCATCGTTTCGTGGCAAAATCCCTTCGGCCCCTATTTCGATACTGGCTTCAACTGGGGCCCCACCCGCGGCCGCGAATTTTATGTGGGCATCCGGACGAAATGGGCCGAGTAGCCCTCACCCCACGCCCAGCATTTCCTCCGCGGTGATCCGGCCCGACAACAGGCACAGCGGGATGCCGCCGCCGGGATGGGCGCTGCCCCCGCAGAAATACAGCCCCCGGATCCGCGAACTGAAGTTGGGATGCCGCAAAAAAGCCGCGTAACGGCCGTTCGAACTGGTGCCGTACAGGGAGCCTTGGAAGGAGCCCGTGCGCGATTCGATGGTGCGCGGATCCAACACCCGCTCGGTGGCGATCAACGGTTCGATAGGCGTTCCGAGCAGCCGCGACAACTTGTCGAGGACGCTCTCGCGCGCCTTTTCGATCAGTGCGTCCCAGTCTTGGCCCACGTTCGGGGGCACGTTGACCATCACGAACCAGTTTTCGCAGCCCGCCGGAGCATCACCGGGCACGAGTTTGCTCGTGATGTTCACATAAACCGTGGGGTCGTCGCACAGATCGTGGCGGTCGAACAGGTACGCAAATTCGTTCCGGTAGTCTCGGGAGAAAAAAATGTTGTGCACATCCAGTTCGGGGAACTCCCGGCGGATGCCCCAATAAAAGATCAGGGCCGAAGAGGAACGGGGCTGCCGAAGCACTTTTTCGGGCGCCTCCACCCCGGGCAACAGTTTGCGGTAGGTGTGCCAAACATCCAGGTTCGAAGCCACTTGGTCGAAGGAATAGGCCGCCCCGCCCGCCCGGATCCCGGTGGCCCGCCCGTTGGCCACATGGATTTCCTCCACGCGGGTGTCGAAGTGGAACCGCACGCCGAGATCCAAGGCCAAACGGTACAATGCCATCGTGATGTCGTGCATGCCGCCGTTGGGCAGGTAGGCCCCGAAATGGTTTTCGAGGTGCGGGATGATGGTGAGGATGCCCGGCGCATGGTACGGGCTCGATCCGTTGTAGGTGGCGTAGCGGTTGAACAACTGCACCAGCTTGGGGTGGCCCAACAGGCGCTCGTTGACCTGGTTCATGGTCCGAAAAACATGCAGCTTGGGCAGCTGCGCCAGGGCCTTCAACACGGGCCACGACAACCAAGTGCCCACTCGGTGCAGGCTTTTGAACAAAAAAATCCCGCCCGTCAGGTCGTACTTCCGGCGGCTGTCCTCCAAGGCGCGGTACAGGGCGTGGCGGCTCACGCCGATCTTGTCCTCCACCTCCCGCGCAAAACGCTCCACATCGGCATGGGCCGACAAGCGCACGCCGTCCTCCCAAAAATAGTTGCACACGACCTCCAATTTGCGGTAGCCGAAGTAGTCGCGCACATCGCGGCCCGCCAGCGCGAACAGTTCTTCGATGAACTGTGGCATGGTGAGCAGGCTCGGGCCCGCATCGAAGCGGTAGCCCGAGTCCCGAAATTCCGTGAGCTTGCCGCCCGGATAGCCGTTGGCCTCGAACACGTGTACCTCGCGGCCGGCAGCCGCCAAACGAATGGCCAGCGACAATCCGGCGACGCCCGATCCAATGATGGCTGTTTTCATGAACGTTGGTCAGTGGTCGGTCCCGGATCGCCCAAACGGGGAAAGCGACTGGTGCCGCTCCGGGAGGATTTTTTTTGGTGAAAAAATCGGTTTGTCAAATTATTTTTTTACAAAAATTTCATTTTCAGTAAAATAAGAATTTTTACAAAAAAATTTCAGAAAAAAAACATCTCTCCAAAAAGTCGGGGCAGAGAAAAGCACAATGGATTTCAGGGCTGTTTTGTTCGGAAAAAAGAAGTTGCCCGGCGCCTCATTCAATTTCCCAGACCGTTTCGGCGGTGGTTTTTCCGAGGGTGAACCGCACGGTGTACGGGCCTTTGGGCAAATAGCGCCGGCCGTTTTTGGCCTCTTCGATCACGAGTTTCGCTTCGGAGGGAGATTTTTCTTTTTTCTGTTTTTTGGCAAATTCTTTTTCCAGGGCAAGGGCCGTTTTTTCGGAGATCGCAAGATCGTAGGGCAGGTAATGCAATCCGGCGGCGACTTTTCCCGCCCACGCCCATACTTCCGTGCCGCCTTCGCTGAGGATGCGCACCGAGAGCGCGCCGCCCGTGCGCAGGAAGACCGGCAGTTGGACCAGGGGCGTATCGGGGGGCAGCCAGCGGCTCCAGCCGTTGCCCCAATCGTCCGAAAATTCGGTCTTGGGCAACTTGAACGCGAAGATTTCCCGTTGCCGGGCGGCGCTGTCGAGTTGCTGCAGTTCGCGGACGGACGCGACCCAGAGGCTCCGGCCGTGGGTGGCCGCCACGAGGTCGCCTTCGCGGGGATGCACAACGAGGTCGTGCACGGCGGCGGGCGGGAGGTCTTTTCCGAAGGGCGCCCATGTTTTGCCGCGATCGAGCGAAGCGAACAGGCCGTTGTCGGTGCCCACATACAGCAGATCGGGGTTTTTGGGGTCCTCGCGAACGACGTTCACCGGGGCGCCGGGAAGTTTGTCGTGCAGGGCTTTCCAAGTGGCGCCGTAGTCCTCCGACACATACAAATAGGGCTTGAAGTCGTCCCAGCGGTATCCGTTCAAGGCCGCGTACACGCGGCCCTCGGCGTGGGCGGATGCTTGGACGCGGCTCACCCAGCGGTCGGCGGGCAGAGCGGACGCGCCGATGCGCTGCCAGGAATAGCCGCCGTCGCGCGACACGTGCAGCAGGCCGTCGTCGCTGCCGGCGTACAACAGCCCGAAGCGCAGGGGAGATTCGTGCAGGGCCGTGAGGGTGCCGAAGGGCACATTGCCCTTGCGGCCGCCGAGCGTGAGGTCGCCCGAAAGGGCCGTCCAGGTATCGCCGCGGTCCATGCTGCGGTGCACCCGGTTCGAGCCGAGGTACAGGATATCGGGCTGGTGCACCGACAGGTGGATGGGCGTTTGCCAGTTGAAGCGCAGGGGCCTTTCGCCGAGTTCGTGTTTGGGGGTGATGGGTTTGGCCGCGCCGCTGAGCCGGTCGATGCGGAAGTAGTTGCCGAACTGGTAGCCGGTGTACACCGTCTCGTTGTCGCGCGGGTCGGTCTGCACCTGCATGCCGTCGCCGCCCATGAGTTCGCGGTACGGATAGCGGCCTTCCATCAGCCAGCCCGAACTTTCTTCGTAATCGCTGCTGCCGACCCAGACGCCGTTGTCTTGCAGGCCACCGTATATATTGTAGGGTTCGGCCATGTCCACATGAACGGTGTAGAACTGCCCCACCGGGGGGCGGTTGCAGCGGTGCCAGGCCTTGCCATCGGTGTAGGTGATGTTGAGTCCGCCGTCGTTGCCGTTGATCAGATGGCCGCGGCGCGTGGGGTGCACCCAAAGTGCGTGGTGGTCCACATGCACATTGTCGCCGCCGATGAAACGCCAGTTGCGGCCTCCGTCGTCGGATGTGAGGATGGGGACGCCGAGCAGGTACAGTTTTTCGGGGTCGTGGGTCGCCACGCGGATTTGGGAAAAGTAATACCCGTAGGTAAAAAACACTTCGTCCAAGGGCGTTTCGTGGGTGCGCCTCCAGGTTTGTCCGCCGTTGTCGGAGCGATAGACCTCTGCGCCGGTCACCTCGGTGTCGAAAAGCAGGGCGTTGGCGTCCTCGAGGTATTCCACGAGCGCTTGGGGGGCCAGTTGGCCGCTGCGCACCTGTTGCTGGACGCTTTGGGCGGTGTGTTTTTCTGGAAAGCCGTTGGAGCGCAGAAACCGCTCCAGGGCCTCGTCGTCGAGGGCCGCGAAAGCATCGGCGGACATGCCCCGGATCGTGTCTTTGGTGATTCCTTCGTCCGGGCGTTCCTTTTTTTCCTTGGGGCGGCGCGTCTGGTTGTCGAGCGACGCGTACAGCACGCCGGAGGGGTGGACGGCCAGTCCGATGCGGCCGATGCCCGCGCCTTGCGGGAAGCCGCTCTGCGGTCCCGAGACGAGGTTCCAGGTTTGCCCCCCGTCGGCGGTCTTGTAGATGCCGGAGGCGGGTCCGCTTTCCTTGAAGTTCCATGCCCGACGGTCGCGTTCCCAAGTGGCGGCGTACAAAACATCGGGATTGCGGGGATCCATCGCGAGGTCGATGGCGCCCGTGGAATCGTTGGCAAACAGCACCCGTTCCCAGTTGCGGCCTCCGTCGAGGGTGCGGTAAACGCCGCGTTCGGGATTGGGGGAGTACAAGTGTCCGAGCACGGCCACCCAAGCGCGGTTGGTGTCGGTGGGGTGCAGCACGATGCGCCCGATGTGGTGCGATTCGGCCAGCCCGAGGTAGCGCCAGGTGCGACCGCCGTCGGCGCTCCGATAGATGCCGTTGCCGGCGTAGGAGGATCGGCTGGAATTGTTTTCGCCCGTGCCCAGCCACACGATCGGTGCGCCGGGCCTCGAGCGGTCCACGGCGATGTCGCCGACCACCGGATTGGGCAGTGCATCGGTGAGCGGCTCGAAGGACGCGCCGTTGTCGCGGGTTTCCCAAAGCCCCCCGGACGCATAGCCCACGAAAATATGCGTGGGATCGGCCGGATCGGCGTCGAGGTCCACGATGCGGCCGCTCATCACGGTGGGCCCCACCGATCGGAAAGGCACTCCGCGTACGGGCGATTGCCCGAGGAGCAACTGGTGCCGATCGAAGCCCCGTTGGCGGTCGGCCCAGGAAGTCGCCGGAACGGGGTTTTTTTGCGCGGTCAAAGAAAAGGCCGAAAACAAAATGGCCGAAAACAAATGGACTTTCATCAAATTCAACGGTTTGAGGGCGCAAAAATGCGCTTTTCCGCCGAAATCGCCGCCCATCGGCCCAGGAAAGAGCGGCCTTTCCAAACTTCGGAATCGGGCTTATCTTTGTGGGGCTCGGCCCTGAGGCGCCGACCCAGCACGCCTATGTTCAAAAACGGTCAATTTCTCGTGGTGGAAGGCAACATCGGGGCCGGAAAGACCTCCTTGTGCCAAATGCTGGCCCGCGATTGGAACGCGCGCCTGATCCTCGAGGAATTTTCCGACAACCCCTTCCTGCCATTGTTCTATGCACAGCCCGACCGCTACGCTTTCCCGGTCGAACTGTTTTTTATGACGGAGCGGCACAAGCAGTTGCAGGCCTTGTTGTTGGAGCAGGATCTTTTTCAGCAGTACACGGTTTCGGACTATGTTTTTTCCAAGACCCTGCTGTTCGCCGGCGAAAACCTCCAAGGCGAGGAGCTGCGGCTTTTCCAGCGCTTGTTCGAAACACTCAACGCCTCTTTCCCCAAGCCCGACCTGCTGCTGTACCTGCACCGCGATGTCCATCATCTGTCGGCCAACATCCGCAAGCGCAACCGGTCGTACGAGCAGGACCTGCAGGAGGCCTATCTTCTGCGCATCCAAGAGGCCTATTTCCGCTTTTTCCGGCATCGCCCCGATCTGCCCATCGTGCTTGCCGACCTCGGCGACGCGGATTTCCTGGAAGACCCCTCCGTGTACGCTTGGCTGCAATCCCTCCTCGATCGGCAATGGGCGCCCGGTTTTTGGCGCGTGGAACGCGGCTCTTGAAAATCGCCGGTTCAGACAAAATAGGCGGGCACGGTGTTCCCAATGACCATTTCGGGATCATTCCTCTGACAGTTCGGCCTGCAACAAAGGCCGTATGCCGTCGAAGCCGGCCCTGAAATCCTGCACGAGGCCGAGGATGCGCTCTCTTTCCACCGGCAGGTCGCACAGGCGTTCCACCTCGGCGTTGAGTTCGGAAAGGGAGTGGTTGCCAACGAACGAGAGGGTGGATTTCATCTTGTGGCAACTTTTTTTCAAAGAAATCCAGTCGCCGGCAGCAGCCATCAGCAGCATTTCGGCGATTTCGCCCGGCGTGTCGTCGAGCAACAGGCGCAGCAGGGCGGTTTGGGTAGCGGCGTCCCCCCCGGCCATCAAGCGCAGGTACGCCAGGTCAATGCGGGGCCGCGGGGCCACCGGAGTCACGAGATAATGAGCGATTTTTTGGAAAAGTTGCCGTGGCACAAAAGGTTTCAGCACAAAATCGTCCATCTCATAATCGCGGTACTTTTCGTCCTTGGATATGAATGCGTGGGCGGTCATCGCCAAGATGGGCACCAGCGACTTGGGCGGGGCAAAGCGCTTGCGGATGTACTCGGTGGCCGCATACCCGTCCATCTCGGGCATCTGTATGTCCATGATGATCAGGTCGAAATGTTTTTTTTCGAACAGTTCGATGGCTTCCTGTCCGTTGTTGGCAATGGTCACCCGTACATTGGGCCATTCTCCTTCGATGATCTTTTGGGCCACCAGTTGGTTCATCTTTTGGTCTTCGGCCAACAGAATGTCGAACGATCTGTCGGGCAGTTGTACGGGCGGTTCCAACGCAAGTTCGCCGCCGCCCTGTCCGGGGGCCGTGAGCTTGCGCATCGGCAACAGGACGGTGAACACCGAGCCATGGTTTTTTTGGCTGAAAACGTCCACCCGTCCGCCTTGTAGTTCGGTCAGTTGGCGGACGATGGAGAGGCCGAGGCCGCTGCCGCCCTGTTTTTTCCGGAGGTCGTCGCTGACTTGGACGAACGTATCGAAAATCGTTTCCAATTTGTCTTCCGAGATACCTTCTCCCGTGTCTTTCACCTCAAAAGAAAAATAAACGGAATCCTCGGTTTCGTGCTCTTTGGACAGGCGAACGGACACCCAGCCCTCGTCGGTGAATTTGATGGCGTTGTTGAGCAGATTGAGCAAGATCTGGTTGATCCGGGTGGGGTCTCCGAGCAGCAGGTCTTCGGTGCCGGGGGCGATGTCGTGCAGCAGGCGCAGGTTTTTTTCCTCGGCCCGGTGGCGGAGCAGTTGGACGGTCCCACGGACGAGTTCGGCCGGGTTGATCGGCTGCTCGGCCAAGTGGATTTTACCGGACTTTATCTGGGAGATCTCGAGAATGTCGTCAATGATCTTGACAAGGTTTTCGGAAGCCTGCCGAACAGCGTCCACGTAACTGCCCTGCTCCTCGTCGAGCAGGGTTTTGCGCAGCAAGTGGGTAAGGCCGGAGATGGCGTTCAGAGGAGTCCGGATTTCGTGAGATATGTTGGCCAAAAACTGTTCTTTCATGGCCGAGGCCTTTTCGGCCAACAGTTTGGCGCGGCGAAGTTCCTCGGCCTGACGCTCCTCGGTGATGTCGCGCAGGAGACCTTGGTAACCATCGAAGTCTTGCGTCACCATCCGGTTGGCCGAGATGATGCAGTGCCGGATCTCCCCGGATTTGCGGAGTATGTCGAAACCCAAGTCCTTCACAAAACCCTTGGCATCCAATTCTTCGATCAGGGCCGTCCGCTGGGTGGGCACCAAATACAGCTCGCGGACATTGATGGCCGTCATTTCAGTGGCGTTGTAACCGAAAAGGTGCAAAGCCGCATCGTTGAAGTCCACGATCTCACCATTGACGGTAGTGATGACGATGGCGTCCTTGGATTGGGAAAAAATATGTCGGTAGCGCTCGCGGCTTTTGATCACCTCTTGCTCGGCCAATTTGCGTTCGGTGATGTCTTGCAACACACCGCTCAGTCGGATGACGCGACCATCCTCCGACCGATGTGCCCTGGCAAGTGCGAACAGGTGCCGCACTTGTTTGTCGGTGGGGCGAACGAACTGGATGTCAGAACGCAACTCCCCGACTTTGATCGCTTCCAAGCTCACTTCCATAGCGGCATCCACGTCAGCTCGGTCGAACCAGCGGTACAGGTCCCTCAGGCTCATCTGGGGAATTTTGGGCGGAATGCCGAGGATACGTGCCGCTTCGTCGGAATAGGTCAGGGTCCGGCTCTGCAAGTCATATTCAATGTTGCCTATGTGGGCGATGCGCTGGGCCTCTTC
>JBEIJQ010000133.1:0-8363 GCA_040380145.1 Lewinellaceae bacterium | reverse complement strand
CCGAGGCCCAAACGCTGCCCCGCAAATCGAGTTTTTTTTCGCGCCCGCGAACAAAAGACTCGCGCTGGCGCCGGATTTAATCGGGATTTACTTTGGTTTCTTTTTGGGAAGAAGAAAAAGAAAAAGAAAGCCCAACAAGGAACAAATCACCTCGCGAACCGTCCAAACGCTACCGCTGAAAAAGTCCTATAAAGACCCAAATTGAGCAGATCAAAAGGCTCTAATGACAATTTTGGGTTAATGACGGCCATTAGGAATTTTTCCAACGACAACTTTGGGGCAAAAATCCGATTTCGGTCAAGATCCGATCGATAAACGAAAAAAGCCCCGCGCCAGTTGGCGCGGGGCTTTTTCGTGGAAATCGGCGACGGTTCAATCCGTGAACACTACCCGGCCGCCGATCGAGTGGCCGTGGCCGTCTTCGATGCGCCAGAAGTAGATGCCGGGAGCGAGGCCGTTGCGTTCGATGCGGTATTGGGCGCCGCGGACCGCCTCGGCGATCTGCACTTGGCGGCCCATCGGGTCGAACATGGTGAAGCGCCCGCGGTGGAGCGACATCGGGAGATCCAACAGGGCGAAATCAGCGGTCGGGTTGGGCGACAGACGGGTTTCGGCCAGCGGATTCTCCGGCGACACCTCTTCGATGCCCACGGGGTTGCCCGGATCGAGGAGGACATTCAGGCCGGTGGTATCTTGCAGGTACATCGCCACGACGACCATCATCTCATCGGCGGAGGTGGTGCCGAAGGTCACGGCTTGGTTGCCCGTGTTCGCGTAGGTGGCCTCGTGGATGAATCCGTTGTTCATGTTGAGGGGCGTCACCGTGTTGAAGTAACGCATCGGGATGTGCTGGTAGTCGAAGAAGGGGGACTGGCAGCCCGGCGCGCCGTCGAAGCAGGCCGCGTCGTAGATGATCTGTCCGCGGGAGCCGTTGGCGTTGCGACGGAACACTTTGTAGCCGGTGCCGTACTTGTGAGTATGGCCCATTACGCCCCACAGATAGACCTGCCCGACCGGGAAGGAAACCGGCTGTTGGAAAGTGTAGGTGTTGCCGTTGGCGGGAATGTACATGTTGGTGTACGGAATCAGCAAGGTCTGCATTTCCTGTACGGCCGTTCCGGAAGGCTTGGTATAGACATTGACGTACACCTCGGCGCCGAAGGTATTGGAGCCGTAGTTGATGTAGTGCGAATTGAGGTCGAGCACGCGGTTGTTCTGCCAATAGAAGGCCGTTTTTTCCGGCAGGCGCAGGTCGGTGGGCTCTTGGATGGCATAGACCAAGCTGATATTCTGGTGGTTGGCGCTGGAGCGGTATCCTTCCGGAACACCGGCCGCATCGGCGGGCGTTTCGAAATCGTACATGATGAAGTGGTGCGAATAGGGGGAGAAAAAGGTTTGGATGCGGTCCACTTCCACATTGGCCGGCAGGTTGAGCTGGAATTTTTGGAACCATTCGATCTCGCCGTTGGGCTCGAGGAAGAAGGGGCCCATCTTGATCTGGAAGCCTTCGGCCGGATCGGGCGGAGCGGGCGCGCCGTTCGGGAAGGACGGCTGTCCGTTCACATTGTAGTAGTCGTCGATCAGGTCTTCGCCGTTGACATTGCCGGATTGGGGAGCACCGAACTGGATCCACTGGCGGATGAGTTCTTTTTCTTCGATCGTGAGCTGGGGGGCGTTGGGCGCGTGGTTGGGATCGCCTTCGCCGGGCTCCAGGGCCACGGTGGGTTCAAAATTGTTGTTCACGCGGCGGAAGATCGAGCTGCGGTCGGTCCGGCCGGGGAAAATCAATTTTTGCCCCATGGCCAGCGCCTGTGCATTGGTGGGATTTTGATTGTACAAGCGGTTGTACACTTGGCTGACCGACCCGGTGAGGTCGAGGCCGCCGTTGTTGGCCGCGTTTCCGTCGTGGCAGGTCACGCATTTCGCTTGGAAAAGGTCGTACACCTTTTGGTTGGTGCTCTGCGCACCGGCCACCCATGCGGTGGCGGAAAGGCAAGCGAGTAAAAACAAACGGATCATATCGAAACGGGATAAAAAAATGGTGAAAAAATGGAGTTTGGGGAAGTTTTCGAAGGTATGGGCCGCGAAAGCCTGCTTTTTCAAAATGAAATTTCGAACCTCAAATGTATGTTTTTTTCACAACAATCAATCGCCCCTTTTTCTCTCGGGAGCAAAATTTTGTGCCGTGACATCCATATAGACTGCAAATGTGCGGCTGGCGCATGGCAGAAAAAAGGACAATTGTAGACTTTTGTCGGATATTTTTTTATTTTTATTTTTATAAAAAAATTTAATATTCAGTTTTTTATAAAAAATAATTGCTCCTAAATTTTTTTGAAAAAAAATCGCAAAGCGCTGCACCGCCTTTTTGTCCCGAAGGCTTGGGCATTTTTTCGGCCTGCTTTTGGGCGGCAAAAAAAGCATCCGATCGATTGTCGGCGGCGGGGCGAAAAACACGGCCCGGCAGGTTTCGAAATCCGGGGTGTACGGACCATTGGGGGCGTTTTCGCCGTGCCGGGTTTCGGGCCCGCTCCGGGAATTTTCAAAGCGGGGGCAACTTGCAGGCCTTTTCGTCCGTTATTAAGCCATTCGCGAACAACAATTCTTTTACAGGCCATGTACCTCCGCCGCACCGTTCCCATATTGATATTGGCCGCTGTCCTGCTGCTGTCTTCTTGCTCCAGGCCGTATTACCGTCGGGCCAAGCGCAAGCGCGGCGGCTGTGGCTGCCCGGGCGGTTTCGGCCGCATCGAGTGCGTGGACACCGTGCGCACCACGGTCTGAGACGGTTTTATTTCCCCAGGCCGTCCAGCCGCATTTTTTCGAATGCGGCGATGCCGCTGAGCGCCACGCCGGGGATTCCTTGCCCGGGATAGGCGGTGTCGCCGCACAGATAGGCTCCTTTTCCGTCCAATCGGGCGTCCACCATTTCCCAGGGCTTGATCGACATATACTGGGGGTACCCCCCCACGAAACCGTATTTGCGCCGGGTCCAATTTTCCCAACTGTTGGCCGAAGAAACATGCAGGTGACGGATGTCGTCGCGGCGCAGGAACTTTTTTTCCTCCAAAATGTCCAGCACGCGCTCGGCGGCCACCCTTTTGTTGAGCCCCCCACGGGCGGCGGGATCCGGCAGGTGGGTGGATATCGACGCCACGCCGTGGCCGCGGGGCGCCCGAAAAACATCGTCGGGGTGGCTCAGGCTCAGAAAAACGCTCCGCGAGCCGGTTTCCGGAAGCGGTTCCGCCAACAAGATCTGGTGGTGCAGGCATTCGTCCGCCGGGAAGGACCGCTCGAAGCCGATGCCCAGTTGGAGGGCGCTGTTGAGGCGGTCGGAGTCCATTTCTTTTGACCTCGGTCTGCGTTTCCAAGGCGCGTCTTCGAAAAGTTCCAGCGTGTTGTTGAGCGGGATGCCCGATAGCACGCTTCGGCAGCGCACCTCGCCCCGATCGGTGTGCAGCAGATAACCGCCGCCGGGTTGCGGGGCGATTTTTTCCACGGCCGTGCGCAGCAGCATTTCTCCGCCGTGGCCCGTCAGATAATCCACGAAGGGCCTCGCGAGGTGGATCAGGCCTCCGGGCTGGTAGTAGTTGCCGAAAAGCGTGTAGCACAGCGCCGTGGCGCCGAACAGCACATTGACTTCGGCGTGGTGGTTTTGGGCGGTGATCAGCAATTGTTCGTCCACGAACGCCACGAAATCGCGGTGGCCGAGCAGCCCGTGCCGACGGAGCAGGTCCTTCATGGAGCGGAAGGCCTTGGCCGCGAAAAGGAGCTGCCCGGGGCGGAAATTCCGGGCCATGGGCCACAGGTCGCGCCAGCTGGACGGCGGGAAGACGCGCTGTCGGAGCGATGTTTCCCAGACGAAACGGGCCGTTTGGAGGCACTCTTCCCAGAACGCCCGTTGGTTGCGGGAACCGAAAACGCGTTCGGCCTCGGCGATCCAGCGCTCCGGCGATTGCCAACGGGTGAGCACCTCGCCGTCGGGCAGATGGACCCGCATCGGCACCTCGAGGGGAATCGCGCCGAGCTCCAGTCCCAACTCGTCGAGCACATGCCGCAGCGGCATGTGCGGGTCCAGTCCCACCAGCGTCGTTGCGCCCGCCTCGAAAATGTACCCTTGTCGGAAATACGCACTGGTACAGCCCCCTGGCAGATAGTTCTGTTCCAAGACCAGCACTTTTTGTCCCGATTTGGCCAGCAGACAAGCAGCGGTCAAACTGCCCATGCCCGATCCGACGACCGCCACATCCGCCGATTTGTTTATTTTTTCTTTGCTTTTTTCCATAAAAAATTAAACAAAACAACCGCCCTCCTGTTTAATCAAAGCTCCGATCGGAGCACATTTTTTCAAACCTCACCGCATTTGCCGATATGCAGACCCCCACTTTCAAATTGAACGGAAACGGCCGGAACGCTCACCAGCACTGTTCCCACCACGAAGAAGACGAATTGGGCGACCACCACATCCCCACTTCGATGGACACGCCGATGCGGGCCGATGCATTTTTGATGAGCGACGACGAAAAAATCGAAGCGATATCCAAGCATTTCGAGCAGATCATGCATGTGCTGGGGATGGATCTGAGCGACGACAGCGTCCGGGGCACGCCGCGCCGGGTGGCCAAGATGTATGTCAAAGAAATTTTCGCCGGTCTGGATCCCGAAAACGCGCCCCAGCCGACTTTGTTCGACAACCGCTACCAGTACCGGCAGATGTTGGTGGAGCGCAACATCCCGGTCCGTTCGACCTGTGAGCACCATTTCCAGCCTATTTTGGGCGTGGCGCACATCGCCTATTTTTCCAAGGGAAGAGTGATCGGTTTGTCGAAGCTCAACCGCGTGGTGGAGCATTTTTCGCGCCGGCCGCAGGTGCAGGAAAGGCTGACGGTGCAGATCGCCCACGCGCTGCGCCGCATGTTGCAGACCGAGGATGTGGCCGTGTACATCGATGCCCAACACCTGTGCGTATCGCAGCGCGGGATCCGCCACGAGGGCTGCAGCACGGTGACATCGGATTACGGCGGCAAATTTCTGAACGAGCAGGTGCGCAACGAGTTTTTGGCTTCGATCCGATAGGTCGTTTGTGCTTTTTGTTTGTCGGAATCAGGATTTACAGGATTTTAGGATTTACAGGATTTTCTTCGGCTCCTGCGGAGCCGAGAGGCATGAAGTGCACGATATGGAGTGGTGCTTTTTGCGGCTGTTGTATTTGTCAGATTCTGACAAAAAGAGGAGCCCCCCCATCACCCGGGCATAAATCCCACCCGATCGATCTCCCGCATAATACGGTCGGTTTCGGCCAGGGCCACGATGATCTTTTGGTAGTGCAGGATGTCGTCGAAATCGAGGGGGCGGCCCTTGCGGTCCTTGAGCCATTTTTGGGCGGGCTGGTAGCCGCCGATGTAAAATTCCCACGCGACCTGCGGCACGCCGTCGAAATACTGGGTGTCGTTGAGATATACGCGGCCGCCCTCGTAGCGGGGCTTGCCGACCACATTGTCGCCGTGCTCGGGATAGCGGGTGATGAACCGCTCCACGACCGGGCTTTCCAACAAATGAACCTGCCGAAGCTGCCCGCCTAACGCCACGAGCTGCCAAAAAACAGCGGCATCCTCCGGATAGGGCACCCGCGGAAAGTCGATCTTCAAAAACTCTTTGTACCGCTCCCGATAGGCGGGCGAATGCAGCACGGCATAGATGTAGTCCAATAGGTCTATGGGCGCAAAAGTGCCCGCCGTGGCCTCTTTTTCAGGGGTGAACACCAAGCACAATCCCTCGGCGATCCGCGCCACGATGCCGGGATCAAGGTTGGGGACGCGATCCGAGGTCTGACCCAACTCGCGCTGGCCCGTGGCGTCGGGGTAGAGGTAGAGGGGGAAGAGGTAACCTCTTTCTCTTGATTTGTTTGAAACAAAGGAGTCGTCAACTATTTTATTTGTAATAAAAATATGGCTGTAGTTACTGGAAATTAATTGTCTACATAAATCAATGCCCACATTTTCACCTTTGATGAAATGTTGCATGACCTCAGATCGTGGATAACAATGAAAGCCCTTTGAGTTTCCGGTATAATAAGTCCATCTTACATCAAATGGTCGGTAACCAATCTTCGCATAAAAACCTTTGTTTGGGTAATTTTTCTGCAGATCAGTCTTTGCGAAATTCACCTGCCAATCCCGAGCGTCATTTCCCAAATCAAATCTAATTCTGGCGGCTTCGTCGTCTAGTCTCAAAAATTCTTCAATCGTATCTTGTAGCTCGGTTTTTGATTGGTGAATGGTGAATTCATCTCTTGCGGTAACTATACCTACATTGTTTAGGGTAAACAATTCTGTCATTTTGATGCCTTTGTCATATATTTTTAATATGTCAAAATTTTTCGAAATAAAAAGATAGCTTGGTGCCACATTGGGCAACTCCTTATAATCAATCGTTTTTACAGAATTTTCATTCAAAAAATCATACTTAAACTCCCTTTTTCCAAACAAATCAAAATGAAACACCTTGCCCAGTTCATCGGCTTTTTTCTTGCCTGTTTTGACGAACACATTGATCGAAACCCCTTGCATGATGTCGAACACATTCACATCGGGGCTGCCATCGGGGGCCGTTTCTTTTTTCTTGCTGTTGCCGTGTAAATCAATCGTGTAGATCTTGTCGTAGGTTTTCAGCAGGTTCCAGCGCATCCCACGGAAGGTGGGGTTGTCCAAAAAGCCGTGCGGGTTGATGAAGGCCAGCACGCCGCTACCGTTTTTTTCGATGAAATGCTGGCCGAAGCGCAAAAACTTCACATAATCGTCGTTGATCCACTTGGGGTTTTTCTCTTTGAGCTTTTCGGTTCCGCCCGGTTCCTTTTTGTAGTCTTCCATCAGGCCCATGATCCACTCGCCCTTGTTGGCGCTTTCGCCGCTGTACGGCGGGTTTCCGATCACGCACATCACGGGGGCGTCGCGTTTGATCTGGTTGGCCTCGTTGGCCTCGGTGCTGAGCCAGTTGGCGAAGAGGGTCCCTGTATCGGGGTGGCTTTCCTCGAGGCTGTTGGTGAGGTACACCCGGAAGCGTTGGTGGGAGGTGGGCTTGAAGCCGGTCTCGGTGAGCAGCAGGTCCAATTTGAGGTGGGCCATGGCGTAGCTGGCCATCAGCAGTTCGAAGCCGTTGAGGCGGGGCAGCAGGTGGTTTTCCACATAGTGGCTCCAGATGCCCTGTTGGCCCTCGAAGCGGCGGTGGACGTGTTTGACCACTTCGGCCAGGAAGGTGCCCGTGCCCGTGGCAGGGTCGAGGATCTGTACGCGGTGCACTTCCTGTTCGACGGGGCGGCCCTGTTGGGTGGTTTTGATCTTGATCTTACGTGACCTATGGATTACAGAAAGAAAATAAGGTTGACAATCAGGATATTTGTGGTACGAAACATAAATATTCACCCAACTGCCAACCTTATGGATGTCAAAGCTACGGAAAATCAGTTGATCGCCGTCTATTGTTGCGCGGACGACCTGCTCAAATCGTTCGAAAATTATCGTTCCCGGAACCAGTCTTCGGGAAGAAAGCCGACCCGTGTTCCGGGTCTGATCGCCGCTGAGGTGTGCACGATCTTGGTGATGTACCAGATGTCGGGAATGAAGACTTTCGAGTACTTTTATCGGCAGTACTACGAGCGTGGAAAAAGCCGGGATTTCCCCGCAGCGCCCACCTACGAGCGTTTTTTGGAGCTGGTTTCGCGGGCCGCTCCCTGCCTGTTGCTTTGGGCACAGTATCTCTGCGCCGTTGCCGCACGGGGTGGGATTTACGTGATAGATTCCAAAAAACTGGAGGTTTGCCACCCGAGAAGGGAGCGTGGCCACAAGGTTTTCAAGGGGCTTGCCGCGAAGGGAAAATCCTCGACGGGATGGTTTTATGGGTTCAAGATACATTTGGTCATCAACCATTTGTGCGAAATTGTCGCCTTTGAGTTCACCCCTGCAAACGTGGCGGACAACAACCACCAACTGCTCGGGCAACTCCTTGGCGGACTGAAGGGCACCTGCGTGGGCGACAAGGGTTATCTGACCACGCTTTTCGCCGAGTTCCTGGACAAAGGCCTCCGTTTGTTGACCAAGTCAAAGTCGAACATGAGGAAGCTCCCCGCGCAAACCGCAGATGTCCGGCTCTTGAACAAAAGGGCCATCATCGAGACCGTGAACGACCTGCTCGCCTCCGTTTACGATATTGAACATACTAGGCACAGGAAGCCCACAAATGCCTTGGCGCACATGTTGGCCGCACTCATCGCATACCAATTCCAGGATGGAAAGCCAAGGTTCAACATACAAGGCAAAAACCAAAATCGAACCGACAAAGTGGCCGCTTAATCCATAGGTCACGTT
>JBEIJQ010000132.1:0-8389 GCA_040380145.1 Lewinellaceae bacterium | reverse complement strand
GTGGTGACCGTCTGCGTCAGCGAATTCAATGCGGCAGGCGTCCTGCTTTCCACCGTCCGGCGCGATTTCCAGTTCAACGTGTACAGCTGCCAGATCAATGTTTTCGCCGACATTCTCGAGACTTCGGCCATCAATGCTGAGGAGCTGCTCCTGCAGCAATGCGGCGATTCGACCAGCGTCACCTTCGTCAACCAGAGCGGGCAGCCCCAGAACATCAACGGCTACGAATGGCAGTTCGACCTCGGCAACGGCAATGTGGTTTCTTCCACGGCGACCAACCCGACCATCGTCTTTCCCTCGTATGGGACCTATGAGGTGCTCTTGATCGCCAATCCCGGGAACATCGGCTGCACCGACAGCGTATCCATCACGCTGGAGATTTTCCCGTCGTTGAACGCGGATTTTTCCTATGTACAGGATTCTTGCGCCAACGACACGATCCCGTTCACCGACCTTTCTTCTTCCACCGGTGGCGCGCAGGTCATCGAATGGATCTGGAATTTCGGCGATGGCGGCACCTCGGTGCAGCAGGATCCGGAGCATTTTTACCCGTTGGCCGGCGAGTTCGATGCCACCTTGATCGCCACCGACGCCAACGGTTGCAGCGATACGGCGGTCCAAAGGATCGCTTATTTTCCGACTCCCGAACTGGACTTCGACCTGCCCGACGCCGGTCTGTGCGAACCGGCAACGCTAACGTTCGTGAACAACTCGCTGCCGGTCAACGGCTACGATGTTTTTTGGGATCTCGGCGACGGATCCACGAGCACGAATGTGAGCCCTACCCACACCTATTCGGAGGGCAACTATACCGTTTCGGTGGAAATATCTTCGCCCACGGGATGCTCGGCCGATACGGCGTTTTCCTCCCTGACCGTCCGTCAATCGCCCATTGCCGCATTTGGCTTTTCACCCGGCAATCCCAGTATTTTCCAGCCCACGGTGTCGTTCGACGAGCAGGCGCTGTACGCCGATTCTTGGTTGTGGGATTTCGGCAACGGCGACACATCGGCCCTTCGCGACCCCGTATATACCTTTCCGGACACGGGCTATTTCGAGGTCGTCCTGACGGTGACCAATCCTTCGGGGTGCGTGGACACGGCAGTGGCCCGGATCGACATCGAGCCGATTTACACCTATTTTATCCCCAATGCCTTGACGCCGGACGGCGACGGGTTCAACGATTTTTTCCGCGGGGAAGGCTACTTTTTTGCAATCAACGGTTTCGAAATGACGATCTGGAACCGCTGGGGCGAAAATGTTTTCCAAACGGACGACCCTTCCACTGCTTGGAACGGCCGCAAAAACAACACCGGGGAACCCTGTCCGCCCGGCACTTATGTCGTTTTGGCACGGATCAACGGACCCCGCAACGCCTACCGAGAGATCAAGGGATTTGTCCATTTGGTGCGATAATACCCGCGCGCATTATTTAGACCGATTACAAACAGTATATTTGCGGCCCGATGAATGCCGTTACCCCGACCCGTTTGGTGCTAGCCGACGCCCAGTTCCTGATCAGGGCGGGCCTCCGCAGTCTGCTCGCCTTGCAAAGCGACCTCGATATCGTGGGCGAAGCATCCGACATGGCGGAGCTCGTGGCGGTCTGCGGGGAAAAATCCCCTGATCTCGTGATTTTGGATTATGCTCAGCCGGGGGCGTTCCGTCCCGACGATCTGGGCCTTTTCCGCCAGGCGTTTCCCGACATCAAACTGATGGTCATTTCGGGAGAATGCCGCCGCGAGTATTTGTTCGCAGCAGTGGCGTGCGGGGTGACCTCTTTTTTGACCAAAACCTGTGACGAAACGGAAATTTTTTCGGCCGTGCGGGCGGCAGCCAAGCGCGAAAAGTTTTTTTGTTCAAAAGTGCTCGACGTGCTTTTGGAAAAACATTTTCCGGGGACCGACAATTGCGCTGCCACGGAGCTCAGCGTCCGGGAAACGGAGATCGTCCGGCTCGTGGCCGAGGGATATTCGTCAAAAGACATCGCCAAAATGCTGTTTTTGAGCCCCCACACTGTGCACACCCATCGCAAGAACATACTCCGCAAGCTCGGCATCGGCTCGACTTCTGAACTGGTGCTGTATGCGGTCAATACCGGTCTGGTCAAATTGGAGAAAAACTGACGCAGCGGAAATCCAGCCAGGGGCTTTTCCGATCGTTAGTTTTAGTATTTTTGCCCACGAGTCCAATTTTGTATTTTTCACCATCCACAACGGCCGTATGCACCGCGAATTGCACGCCTGGCACAGTCCGGCACTCAACAAGACCATGGAGACGGTCGTGTACGGCCATTACGGTTTCGCGCTGCTGATGCTGCCCACGGCCGCGGCCGACTACCTCGAATACGAGCGTTTCAAGCTGATCGATTCCATCGCCAAGTACATCGAAGCGGGCAAGGTCAAGGTTTTTTCCATCAACAGCATCAACGCCGAAAGTTGGTTGAACCGACAAATGCAGCCCCGCCAAAAGTCCATTCGTCATGCACAGTTCAATCAGTATGTGTTCAACGAAGTGGTGCCTTTCATCAAAAGCATGACCAGCGAAACGACCCCGATCATCACGACGGGTGCTTCGCTCGGTGCTTTGCACGCCGCCAACCTGTACTTCAAGCGCCCGGACCTGCTGGCCGGCACGATCGCGATGAGCGGGGTGTACGACCTCACCACTTACACCGACGGTTACTACGACGAGGATGTTTACTTCAATTCCCCGATGCACTATTTGGGCAATCTGAACGACGATTATTTCTTGCCCCGCCTCCAACAGGCGCGCCACATCCATTTGTTGTCGGGTTCAGGGGCCTATGAATCTCCCGATGCTTCCAGAAAATTGGCGGCCCTGCTCCGCCAAAAGGGAATTCCACACGAACTGGACATCTGGGGCCCCGACATGCGGCACGACTGGCCCACTTGGCGGGCCATGTTGCCGTATTATCTGGACAGTCGTTTTTCCTGATTATCAGGCTTTCAGCACGGAGGAAATCGTCTCGTACAGGGCCTGTGGCCGATACGGTTTGGACAAGTAGGCGTTGAAACCCGCTTCGAGGCACCTGCTTTCTTCCTGAGGGGAAGCGTTGGCCGTCACGGCGACGATCGGCACCGCGGAAAACCGTCGGATGGCCACGAATGCTTCCATACCGTCCATCTCGGGCATTTGAAGATCCATCAGCACCACATCGAAAGTCTGTTCGTCTATTTTGTCGAGCGCGGCACGGCCGTTTTCGGCGATTTCGACCGAAACGTCCTCGCCCCAGGAAAGGAGCACTTTTTTGGCGGCTATCTGGTTGAGGGGGTGGTCTTCCACCAAGAGAATGCGCAGCGACGACCATTTTTCGGGCAAAGGCGGGTGGGGCGCTGTTTTTTGTTCGACCGTCCCGAAATCCAACACCAAACGGTAGGTCGGCCTGTGGTCGGTATCCTTTTCAATGGTCAACTCGCCTCCCATCGCTTGGGCAAGCACATTCGCCATGGGGACGTTGAGTTGGCGCAGTTTGTCCTCGGTCACCGCCGAAACTGACTGGATTTCGGATGACAACCAGCGGGATATGGTTTCTTCGTCCAAGTGGTATCCGCCGCTGTCGGAAATTTCGAACGACAGTTTCGTTTCCCGGACGGTGCGTTGCAAAACGTCTATACGAAGCGAAATGAAGCCTCTTTTTTCGGGCAAAAGATGGAGCGAGTGGTCGAACAAATTGTACAGGATCTGAAACAACTGCTGGGAGTCGCCCGTCATTTTTTCCGGAAGAGATCTGTCGAAATGCTCCCGAAAAGCTATGGTTCGCCGATTCAGTTTGGTGGATTGGGCCTTCCAGGCCGATCGGACGCAGTCTAACAGCACAAAAGGGGCCTTGTGCTGGGGAATCTGCTCGTTGTCCAACAGCGAAAGATTCAGCAACGAAGAGGCCGCCGAGGTGAGTTCGAACGCCGAACTGCTGAGCGCTTCGTAAAGCACCGACTGTTCTTCATCCATGGGCGTTTTGTCGAACAGGAACAATAGGTTCACCAAGGTGCCGAGCGGTGTACGCAGACGAAAGCTCATGTCAGATATCAGTTCGCGTCGCAATTTGGTGGAGCTTTGCAGCATACGGCGCGCCATCCACAGGTACTCCGGGGTGAGGTAACGAGAATGGTCCTGGGTAAACCCGTAGAGGCACATTTTGCCCGATCCGGGGTCTTCGCCGGGCACGACGAATGAGAAGCAAGGTTTTTCATCGTGCCCGGGTCCGATTAGCCGGTGGAAAAGTTCCTCTGGGGAACCGGAACCGCCGGCCCGTGCGATCGTCGCCGCGAACCGCTCCCGATCATCGGGATGGATCCGTTGCAACAGACCCGACAGATCGTCTGGGCCTTCTTCTTGGGCGGTGCCGAGCAGCTCAGACAAACCTTCCAAATTTTCCAATCGATGCCCCAGCAGTTCCAATTTCCACATTCTGGTGCCCGTTCGACGAAGGGTTTCGCGAAAAAGGTTGTCCGAAAAAATGGCTTTTTGGGATTCGAGGGCGTTTTTTTCCTCCAGGGCGATGGTGTGGGCGATGTGGCGCATAACCCGCTCGAAGGTTTCCAGGCCGAAATCACCTTTGGCCAAAAAATCCCGCGCGCCGAGTTCGATGGCCCGGCGTCCGATTTTTTGTTCGCCCGCCCGCACCAGCACCACCACCGGAACGCCGGGCAGTGCTTTCTCCAATTGGGCCAATGCCTGCGGGCCGGTCATATCGGGCAACGACCAGTCGAGCATGACCAGCCGGGGGCTTTCGCGTTCCCAAAAGTCGGACGCTTCGGCAAAGGTGCCGAAATGGTTCAGCGTCGCCTCGGGCAACACCTGGCGCAGACACAACCTCAAGAGCTGGGCATCTACTAGACTATCTTCCACCAACACGATGTGCATGTTCCTTTCACTTTTGCCACAAAAAACACAATTTTACGAAAATTATTGTCTTGCGTTACCTTATTTTGTGTGTGCTATCTCGTGCACGGCAGCAGGGCCGTGCCCAACCAAAAACGGAGTATGTTGTCGATCGAGCGAAAAAAATCGTCGAAATCAACGGGTTTGCTGACCATGCAATTGGCGTGCGCCCCGTAACAGATCAGTATGTCCTGATCGGCTATCGAGGTGGTGAGCACGATCACCGGTATGCGCTTCAGCACGGGATCGGTCTTCAGGTACAAGAGGATTTCCCGTCCGTCCGTGCGAGGCAGGTTGAGATCGAGCAAGATCAGGTCCGGGAGGGTCGCCGATGGAGTTGCCGCCTTGCCCCGAAGAAGCTCAATGGCTTCTTGTCCGTCCATCTGCACGATCAATTGTACGTTTTGACCACTTTCCCGCAAAGCCTCTTGCGTCAAGCGTACGTCGCCCGGGTTGTCTTCAACCAGCATGATGAGAAAAGGACGGCTCGGTGGCATGTGCTCGATGGGTTGGAGTGTGCCAAAGATAGTTATTTTTGCGTTCACAACAACACCCTGCACATCTTATTGTACACCGATCAAAATGGCCCCGCTTTACGATCTTTCCTTGCGCTACGCTGCTTATGCCGAAAGGCAGACCTTTCCCGGTGATCCGACCGAGCTGTACGAGCCGGTACGTTACATCATGTCGTTGGGCGGCAAACGGCTTCGGCCTCTGCTGGCCTTGGAGGCCTGCCGGCTGTTTGGTGGCGATCCCGAAAGGGCCCTTTCCGCCGCTTACGCCGTAGAACTTTTCCACAATTTCTCGCTGGTGCACGACGACATCATGGATCGTGCGCCGTTGCGCCGGGGAAAGCCCACCGTGCACGAAAAATTCGGGGAGAATACGGCCATTCTCGCCGGCGATGTGATGCTGGTCAAGGTGTACGGATACTTGGCCCAGGGGGCTGGCCCACTTTTGCCGCGCCTATTGGAGATTTTCAACGATACGGCTGCCGGTGTCTGCGAGGGCCAACAAATGGACATGCTTTTCGAAAATCGGGACGATGTGTCCCTCGGGGAATATGTGCGGATGATCGAACTGAAAACGGCCGTTTTGCTCTCCGGAGCTCTGGAGATGGGCGCGATGATCGGCGGGGCCTCCGCCGAAGACGCCGTCCGCTTGGGCCGTTTCGGCCGCAAGATCGGCATCGCTTTCCAGATCAAGGACGACCTGCTCGACTCGTTCGGCGACCCATTGAAGTTCGGCAAAAAAACCGGCGGGGACATCGCGCAGGGCAAAAAAACCTTCCTCGTGTGCAAGGCCATGGAAACGGCCCCGCCTCCGCAAAAAAGCGAACTGCGGCGGCTGCTTTCCCTGCCCGTCGAGCAAGAAGAGGCGAAAATCGCGGCGGTGCTGGACTTTTTGCGGGATCTGGATATCCCACGGCAGGCCGAAGAGGCCATCGATTTGTATTACCGCGATGCCCTTGCAGACCTCGACGCCGTCGGCGCGCCTGGCAACGCCAAGCGTTCCCTCGCCGGTTTTGCTGCCGACCTGATGCAGCGCGAACATTGAGCGGCGGAAAGAGCCGCTTTTTCGGAGACCATTTTTTCTGCATTTTTTGGGGAAAAATGGAAAAAATCACTTTTTGGAAGGCTGTTTTCGGTTTTTCCCCTTTTGTCACAAGTCCATGGAAAAAAAACGTACGCCCCTTCTTTACCTCGCTTTACTGCTCGTTTGGGCGCTTCCGTTGGGCGCACAAACCCTGCAGTCGGCCCTTGATGCTTTCGACAATCACCCGGGCATGTTGTCCGGGCAATGGGGTTTTTACGCCGTGGATGTCGCGAATAAAAGAGTGGTTGGCCAGCGGAACGCCGACAAAAGCCTGTTGCCCGCTTCCACGCTCAAAGTCCTGACCACCGCTACCGGCCTCGGGGGGTTGGGCGGCGATTACCGGTTCCGCACCGAACTGCGCATCAGCGGCGCCGTCGTGGCCGGCGTGCTCCACGGGAATGTGCACATCGTCGGCTACGGCGATCCGACCCTCGGATCGGCCGATATGCCTGGCGCCTCTTCGATGAAGGATCTTTTCACTGCTTTTGCCCGCGCCCTCCAACAGACCGGCATTCGCTCGATCAAGGGCAAAGTGGTCGGGGAAAACGGTTGGAACGAAAGCGATTCCGCGCCCGCCGGGTGGCAGTGGGCCGACCTGGGCAACTTTTATGCGGCCGGCGCTTCGGGGCTGAACATCCACGAAAACCGATACAAAGCAGTATTTCAACCCTCGCAAAAGGCGGGCGGGACGCCTCGGTTGCTCCGCCTCGATCCGGAAGTGCCGGGTTTTTCACTGATCAACGAACTGGTTGGCGGCGACGACGAAAAAGACGATGCGTACATCTATGCCGCGCCCTTTTCGCCCCAAGGGTACGTGCGCGGAAAAATACCTTCCGGCAAAAGCGAGTTCACTCTGAAGGGATCGCTGCCCGACCCGGCGCTTTTCGCCGCGCACCACCTCCGCAAGTTCCTCGCTGCCAATGGAATCCCGGTCACCGGAGCCGCCGTGACCGAACGGCTCGACAAAGAGCTGCCCGCCACCCGCGCTCTCTACACACACCGTTCCCCCTCCCTGCGCAAGATCGTGGAAAGGGCCAATTTCGAAAGCGTCAACCTCTACTGCGAGGCCATTCTCAAGGCCCTCTGCGCACATCAGGGCGTGAAGGTTTCCTATGTGGGAGGTGCCGCCGCCGTGAAAAAATTCTGGGAAGACCGCGGCTTGTCCTTCGAGGGAGTTTTTCAAGACGACGGCTCCGGCCTTTCGCGCAGCAACGCCGTCACCGCCAAATTTTTGGGCGAACTGCTCCGGAAAATCCATGCCGACCCCCAAGCGTTCGGCGATTTTTCCAATACCCTGCCCGTGGCCGGACAATCCGGCACCGTCAAGATTTTCTGCCAGGGCACGCCCGCCGAAGGCCGCGTCCGCACCAAAAGCGGTTCGATGACCCGCGTGCGCGGTTTCACCGGATACGCCACCGCGCGATCGGGCAAAACCATCGCGTTTTGCCTGATCGCCAACCAGTTTTCTTGTACCGACAAGGAAATCCGAACGGCCATGGAAGGTATCATGACCGCATTGGTCGCCCAGTGAAGAATTTTAGATCCGGCGCTCGTGCCCATCGAACGATGGGCGGTGTTGAGCTTTTTTTGAGATGATTTCGTGGGTCCCCCAACAATTTGGAATCGGTTCCGAAAAAAATCTCCGAAGTTTCCCATCGAAACCGGTCATCTTACCGAGAACGGCCTTTTAACCCAGAATTGTCATTGGATTTTTGCGATTCTCCTCCCTGGAGTCTTTTTCGATGACTTTCACCGGTAGCCGATTTATAGTTCGCAGGGTGTTTTGTTCCTGAATGGGCTTTCTTTTTCTTTTTCTTCTTCCAAAAAGAAAAAGAAACCAAAGTAAATCCCGATCAAATCCGGAGCCAGCGCGAGTCTTTTGTTCGCG
>JBEIJQ010000131.1:0-8856 GCA_040380145.1 Lewinellaceae bacterium | reverse complement strand
GGGCCGTAAGAATTTCTTACTCGTCGATCTTCGATTTTCGGCGACATCAATGGTGTTTTTTGAGCTGTATTTCAATTTTTTACATCCATTATTTTCTAATGGCGGCCATTAGAAATTTATCCCAATGACAATTTTGGGATTAGACCGATTGCTGCCGATGGAGGAAAGTCCGGAAATGCTTTAAGCCTGCAATTTTTGCAGAGCTTCTGCCACGGCGGCTTCGAGGCCGGCAGCGTCCTTTCCGCCCGCAGTGGCTTCGTTGGGTCTGCCGCCGCCGCCGCCTTGGATGAGCTTTGCGGCTTCCCGGACGATGTTGCCCGCGTTGAGCCCCTTGGCCACGAGGCTGTCGGAAACGGCCACCAGCAGTTGCGGCTTGCCGTCCACCACGGCACCGAGCGCGCAGGCGAAATCGGCATGGTCGCGGCGGATTTCCTGTGCGATGATCCGCAGCGCATCGAGCGACTCCACCTCGGCGAGGCCGCCGACGATCGTGGCGCCGCCGTGCAGGACGGCCTTGCCCATCAGTTCGGCTTTGGCGAGGCGTGCCTGTAGGGCGTGCATTTTTTCGACCTGTTTGCGCAAGTGGCGGTTTTCGTCGTACAGCGCGTCCACTGCGTCGAGCATATTGACCGGGTTTTTGAGGGCTTCGCGCACGGCTCGGAGCTTGGACAGTTCTTCGTGCACATAACTCTCCGCCTGTTGGGCGGTCACCGCTTCGATGCGGCGCACGCCGGCGGCCACGGCCGTTTCCATTTTGAACTTGAACAGGCCGAGGTGGCCGGTGTTGGGCACATGGGTCCCGCCGCACAATTCCTTGGAGTAGTCGCCGTCGAACACGATCATCCGCACCGTTTCGCCGTACTTTTCGCCGAAGAGCATCATCGCGCCCGATTGGCGTGCCTCTTCGAGGGACAGGCTGCGGTACTCCTGCAAGGGGATGTTGGCGCGGATCTTTTCGTTGACCAACTGCTCGATCTGCGTCAATTCGGCATCGTTCACCTTTTGGAAGTGCGCGAAGTCGAAGCGCAGGTAGTCCTCGTTCACGAGCGAGCCTTTCTGCTGCACATGGGTGCCGAGTACTTGGCGCAGGGCTGCGTGCACGAGGTGCGTGGCCGTGTGGTTGTTGGAAGTGAGGCCGCGTTTGCGGGCATCCACCAGTCCGCGGACGGGTTGGTCCATCTGGTCCGACAGGCGGTCCACGAAATGGATGATCAGGTCGTTTTCCTTTTTGGTGTCGAGCACTTCGAAAGGCTCGTCGCCGATGTACAGCCAGCCGCGGTCGCCCACCTGCCCGCCGCCCTCGGGATAAAAGGGCGTCATGTTCAGGACGACCTGGTATTCCTCGTTGCCCTTGTTGTGCACCGTGCGGTATTTCACCACGCGCGCGTTTTCTACCTCCAAGCTGTCGTAGCCCACGAAAGTCACGGACGGGTCTGCGAGGATTTCAGTCCAATCGCCCACGCTGCGGGCGGTGGCGGCACGGGAGCGTTTCCTTTGGGCCTCGAGCGCTTCGTCGAAGCCCGCCTCGTCCACTTCGAAACCCCTTTCGCGCCCGATCAGGCGGGTGAGGTCGATGGGAAAACCGTAGGTGTCGAACAGTTCGAAGGCCGAGTTGCCGTTGAGGACGCCGTTTTCCACGGGCAGTTCGTCGAGGCGGCGCAGGCCCAGTTCGAGGGTGCGCAGGAACGATTTTTCTTCCTCGAAGATCACTTTTCCGATGAAGTCGCGCTGCAGCTCGAGTTCCGGGAAAATGTCGCGGAATTGCTTGGCCAGTTCCACGAACAAGCGGTGGAGGAAGGGTTCCTTGACATCGAGGAAGCTGAAATAATAGCGCACGGCGCGGCGCAGGATCCGGCGCACCACATAGCCGGCGCCGGTGTTGGAAGGCAACTGTCCGTCGCCGATCACGAAACTGACGGCCCGCAGATGGTCGGCCAACACGCGCATCGCGATGTCGGTCTTGGCGTTTGGGTCGTAACTGTCGGTGTAGGTCAGGCCGGTTTCCTTTTCGATGAAAGCGATCAGCGGACGGAAAATGTTGGTGTCGTAGTTGGAGGTCTTGTTCTCGATGGCGCGCACCAAGCGTTCGAAGCCCATCCCGGTGTCCACATGTTGGGCCGGCAGGACTTCGAGCGAACTGTCGGCCTTGCGGTTGAACTGCATGAAGACATTGTTCCAGATTTCGATCACCTGCGGATGGTCGCGGTTGACCAGCGCGTGGCCGGGCTCCGCGGCCCGCTCGGCGTCGGGGCGCAGGTCGATGTGGATCTCCGAACAGGGTCCGCAAGGGCCGGTTTCGCCCATTTCCCAGAAATTGTCCTTTTTGTTGCCGAACAAGATGTGGTCCTCCGGCAGGAATTTCTGCCAAAGGGCGCGGGCCTCGTCGTCGGCGGGCAGGTTTTCCTTGGCATCGCCCTCAAATACCGTCGCGTAAAGCCGGTCTTTGGGCAGTTTGTACACCTCGGTGAGCAGTTCCCAGGACCATTCGATGGCTTCTTTTTTGAAATAATCGCCGAACGACCAGTTGCCGAGCATTTCGAACATCGTGTGGTGGTAGCCGTCGTAGCCAACATCTTCGAGGTCGTTGTGCTTGCCGGATACGCGCAGGCATTTCTGGGTGTCCGCCACGCGGCGCGCGGACGGCTCCCGGTTGCCGAGGAAAAAATCCTTGAACTGGACCATACCCGAGTTGGTGAACATCAGCGTGGGATCGTTCTTGTTGACGATGGGCGCCGAGGGTACGATCTTGTGTCCTTTGGAGGCGAAAAAATCCAGAAACTGGCGTCTGATTTCCGAGGCGGTCATGGGGGCAATTGTTTCGATGGTTGTGTCTTGTAAGCGAGAAACGATCGGGGATCCCGTCGTTTTCGGGCCCGCAAATATAAGATTTTTACCCTTTCCGCACGGAGAAGCAGCGGCCTTCCCGCAGAGCGGGTTTCATCGGGTTGAGTGGAGAAAATGCAGTTTTGTTTTTTTGTATAAAAATAAAGTATGCACTTTTTTTGATATGTAAAAAAATGAATATCAATAAATATAAAGCAATGTATGGCCAATTGCAACCATTCCGGATTCGTCCCAAAGTGAAAGTACATAGACACCGCCGGTCATTTCCGGAAGTTGTGCGGTCAAGAGGGCATTGCCCTGGCGTTGTGTGCCGAGCCATCTGATTCGGCCTTGTTGGTCGGCAATGCTCACCAAAAGCCGGACGGCCTCGCCCACTCCTTCGGCGATGGAAACTCGCAACAAACCGCCTTTGGGACAAGGATTGGGGTAGGTTCGAACGAGCTGCTCGGCAGCGCCCGTAGAAGTCGTCTCGAACAGTCCGGTGGCCTCGGTGGAGGCGTAACAGTTTTGGATGAAACGATTGTTCGGATAGAACAAGTTTCGGAATCCCATGCGCACCATACCTTGTCCGGGCAACAGTGGATCGGTCATGAAGTCCATGGAGACGCTCAAGGTGGCGTTGGGCAGAAGATAAACAGTGTCGAAATCGACCCGGTAATCGTTGCAAATATCGGTGCAAAGGGCGGTTGTCCATCCGGCGGGCACATTTTCGAGGAGTCTTCCGACAATGATGGCCACACCCTCGGTGGGGGAATTGTTGCGCAGTTCTCCCGAAACATACAAGGTTTCGCCGGGGATGCCCCGGACGATCGAATCGACGGAGAGGGTGTAAGTGAAACTGCCGTTCCATGTGGGGACGCCGCCGTTGTTGAGTCCCAGCAAATCGTCTATGTCTTGAAAAATATCGAGGGGCAGACGATTGAACCAATCGTGTTTGGCAAATACCCGGCCATTGGTGTCGATGAGGTAGGCATTGTTCGGAGCCGGGCCAAAATGGCTCCACCACTCGTTGCAGGGGCCGTCGAGGTAAATCGGTGCGTCGAGAGGCATGGCCGAGGCCATGTCTGCCACAATGGCTTTGCGCGCGCCGTAAGTTGTCGGCTGCGCGTACAAAATACCGGCTTGCTGATTGGCAGCAGTCACATTGACCGTACCAAAATAGGGGCTGGGGTCTGTGGGGTGCGCTTCGAGGGTATAAACAACGACCGCTTCGATGGCGTTGCCGTAGGTGGCTACTACCTGATTGATGGCGGCGGCCTTGTTGCGGAAAACCGGACAGGTATAGCTTCCCGCGATCAGCAGCACCGGGCGTCCCTGCGCAAGGCTTCCCGATAAGGAAAAAATATCGCCGTTTGGGCCGTACAGAGTGAAATCGGGAACGGATTCACCTGCCGAGTACCCGGTGGTGTCAAAACCACCGCCCAAAAACAGAGGGATCGGACAAACCGTATCTTGGTCGTTCGGTTCTCCGTTCAGACCGATGTGTGGCAAAAGACCTATTTGCCCAAAGAGTAGGGTGCTTGTTTGGACAAGCGAAAATATAGCTGCATAGATGTGTTTCATGGGGGAAATTTTTTTGTGCGGGCGTGTTTTTGGCGGCGAGAAAGGATCAGGAATCGCACCGTTTTGGGTCTGCAAATTAAGAATTTTGTCCTTTTCTTTTGGAGTGATAGCGGCCTTCGCAGGCAGCGTGTTTCATCGGTTTCAGTGGAGAAAATGCAGTTTTGTTTTTTTGTATAAAAATAAAGTATGCACTTTTTTTGATATGTAAAAAATTAAAAATAAATATTTTATGTAAAAAATCGGTTAGATGCATCGCTCGTGTTTTCAAAGATCGTTCTGTCGAAAAAGGAAATCTGTCGGGCAAACCCCCAAATCGGCCGCTCGTTGGGCTTGTTTGCGAATGGCTGGGCAGGATATCGCAGTCGGCAGAAAATTTCAGAAAGGGGGAAATAATGGCCGAAGTTGAAAATCCAATGCGCATTCTGGGTTAAATTTGCGCTCCAAACACACCTTGCCATGCGCCATCTTGTTTATTTGCTGCTTTTTTCCGCCACTTTTTTTGCTTCTTGCCAGCGCAACAACGCCAAGTCGGCCGCCAAGCACGCCGTTGAGCTGAGTGCCGGTCGCATGGTCGTCAACGAAAAAGTGCTCACGGGTTCGTCTTGGCAATTGAAAGACCTGCAAGAGTTGTTCGGCAAAGCCGACCGCATTTTCCAAGGGGCGAACACGGTGCACATCTATGAAGAACAAGGCCTGCTGCTGTTCGAGGTGCCCGAAAAAGGGATCGTGTCCGAGATCCAGATATTTCTGAGCGAGCCGGCCGAGCGCGACACCCTCACGCCCCAAAAGGTGTGGCCCGGCACGATCCAGCTCGAGGAACTGGCCCTGACACCGGAATTGGTTCCCGCTGTGCTGACGCGCAAGTTGCCCACATACAATTTCAAGGTGTCGTTCATGCCCACGGTGTATCGGGGCGCGTATATGGGCACTTATGTGTTCGCCTCTTTCACCAAGGACTACCGCCGCTTGGTGATGTTGAGTTTCGGGCTCGACTGACCGCAAACGCTTTTTTGCTGTGATGCGCCCCGGCCCGCTTCCGTTGTCCAAACTGCACGCAGGGCTGCAAGGGTTGTTGTGCCTGTTGGCCCCGCTTTCCTTGGAATGTCCTGTTTGGGGTTCTTTTCGGCTGTCGTTGCCGGGCGAAGGGCTGGCGCTGCTGCTGGCGCCGATCGTGGCTTGGCGGCTGCTGGGCGAGGTACGGAATTTTCGGGCTGTTTTGCGCTCGCCGCTGTTTTGGATCGGCGCCTGTTGGTTGGTTCCTTTGGTGCCGGCCACCATTTTTTCTGTGATGCCGGTGGTGTCGGCCAAGTATCTCTTGGCCGAGGGACTGCACTGGTGGGTGTTCGGGGCGGGTGCGGCGCTGTTGTTGCGCGATGACCCCAAAAACTTCGAAAAAGGATTTTTGTTGGCCGCTGCCGGTACCACGGCGGCGGCTTTGTATGTGTTGGTCCGCCACGCCGGACACGGTTTCTCGGCGGAATTCACGACCATCACGCCCCGGCCTTTTTTTCCCGACGACACCATGTACTCCGCTCTTTTGTGGATGGCCTTGCCGGCCATCGCGGGGTTGGCGGCGGCCCGGGGCAAAGTTTCGTGGTGGGCGTGGGCGGTCCTGTTGTTGGCGGCCGTGGTGGCGGCCCGCTGTCGGGGGGCGTGGCTGGGAGGTGTGGCCGTGGCGGGCGTGGCGGTCCTTTCGGTCCTGCGGATCGGTCGTCGGGGACTGCTGGCCTTGGCGGTGTCGGCCGTTGTGGCGGGGGCTTTTTTATGGCCGGCTTTGACGGAGCGTTTGCGGGAGCGGGGCGATGTTTCGATTTTGGAGCGGCTCAACCGATACAGTTGTGCTTGGCGCATGGCCGCCGATCGTCCGTTGACCGGCTTCGGACCGGGCACTTACCAGTTTGCGTACCTGCCTTACCAGTTGCCCGACGAGCGCACCCGTATCAGCGTGGACCGGGCCGGTACCGCCCAGGAAGGCCGGGGCGGCGAGGCCCATTCTGAGTATTTCCAGCGGTTGGCCGATACGGGTTGGCCGGGACTGCTCTGTCTGCTGGCCGGATTGGGGATTTTTCTCTGGGCCGGGGCCGGGAAGACCGGTTTTTCGTCTCCCGAATTTTTTTCCCGAAAAAACATTTTGCGCACTGCGCTTTGGCTGGCGGTGATCGGCTATTGGGTGCACGCGCTGACCAACAATTTCCTGCACGCCGACAAAGTGGCGGTCTGGGCGATGGGGGCCATGGCCGCGGTGCTGGGCAACGATCGGCTTTAACCGTACAGTTCCAGCACGATGTCCTGCTCCGGCACGCCCATGGCAAGTAGGCGCGCCTTGGCCTCGTCCACCATGTTGCGCCAACCGCACAGGTAAAACAGCGGTCGGGCCGACGACAGATCGCTGTACTCGGCTTCGTAGATGCCGTGCACATAGCCGCTGTGCCAAGGACCCTCCGTGGTCTCGCGGGAAAGGGCGACGGAAAAGCGGAAGCCTTGGAGCCCGCGCTCCATTTTTTCGAACTCCTCGCAGTACAGGATGTTGTCGCTGTAACGCGTTCCGAAGATCAGGTGCAGCGGCCCGTGGGGCAATTCCGCCCGTTGGACATGGCGCAACATGCTCCGAAAGGGGGCCACGCCCGTGCCCGTGCAGATGAACACCAGCGGACGGTCGAGCGTTTCCGGCAGCACGAAACCGCCTTCGGGTCCTTTGAAGCGGATCTTGCTTCCCCGCCTCACCTCATCGAACAGGTAAGTGGTGGCCAAGCCGCCGTCGAGCCGCACGATGCAAAGTTCCAAGAGATTGCTGCCGTCCGGTTCGTTGGCGATGGAGTAACTCCGCCAGCGCATCTGCCGCTTTTCGTGCACCGGCAGATCCATCGTGATGAATTGCCCCGGCTTGAAATCAATGCTCTCCAAGTCGGGCACCTCCAACCAAAAACGCTTCGTGTTGGAAGATGCGTTTTGGGTGCGCACAACGGTTGCTTCGTGCCAATTCCACATAGGGTCCTTTCGTTGATGTCAGTAGTTGCGTGTAAAAACCAAATCGCCTCTGCCACAGAAACACATCGGTGGCGTCGGCGGCAAATAACGCGCATTTTTGGAAAAAATTGTCACCACTGCACGGAAAAAATCCTCTGCTGTACCCCGGAGAAATTGCCGAATCCTCCCGTCATGTTGTTGTAAACCTCCACTGGTTCGTCGAACAGGGAAAGGTCGTTCGTGATGCCGATCTGGAACACGTCGCGTTGGAACAGGTAATGCTCCCGATCAACGCGCCGGAAAAACAGCCGGAAGCCCTTTGACCGCCGGTATCCGTCCGCGGCCGCCAAGCGTCCGAACACGTGGGCCGTGCCGTTGATCAGCGACCCTTCGGCGAACAGCAGCCCTTGACCGGGATAACCGTACGTGGGCCCCGGCATGTCGGTGCCGAGGGAAACCCACAGGGTGTCCGGGGCGTTGAACAGCGTGTCGCCCTCCGCATCGGTGTAAAAACTCTGTACGATCTGCGCCAGTCGCAACGCGTAAAAATCCTCTGATCCGGGTTCGTCGGCCACATCCAATCGAAGGTCCAAGAGATAGCTGTTTTCGCCCAGGTCGGGATTGCTGTACAGCGTCGTGTCCCAAAGCCAGCCGTTCACGGTCACCGGACCGGGCAGGGTTGCCGTGGCCTCCGTTTCCGGCAGATCTTCCCAAACGGCGCGCAGGGTGTAGTTCACCCCCGGTACTGGAACCGTCCGCGCGAGGTATCTCGGATCGCCTTGGTCCGAAAAACCGAAGCGCAGCGTGTCCACCAACTGCCCGTCGGCGTACAGCCGCACGAGCGCATTTTCGGGGAACACGAACGGTTCGTTCGACAGCGCGGGCCGGGTCGCGGAAATCCGCGCTTCCAACGGGACGCCGTTCTGCAGAAAAGCGTACACTACCAACCGCGGCGGGCTTTCCGGCAGTTCGACCACCAATTCCCTTTCGCAGGCGAACAGGAACAACAAGGCGGTGCCGAGGAGCAATTTTTTTGTTGAAAAAATTATTTTCAAAATTGTCATTGGAAAAAATTTCTAATGGCGGCCACTTAGAAATCATTGGTTGCAAAAATTTGAAAAACAGCTTGAAATACGCATAAAAGGCTATCGAAAATCGAAGGACGACATATAAGAAATTCTTATTGCCCAGCTGGCCTGCGAGCAAATCCCGACAGCGCGGCTTTTGGTAGCGGGCCTGAGCGAAAAACCAGTTGGATGATTGGCGGCAAACGATGCTGATCCGAGGCCAAAAGGCAGCTCTGCAAATCGAGTTTTTTTTCGCGCCCGCGAACAAAAGACTCGCGCTGGCGCCGGATTTGATCGGGATTTACTTTGGTTACCTTTTCTTTTTGGGAAAAGAAAAAGAAAGTCTAACAAGGAACAATTCATCCAACGAACCGCTCAAACTCTAATGTTGAAAGATTTTTAAAAAAATTAAAAT
>JBEIJQ010000130.1:0-8900 GCA_040380145.1 Lewinellaceae bacterium | reverse complement strand
TCGCGGGGGGGCTGTTGGTACCCACCGCGGTTGTCGTACCGATTGTCGTACCGGTTGTCGCGTGGCGGCTGTTGTTGGTATCCACCGCGGTTGTCGTACCGATTGTCGTACCGGTTGTCGCGTGGCGGCTGTTGTTGGTATCCACCGCGGTTGTCGTACCGATTGTCGCGGGGCTGCTGATATCCACCGCGGTTGTCGTATCGGTTGGGGTATCCACCTCCGCCGCGTTGTTCTTGGCGGTAACCTCCGCGGTTGTCGCGTGGCCGCTGTTGGTTTTCGCGGCTTTCGTCTCGGTACTCGGGTTGGAAATCGGGTCGGTTGGCCACCGGGATTTCCTCTGGGAGAAATTCCCGCACTTCTTGTTCGAGGGCCTCGTTGGTTTCGCCCGGCAGGAGCCATTTCTGGGCCGGGTGGTAATTGAGGGACCGGAACATTTTGAGCACTTCGTGGCGGGTCAGGTAGCGCCAGTCTCCAGGCGGGATGTCGCGCACATGGATGTGCATGATGCGGATGCGTTCGCATTTGAACACCCGGAACCCACAGTAGGAGCACATCCGGCGGATTTGGCGGCGCATGTCTTGCAAGATGGTTATCTTGAGTGCTTTCGGTCCGGTTTTCACCACTCGGATGGCTTTCACCAATTTGCCTTCGAGGGGGATGCCCTCGTGCAGCAGTTTTTGTATGAAATCGTAGGTAATTTTCTGGTCGAGGCGGACGAAGTACTCTTTTTCTACCCCGAACTCTTCTTCGGTGAAACGGTTGACGATATCGCCGTCGTTGGTCAAGAAGAGCAGTCCGGAGGATTCGCGGTCCATGCGGCCGATGGGGAAGATCCGTTCTTCGTGTCCGACGAATTCGATGACATTGTTTTCGATATTCGTTTCCGTGGTGCAGACGATGCCGACCGGTTTGTTGACCGCGATGTAGATACGGTGGCGCTTGGGCGGAGCGATGTACTTGTCGTCGATTTTGACGACATCGGTTTCCGAAACATGCTGTGTTTTGACGGCGGCTTCGTCGTTAACGGTCACGCGACCTTCTTCGACGAGTTTGTCGGCATCTCTGCGGGAACAATAGCCGGTATGCGCTATGAACTTGTTAATCCACATAGTTGGTTTTTTTGAGAGCTTTGGTAAAAGGTAAATCGTGAGGCCACATCGAATCATCCAGCCGATGGGCAATTTTTCAGTTTTGGGTTTGATCGCGGATGCGAAGAGGGGATTCTAAAATATATTTAAAAAAAGTTTTTTGACAAAAAAATCATACAAAACGGCTCGCAGGGGGATTCGGAGTAAAAATCGCCGACGAATGCGAAACCTTTGGGATCAGGAGGGTGAACTGAGTGTTTCCAGTGTTAACGAAACAAGGAGGAAAAAGTTCAAACAACATGGGGCTACATTGCTACTGCAAAAATATCTTTTTTTCGGCAAAATCATTTTTGCGGGCGATTTTTTCCTCCTTGTGTGAACTCGCTAGGAATGGGAACAGTGATTTTGATGGTTTCTTTGGTGGCGGGGTGGGCGAAGGAAACATGAAATAGGTGCACGGCCAGTCGGCCGAGCGGGTTGGTCTTGGCTCCGTGCAGTCGGTCGCCCATTATGGGATGGAGGCTGTGCGCGAGGTGTTTGCGCATCTGCATTTTCAGCTCTGCGAGCGGTTCGACTTCCAGCAGGGAGTGCGTCTCGAAAGATTTGAGCACTTTGTAACGGGTGGTGGGCAAAATTTCGGGCATGCGCCTGCTTTTGCCTTTTGCCTTGTCGCCCTCGAGGGGTTCCGAAATGATTCCTTGGGGTTGCTCCATTTCGCCCTGGACCAAAACAGCATATCGTCGGACGGCTTTTCTCCAAGTCAGCCGCAGGGTGTTTTTGGTGGTTTCGTTTTTGGCGAAAACGACGATCCCGGATACCGGCCCGTCCAAGCCGTGCACATAGTGGAGGTCGGTGGGGTTTTCTTTGCGGGAAGTCAGCTGCAGTCGCATCAGGCTGTAAAAATCGCCGCCCCGCTGCTCCTTGGAGGGCAGGGCCAGCATGCCGGCGGGTTTCACGGCGGCGACGATGTATCTGTCTTCGTAAACCAAGGGAAAATGGGTGTGCTTGGCCTGTCGGCGGATGGCGGGCAAAAGGGCCGAGCGGCGGGAAACGGCCACATCCTGGCCTTTCTTCAGGGGTTGGTCCCAGTTGGTGGCCAACAGGCCGTCCACATGGACACGGCCCTGCCGCACCAACTGCTTGGCTGCGGTTTTGGTGGCCGCGGCGCTTTTTTCCAACAAAAAGACCAATAGAGTGGTGGTGGTTTCGACTTTCATGGGGTATTTTGGGCAAAGGTAGTGTTTTCGGCGCGGTTTTCTGCGTTCCGTGCAGTAGCTTTGCGACGCTCAACACGCAAACGGCCATGACCAAGTATATTTTTGTTACGGGCGGTGTGACCTCCTCCCTAGGAAAAGGTATTATTGCCGCCTCACTGGCTAAGCTCCTGCAATCGCGCGGCTTTTCGGTGACCATCCAAAAGCTCGATCCATACATCAATGTGGATCCCGGGACCTTGAACCCGTACGAGCACGGGGAGTGCTATGTGACCGAGGACGGAGCCGAAACGGATCTCGACTTGGGCCACTACGAGCGTTTTCTGAACACGCACATGTCGCAGGCAAACAACGTCACCACGGGCCGTATCTATCAGACGGTCATCGAAAAAGAGCGGGCCGGGGATTACCTGGGCAAGACCGTGCAAGTGGTGCCCCACATCACCGACGAGATCAAACGGCGGGTACAACTGTTGGGCATTTCCGGTGGTTACGACCTCGTCATCACCGAGATCGGCGGCACGGTGGGCGACATCGAGTCGCTGCCCTATATCGAGGCGTTGCGCCAACTGCGCTGGGAATTGGGGGCCGACAACTGCCTCGTGGTGCATCTTACGCTGATCCCGTACCTGTCGGCGGCCAAAGAACTCAAGACCAAGCCCACGCAGCATTCCGTGAAAGAACTGCTGGGCTTCGGCGTACAGCCCGACATCCTCGTTTGCCGCACGGAGCGGTCCCTGAACATGGACATTCGCCGCAAGCTGGCCCTTTTCTGCAATGTAGATCTGAATGCCGTGGTAGAGGCCATCGACGCGGACTCCATCTATGATGTGCCGATGCTGATGCTCAAGGAAAAACTCGATTCTACGGTGCTGTCGAAGTTGCGGCTGGTGGACAAGCACGAGCCCAAACTGGCCGAGTGGAAGGCTTTTTTGGGCAAATTGAAAAATCCCGTCCAGGTGGTGCATGTCGGCCTGATCGGCAAATATATCGAGCTGCAGGACGCCTACAAGTCTATTTTCGAGTCTTTCGTGCACGCCGGCGCAATGAACGAATGCAAGGTCAAGATCGTGCCCATCCATTCCGAAATGATCACTGCGGAGAATGTCGCAGAAAAACTGGGCGAACTGGACGGAATCCTCGTTGCTCCCGGTTTCGGGGAGCGCGGGATCGAGGGAAAAATCCAAGCGATCCGGCATGCCCGCGAAAACGGCCTGCCCTTTTTCGGCATCTGCCTCGGCATGCAGTGCGCAGTGGTGGAGTTCGCCCGCCACGTGCTCAAACTCGAGGGCGCGGCTTCCTCGGAGGTGAGCCCCAAATCACCCCATCCGGTGATCGATATGATGCCCGATCAGAAAAAAATTTCCAAAAAAGGCGGCACGATGCGACTCGGCGCATACTCCTGCGAATTGCGGCCGGGATCCAAAGCCTTTGACGCTTATGGGGCCGGACAGATATCCGAGCGGCACCGGCACCGATTCGAATTCAATGGGAAATACCGCGAGGACTTCGAGCGCGCTGGTATGCAGGCCGTTGGTATAAACCCCGACAGCGGGCTGGTGGAAATCGTCGAGGTGGAGGGGCACCCTTGGTTCGTTGGCGTGCAGTTCCACCCCGAATTGAAAAGCACCGTGGAAAATCCCCATCCCCTTTTTGTGGGATTTGTGGCGGCCTGTATGAAAAAATAAAACAGGCGGATCCTCAATTGTATGGTAAACGCTCAAGCTCGTGGAAAACGAGCCAAGGTTATTTTTTAATTCCCAATAAAAATTCACCTGTTTTATAAAACAGTCCGAATAGGCGGCTTATTTTTACCTTTTAGGTGCAAAAAGAAAAGAGTTTCAATTGTTTTATCCCTTTTTTTAAAAAAAATTTACAGCCTGCTTTATTTTTTTTCGAAAAGAAAAATACACTGAATCCGTATGGAAAAAAATTTGATTAACCGACCGCTTCTCGCTTTTTTCGTTGTTTTTCTGCAAGTGCAAAACCTGTGCGGTCAGGCCCAGCCGTGCACGAACAACAATACACTCGTCGGTACTGCGGTTACCCTTACAAATGACGGGGTGCAACGGACTATCAATACTTGCATCGAGAGGGGCGAGTATATGTTGGTAAACGTGACGAGCGGAAATACCTATCGTTTTTCGACTTGTTCGAATGGAGTTTTATCCAATCAATTGTCGTTTTACAACAACGTCGGCGGTACAGGCCTTACCGGTGTGACTTCCGGCACCTGTCTTTTTCTCGGCGGTCAGATCAAGACCTGGCAGGCAACATTTACGGGACAGATCCGGGTCTTGGTGGACGGTTCCGCCTGTGGAACGGCTGCGGGCTGCATAGACTTGAAGGCGACCGCATGGGCCCCGCCGAGCAACGACAACCCTTGCAATGCCATTGCTCTTACGCCGGGAGCCAGCAGGGCTTTCGGCACCTACACGAATTTTTCTGCTACGAGTACTGCTGGGGTGCCCGCTCCGACCTGCGGCAACTATGTTGGGCAGGATGTTTGGTTTCGGGTCACCGTGCCCGCCAGTGGTCGGATCGGAATCGAACTCCGATCGGGCACTATGTCAAACCCGGCAATGGCCGTTTATACTGCGGCCTCCTGTACGGGCACATTCACCCAGCGTGCCTGTGACGATGATTCGGGCGAGGGCAACGACCCTCAGTTGACGGTAAGTGGGTTGACTGCCGGCAGCACGGCCTATGTCCGCGTGTGGGATTGGGGCAACGATGATCCCGGGACTTTCGACATCGCGGTCACGGACAATCCCCCGAGCAACGATGATCCGTGCAACGCGGTGAACTTGGGTTTTGCAAATTTCAATTGCAATTTCAACACCTACACCACAGGAGGGGCCCTCACCACCAATATCGTGGATAATCTGACTCTTTTGCCCGCGCCGACCTGTGGTACGGCCACCGTTGGAGATGTTTGGTTCATGTTTGACGCACCTTTTTCCGGTAAAGTTCAAATTTATACACAGGCGGGCACCTTGACGGATGCAGCGATGGCCGTTTACGCCAGCTCGGTCAATTGTGGAGGTACTTTTACGGAACTGGCCTGCAACGATACATACAACGGCAATGCCATGCCTTTCGTCAGTTTGAGCGGCCTGACCCCTTCCACGACTTATTATGTCAGAATTTGGGGAGCATCGGGCAACGGTACTTTTGGCTTGGCCTGCCTGGATCCAGAGGATATTGCTATTACAGGAACAACTGCTCTGTGCGAAGGCTCTAACCTGTCTTTGACGGCCGAAACTTTCAATGGGGCCACCTATGCCTGGTCGGGGCCTCTGGGCAGCCGCACCGGCCAGACCTATTCGGCGACCGGTGTCACCGGAACGGCGGCGGGTACCTATACGGTGACCGTGACCTTGTCCGGTGGTTGTTCCGGTTCAAATTCCAGAACGGTGACGGTGAATCCCCGTCCGGTTGTTTCGATTAGCCCGGCATCGGCCACTCTGACCTGTGCGACGACTTCGGTCACTTTGACGGCCACCGGTGGCGGCACGTATGCCTGGAGCAACGCGGCCACCACTCCTTCCATCACGGTTTCCTCCAGCGGAACTTACCGGGTCACGGTCACCGGGGCCAACGGATGCACCACAACGGCTTCGAGAGCTGTTTCCAACAATACCACCCCTCCGACCATAACTTTTTCGCCGGCCATATCGACCTTGACCTGCGGAACGCCCAGCAGGACGATCACAGCTTCCGGTGGTGGCACCTATCTTTGGAATACCGGTGCGACGACGGCCGCTTTGACCGTCAACTCTGCTGGTTCCTACACGGTAACCGTGACCGGGGCCACGAACGGCTGCACGGCCTCGGCTACTCGGTCAGTGGGGCAGAATACCACGGCGCCAGCTTTGTCGGTCAATCCACCTTCAGCCGCTTTGGCTTGCAACGCTCCTACCAGAACCTTTACCGTATCGAACACCAACGTCACCTCTCCCTGTGCACAAGGACAGGTGCTCATCAATTTGTCTTTAACAACAGACAACTTTGGAAACGAAACTTCTTGGCAGGTGCTCAGCCGATATGGAGCCACAGTTTACGGCTCGGGCAGCGGTTACGCCAGCAATACGACCTACAGCGAAAACATCTGCGTGCCCGACACTGCTTGTTTGCGCATCGTGGTTGACGATAGTTTTGGCGATGGAATTATTGGAGCCGGTACATATTCGTTCACCGCAAACGGAAACATCTTGGCTAGTCTGGCTCCTTTTACTTTCCAACAGCTGACCATTCCCGATTGTAACCTGATCCGTACCCGTTATTTGTGGAGCAACGGAGCCACCACACCTTCCATAACGGTCGGAACTCCTGGGACATACACGGTCACGGCAACTACCGGCAATGGATGTACTTCTTCGGCGACTGCCATGTTGAACGCGCTGCCTATTTTGTTTATACAATTCTCCAATCCGACTTTGACTTGTACGCAGCCGACGAGTAACTTGACCGTGATCGGAGGTAGTCCCTCTTGGTCTTATCAATGGAGCGATGGGGGACCGTCGGCTCCCAATAGAACCATCTCTTTGCCAGGAAGTTATAGCGTTACGGCAACTGATTTCAGCACTGGATGTAATTATGTTGCATCACCGATCAGTATATTCCAAAATATTGTCCCACCGACGGCAAACGTCACGCCCGCCAGTTTGACTTTGACCTGTGCAACGCTTTCGGGCACATTGACTGCTTCGGGCGGTGGTACCTATCTGTGGAGCACGGGTGCGACGACGGCGGCGTTGAGCGTGAATGCCCCGGGCACCTATACCGTGACGGTGACGGATGCCGCGAACGGTTGCACGGCCTCTGTTTCTCGGACGGTGAACCAAAACACCTCTGCCCCTGCGGCGGCCATCGCTCCGGCTTCGTTGACTTTGACCTGCGCAACGCCAACGGGCACATTGACGGCTTCGGGCGGCGGCACCTATCTATGGAGCAATGGTGCTACGACAGCTGCGCTGAGCGTGAATGCTCCGGGTACCTATACTGTGACAGTGACGGATGCTGTAAACGGCTGTACTGCCACTGTTTCGCGTACGGTGAACCAAAACAACACGGCCCCGACGGCCTTCATTTCACCGGTTTCTTTGACGCTGACCTGCGCATTGCCCACGGGAACGCTTACGGCTTCGGGCAACGGCACTTACCTATGGAACACGGGAGCTACTACGGCTGCTTTGGGCGTGAACGCGCCTGGCAACTACACGGTGACGGTTACGAATCCGACGAACGGTTGCACCGCCTCTGTTTCGCGGACGGTGAACCAGCCCAGTCCGCTGGTTTTGGGGACCGGATCCATATCGGCTACATGTTTTGGTTACTCGGACGGCCTCGCATTTGCCAATGCCACGGGCGGCGGTGGGGGCTATAGCTATTCGTGGAGCGATGGCCAACCGGTCGATACGGCCTACGGTTTGCCAGCGGGCATTTACTCCGTTACGGTTCTGGACGGCAATGGGTGTACCGCCAGTGGTTCAGTTGCTGTCGGACAAGCGGCCCCACTCGTCGTCAATCCAACGAACGATGCGTTGGATTGCTATGGGAATACGAACGGTTCTGTATCGGTGACCGCAGCGGGCGGGACACCTCCGTATCAGTATCTTTGGGAAAATGCCGCGACCGGGAATTCGTTGTCGAACTTGGCCGTCGGCATCTATGAAATATTGGTTTCGGATGCCAACGGTTGTATGTCCAATGCCCAAGCAGAAGTTTTCGAACCGACCCAACTGATGGCAACCTTTGCATCAACCAACGAAAACTGTGCTGGTGCCGGCGATGGAACCGCCTCTGTTATTGCCAGCAATGGCACGCCCCCCTACACGATCACGTGGAGCAATGGACAAACCGGACCATTGGCCCTCGGACTTTCCGCGGGTACTTTCACCGTCACCGTACAAGATGCTAACGGCTGTTCGATTTCTACCAGCCTTTCCATCACTGCGCCAAATCCACTCCTGCTATCTGTCTCATCTCAGTCGGCTACTTGCCAGGGATTTTCAGATGGCAGAGCGTTTGCATCTGCCAGTGGAGGTACTGGCCTGTACACTTTCTTGTGGAGCGACGGTCAGCCTGCAGATACCGCTTTTGCTTTGCCTGCCGGAGTCTATCAGGTTACCGTCACAGATGTCAATGGTTGTACAATCAGTGCATCTACACTTGTAACGGAACCCGATGAACTCGCGATTGCATCTATTGCTGCCGTATCCACCTGTCCAGGCAGTTCAAATGGTGCAATATCTGTTTCGGCATCCGGTGGTGTTGGGTCTGTTCAATATTTGTGGGACAATGGTCAAACTGGAGCATCGTTGAGCAACTTAGGACCGGGACTATATAGCGTTACCGCCAGCGATGCCAATGGTTGCTCTGTTTCAGCTTCTGAAATTGTAAATCAATATAATACAGTCCCTTCTCCTGTTATATCTCCCGCCATCATGCTCACCCCATACGGGCGTTTCAGCTCGTGACTCTGCACGCGCGAGAACTCACACGCTGTTACGCACGAGTGCGCCCTTGTGTCTAGCACGCGCGCACAATGTATATATTGGACAGCGCTTAGCCACAATTGCAACAGCTAATTGTG
>JBEIJQ010000129.1:0-8984 GCA_040380145.1 Lewinellaceae bacterium | reverse complement strand
GGCATAGTGGGCAAAGGGCCTCAAAAATGCCGTTCAAGACCTATGTGTTGGAAGCTGATGGGGATTCTTGTCTTGACCTAACAGTAAAAACAATGCAAATATAAAAATGTAAATGTGTTTTGTAGAAATAATTTTCTACTCCCGAATGATCACGAACGGGCCCTTGTAGATCTGGTCGGTGTTGAGCCGTATGATGTAGTAATACGTGCCAGCTGGCAGCAAGCCGCCTTCCCAGGTGCCGTCGAAATCGTTCTGGTAATCGGTGCTGCGGAACACCTCGCTGCCCCAGCGGTTGATGATGATCACCTCGTGGTTGTCGAACAAAGAGATGACATCCAAGATCCAGGTATCGTTGGCGCCGTCGCCGTTGGGCGTGATGCAGTTGGGAAACACGAACACGGCATCGTTCGGGTCCAAGACCCTGATCGCAACGGTATCGGTGGCCACGCAGCCGTCACTGGATTCCACCGAAACGGTATAGACCGTGGTCACGGCCGGAGAGGCCACCGGGTCTGGGCAGCTCACACACGAAAGGCCCGCGCCGGGCGACCAGCTGTACGAAATCACGTTCAGGCTCGTGAAGGTGCCGAGCGGATGGCTCAACCCACGGTAAATGCTCGTGTCGCCGACCGCATCCACCCAAACCGTGTCGAACTCCGTGATGGTCAGGGAGTCGCTCGTGTAGGTGCAAAGCCCGTCAAAGGCGGTCACATAGAACAGGTCGCCGTTGTCGAAGTGGACGGCTTCCCAGTCGGGCATCGAGTCCAAGTGGACGAGTTGTCCGTTTTGGTAGTAGGCATAGGATTCGAAACCGGGCGTGGTCGAAAATTCCACGGTCTCGCCCGCGCAAACGGCTAACAGCGGGGCCGTCAGCGAAACGGGGTTTTGGTAAACGGTCAATTCGATGGCCTGGCTGGTGTAGGTACAGTTCGGGTCGGTGCCCAACACCTGCACCGAATCCCCATCGTTGATCGAGTCCAGGACAAACAGGTTGGAGAGCCCGTTTTGCACCAGCACGCCGTTCACATAAAAGGCGTAGTTGTCGAAACCCGTCGAGGCGGTGAAGGTGGAACTTTCGCCCGCGCACAGGAAGGTGTCGGTGGCGGTCAGCGTGATGTTGTTCTGGAAAAGCGAGATCACGACGAAGTTGCTGCCGAAGGGGCAGTGGATGTCGGTGCCGATGACCTGCACGGAATCGCCGTTTTGGAAACCCGCGTAGGAAAATTGGTTGCTCGGCCCGTTTTGGACCACCTGTCCGTTGACGGCAAAAGCATACTCCAAGAAGCCCGGCGTAGCGGTGAAGTCCACCGTGTCGTACGAACAAACGGTGGTGGCGCCCGCGGCGAGGAAAATGGAATTTTGGTACAGGTGCACCGTGTCGAGGTTGCTGAAATAGGGGCAATGCGCATCAGTGCCCACCACGAAAACTTCGTCGCCGTTTTGGAAAAAATCGGCGGCGAAAATGCTGTCCGCGCCCGCTTGCGCGGTAATGCCGTCCACATAAAAGTGGTAATCCAAGAAACCCGGGGTGGCGGTGAAGGTGACGGTTTCGCCTGCACAGACGGTATCGGGCAGGCCCATCATGGAGATGGTGTTGGTGTACAGATACACAAAAACGGCATGGCTCGGATAGTAGCACAGCGAGTCGTAGCCGATCACCACCACCGAATCGCCGTTTTGAAAGGGCGCGAAGGTGAGCACATTCGAGGGGCCGTTTTGGACAGTGAGGCCGTTTATTTGAAAATCATACTGGTAAAAACCGGGGGTGGCCGTAAACGTCGCCGAACTGTCGGTGCACACCGAATCGCGGTTGGAGGACAGCGCGATGAAGTTGCTGTGGATGGTGATCGAGACCGGGTTGCTGGTCCAATCGCAGACGCTGTCGGTGCCCACCACCAGCACGAGATCGCCCGTCGAGAGCGAATCGCTCAGGTACTGGGCGTTGGGGCCGTTTTGGACGGTATCGCCGTTGACGGTAAAAAGGTAATTCAGGAAGCCCGGCGTGGCGGAAACCGTCACCACGTCGTAAAAGCAGGCGGGGTTGGGGTTGGCGGCCAGGGAAACGCTGTTTTGGTACAACACCATGGTATCGGGGAAGCCGTAGGCGACGCAATCGAAATCAAAGGCGGTCACTTCGACCACATCGCCCGATTGGAAAACGGCGGTGTAGGTGCTGTCGGCGCTGTTTTGCACGAGGACGCCGTTCACGAAAAACTGGTACTGGACGAAGCCGCTTTCGGCCGTGTAGGTAACCGTATCGCCCGGGCAGGAGGGGTTGGCGGTGGCGGTCAGCGCAATGGAATCGCTGATGTTAGCCAGGGCAAAGGCGGGAAAGCCCAGATTGGTGACGGTGGGCACCGTTTCTACAAAACTGAGCGTGAAAAAGGGATCGGTACCGGTCGTGTTGGGCTCGATCTTTTCCCATTGGGGCTGGTTTTGCCAATGGGCCGTGCCGTTCCAAATGGAACTGTCCAGCACCGGATCGTAATAGGTCCGGAGCCGGAAGCCGTCGCTGCCCGCCATACGGCGGATGCGGTGGTAAAAATAGGGATTGATCTTGCAGATCGTATTCTGTCGGACGTTGCGGTCGAAGTTTTCCGTGGAGGCGTCCACGTGGGCCATCCGCACCTTGTAATCGTTGGGCGAGGCGGTGGCGGGGGTGAGTTCCACCGGGCGGAAGCGCACGGGCCCGGTAGAGGAGCCCACCGGAAAGACATAAGGCGCGGCTTGGTCGGTGGCGCGTTGCAGGCCACCGTTGGTGATGCTGCTCACGAATCCGAAGGCGCCGTTCAGGCCAGTGGTCACGCAGCCCGTGGCTGGACTGAGCACTTTGGCGGTGAAGGTGCCGAGGGAAAATTCGCGGTCGTTCAGTTGCAGGGAGTCGCCGATCTCGACGTCCAAATCGGCGAATTTTACCCCGGAACCTTCCAAGCGGAGGTCCCAAAAACGGGTCACATCCGTCCCCGAAATCCGTTGGGTGTCGCCCAACAGGCGGACGAGACCCGAAGGCTGCACGGCGAATCCGCTGTTGCCGCCGTCGTTTGTCCAATCGTCGAACAGGGCCACCGTATCGGAGTTGTCGTGCAACGCCCCGGGCGCGTTGTACGCGTCGCCGTGGATCGAAAGCAGCGCACCGTCCCGAACGCTGACCGTCCCACGGTTGCTCCACATCGGGGTCTGCTGGGCCATAGCCCGCCAAGCGAACAACAAGAGGCAGATCGTCAAAATCGGGCGGAACATGGTCGGGTAGGGGATCGGAGCTAAGGGTTCGGGACAAAAATAATCAAGGGCGCGGATTTTTTCCTGCGTGGCGGCGGAAATGAGCCTGCACCGTTCATAAAAGGCTTACTTCCAAACCGGCGCGCGTTTCTGCGCGAACGCTTGGATGCCCTCCTGGGCATCTTCGGTCTGCAGGCAGCGGAAGAACATGTCCAACAGATAGTTCTGCTGGTCGCCGGCACCGCGCTGCCGGCGCAAATGGGCGTATGCCTCCAATCCGAGCCGGATAGCTTGCGGCGAGCCGGCGCACAGTTCGGCGCACAACCGTGCCACCGACAGGTCGAGTTCTTCCGGGGCGCAAACCTGTGAGACCAAACCTTTGGCGCGGGCCTCCTCGGCCGAAAGGTCCAGTCCGCGCATGCACCAGTCCAGCACCGTTTGTGCCGGCATTCTTTCCAGCAGGGCGGCCATCACTTGGAAGGGGAAAAGACCCCGCCGTACCTCCGGCAGTCCAAAAGTGGCCGTGTCGGCGGCCAAGACATGTGTACAGCCCGTGAGCAAAAGGATTCCGCCGGCCATCACCGGGGCGTGCACCTTGGCCACCACGGGCTTGCACACCTCGGGCACCAGTTCCCCCAGCAGTATCGGCGATTGCGGATCGGGAACGGTGCTATCGGGTGCATCGCCGCCCGCCATGGCCTTCAGGTCGGCTCCTGCGCACCAGATCGCTCCCTCGGCGCTCAGCACGACCGCACGCACGGCCGGATTGACTCGGGCGTGTTCGAGGGCAAAGGCCAATTCGCGCAGCATCACGGGGTGGAGCGCGTTTTTTTTCTCGGGCCTGTCCAAAGTGACGGTCAACACATGGTCCCGCAACTCGGTGCGGACGAACGCCCAGCGCTGCCCTTCGAGTTCGGCCACTTCCTTTTCCAAAAAAAACATATAAATATAAATGTGAGGAAAAAAATCGAAAAAAAAGAGTGAACGCCAAAATTACGCCTATTTAAAAAATGAGTTGGGTATTTTTGCCCAAATTTCGAATCCATGCGCCTTTTGTCTTCGTCCGGTATTTTCTTGCTGCTCTTCATGGCCCTTCTTTTTGCCGAAGGCTGCCGCAACCCGGAAAAACTGTTGAACGCCGGTCGTTACGACGAGGCCATCTATGTGGCCGCCAACCGTCTGCGGGGCAAAAACAAGAATCCCAAGCATGTGTACGCCCTCGAACGGGCGCTCGAAAAAGGCAACCGCTACGACCTCGACGAGGCCAACCGATTGAAAAAAGAAGGCTCGCCCGACCGATGGGACGAGATCAACCGTCATTACAACGCCATCCGCAACCGCCAGCGCCTGGTGGAGCCCTTGCTGCCCTTGGTGGACAAAAACGGCCGCCGCGCCGACATCCGCTTGATCAACGTGGACGACGAGGAACGCGAGTCCAGGGAAAAGGCCGCCCAGTTTCTGTACGCTTCCGCCGAGCAACTGCTCGAAAAGGCCGATAAAGGCGATCGTTTCGCGGCCCGGGACGCTTACGGAAAACTGCTGGACCTCGAAAGCCAGTATTTTCGCGTGTACCGCGACAAAGAGGCGCTCAAAGAAAAGGCCCTGCGGCTGGGCACCACCCGCGTGGCTTTTCGGATGGTCAACAATGCACGGGTGGTTATGCCCGAGGACTTCGAGCGCGCCCTGCTCACCATGAATGTTTCGGATCTCAACAAAGACTGGGTCTGGTACGACCTCAACCCCGATCCGTCGCGCTACAAGTACGATTACAAAGTGGTCATGAGCCTGACCCAGATCAATTTCACGCCCGAGCAGATGAACACCCGGGAATATCAGGAAGAAAAAGAAATCCAAGACGGCTACGAGTACGAATACGACCGCAACGGCAATGTCAAAAAGGATTCGCTCGGCAAGGACATCAAGCGCCCCCGAATGGTCAAGATCACGGCCAAAGTGATCGAAACCCGTCAGTTCAAGGCCGCACAACTGGCCGGCAACCTCGAATATTACGATGCCGATAACCGGTTGTTGCACACTTTGCCCGTACAAGTGGAATCGGCTTTCGAACATTTCGCCAGCACCTTTGTGGGCGACAAGCGCGCCCTGGCAGAGGAAACGGTACGCAGGCTCGGCAACCGGCCTTTGCCCTTTCCGCCCAACGAAACGCTTCTGCTCCAGTCCGCCGATCGGCTCAAGCCGATGCTTGTCCAGCACATGACCAGCAATAAAAATATTATTCGCTGATTTCACCCTGAAAATCAGTTATTTATATTTTTTTACATACAGATCTCAAAAAAATAACTTTTTTTCCGCCTTGCTTTCGGCACGATTTTATATAATTGCATCCGTTCTGAGACCATTTTTTCTCTTCAACTGATTTTTTCCACCAAACTTTTCCTTTTCTCATGAAAAAAATCGCAGTAGCCCTGTTGGTTTTCGGTGCCTCCCAAGTGGCGATGGCCCAGAATTCCCTTGGAACTCTTTTCGGCAACATTCCTTCCGTGCCCGCGAAAGTGGCCGATGTGAAAGCGCCCCAGCAACCGGCCAAAGAAGCCCGCCCCAACGACAAAGGCGCCAGTGCCCCCGCCGCAACAGCGGGTGCCAATGCCGGCAGTTCCACGCAAACAGCCACTTTGATGGAGCCCCCCGCTCCGATCAAGGCCCACACCGAGGCGATCGCCGCTTACCGCAAGCAGATGGATGCTTTGGCCAAAGAAAACCCCATCACCTCCACCTCCGATATGCAAAATGCTTCCGAGGAGGAGACCAAGGCGTTGGAAGCCATGGGCCAAGCCACCGCCGGCATCATCCAAAAGTTCAACGACTTTTACAAATTGTCCAACGGCCTGGCCACCAAATACGCGCCCAAGAATTTCTCTGCCGAATGCGATGGCGTTCGCGCCCGTGAAAAAGACTTGAACGCGTTCTCTGCCGAGTTCAACACGGAATTCGCCAAGATCCGCACCGAGATTTCCGCTCTGATGACGCAGTTCGAGTCCTCTTATCGGATCGCCGTCAAATCCAAGAGCGCTACCGCTCGCTCGCGCGCCGTTGCACAGGCTCTCGAGCTGCTCAACCCGCTACAAGCCGCCAATGGCACCGTGTTGGAAATCTCCAAGGAAATGGTTTCCGTGGCCGCCCAACTCAGCGCGCTCAACTGCAAGTGATACTTCAAAGGCCTTGCGGCCAATTGAAAAGCCCTCGGTTTTCGGACCGAGGGCTTTTCTTTTTTCGGAGGCTTTCCACGCGGGCTAGCATCTTTCTATGATCGTGGCCACGCCCATGCCACCGCCCACGCAGAGCGTCACCAGTCCGGTCTGAAGTCCGCGCAGTTCCAGTTCGTCCAACAGGGTGCCCAGCAGCATCGCACCGGTTGCCCCCAGCGGATGCCCGAGCGCAATGGCGCCGCCGTTCACATTGAGTCGATCGTCGGGCACTTCCAGATCTTCTTGGAATTTCAGCACCGCGGATGCGAAGGCCTCGTTCATCTCCCACAGATCGATGTCGGCGGCCGTCATACTGGCCATGCGCAGGGCTTTTTGGGCGGCCGGGCCGGGCCCCTGCAGCATGATGGTCGGTTCTGTCGAGGTCAGGGCGGCCGCTCGGATCCGTGCCCGGGGCACCAGGCCGAGGGAACGCCCCTTCTCCAGGCCGCCGATCAGCACCGCGGCGGCTCCGTCCACGATGCCCGAAGAATTGCCGGGCGTGTGCAGATGCCGGATCCCTGCCAGTTCGGGATAACGCCGCAGCGCCACCGCATCGAAGCCCATGGCGCCCAGTTTGGCAAAGGACGGTTCCAAGGCCGAAAGGGCCTCCAAGGTGGTGTCGGGCCGCAGGTATTCGTCCTTGTCCAAAACGGCGAGTCCGTTCATATCGCGCACGGGCACGACGGAGCGGTCGAAACGCCCGTTGGACTGGGCCGCGCCCGCCAGCCTTTGGGAGCGCAGGGCGTACCTGTCCAGTTGTTCGCGGGAGTATCCCTGCCGAGTAGCGATCAGGTCGGCGCTGATGCCCTGGGGCACAAAGCCGGTCCGGGCGTTCACTTCCGGATCGAACATCAGCGCGCCGCCGTCGGTACCCATCGGGACCCTTCCCATGCTTTCCACCCCACCGGCCACCAAGAGATCGGACCAGCCGGACCGTACCTTCATGGCGGCCAAATTGACGGCTTCCAGGCCGGATGCGCAGAACCGGTTGATCTGCAGCCCGGATACACGGTCGTCCCAGCCGGCGTACATCGCCGCTGCTTTGGCGATGTTGCCGCCCTGCTCGCCGACGGGCGTCACGCAGCCCAAAATCACATCTTCCACCTCGGCAGTGTCGAGCGAATATCGCCGGCGCAATTCCTCCAACACGGTGACCACCAGTTCGATGGAGCGCGTTTCGTTCAAAGATCCGTTTTTCTTGCCGCGCCCGCGAGGCGTGCGCACGGCATCGTATATGTATGCGTCCATAAACAATTGTAGGGTTTGCCCATATCGGGCCATTGCAAAAATACGCACATTCCCTCGCTTAGTATCCGGCGATCGCTGCTCGTGCCCGCATCGTTTTTTTTGTCAAAACCTTTGATTTTTTTATTTTGTTTTAATAAAAAAATAATGTTATGAAAAAATGGAACCTTTACATATTGCCATGGGCCGTGAGCTGGTCTCGGTGGGCGGTCCTTTTGTTGTTGGCCGGTGGGCGATTCGTCCTATCTGCGCAGGACATTTCCGACACCGTCGGCGGAGTGGCCTTTGCGATGAAATGGATCCGCGGCGGCGGGTATGAAATGGGGTGTACCTGGGAACAGGGCAACGACTGTTGGCGGCAGGAAGTGCCTTCGCATCCGGTGGTTTTAGAGGATTTCTATTTGGGCGAAACGGAGGTGACCCGTGGCCTGTGGCTGGCCGTGATGGGCGAGTTGCCACGGGATGCCGCCGCCGGGCCTGCCTGCGCGGATTGTCCGGTGGAAGGCGTGAGCTGGTTCGAAGCGAGGGATTTCGTTCGAACGCTCGGCCGGATCACCCGCCGGAAATACCGTCTGCCGACCGAGGCGGAATGGGAATACGCCGCCAGGGGAGGGGAGGGCAGCCTTTGTTATCGCTTTGCGGGCAGCCATTCCGCCGAAGATGTGGCGTGGTTCGGCGACTTGTACGGCACGGCCCGACCGGTGGGGGCCAAGCGCCCCAACGAACTGGGGCTGTACGACATGAGCGGCAATGTGCGGGAATGGTGCCAAGACCGTTACGGGATATACGGCCGCCGAAAAGCGTTTGGGCCCAAAGGGCCCAAACGGGGGGCGTATCGGGTGGTGCGCGGCGGCTGTTGGTTTTTCCCCGTGCAGTATTGCCGGGTTTCTTACCGGGCCAACCTGCTGCCCGAGGGGCGTTCCGCGGGAACGGGACTCCGGCTGGCGCTTTCCTGGCCTTAGCCCAAAATTGTTCATTTGACTTTTTTGATCTGCTCAATTTGGGTCTTTATCGGACTTTTTCAGCGGTAGCGTTTGAGCTGTTCGCGAGGTGATTTGTTCCTAGTTGGGCTTACTTTTTCTTCTTCCCAAAAAGAAAAAGTAACCAAAGTAAATCCCGATCAAATCCGGAGCCAGCTCGAGTCTTTTGTTCGCGGTCGCGAAAAAAAAATCGATTTGCGGTGCGGTGATTTGCCCTCGGATCAGCGCCGTTTGCAGCAAATCATCCAACAGGTTTTTCGCTCATGCCCGCTACCAAAAGCCGCGCTGTCGTGATTTTCTCGAAGGCCGGCTGGGCCGTAAGAATTTCTTACAG
>JBEIJQ010000128.1:0-9017 GCA_040380145.1 Lewinellaceae bacterium | reverse complement strand
ATGGGCATAATTTTAACGATTGAAAATCGCCGAGAAAAAATCTGCACCCGTATGGAGCATGTAGGGGCTTGTCTGGTGTTCCAATTCTTTTCTTGAAACAAAGTTATCGGCCCTTTTTCTTTTTTGGGTATAAAATATAATTATCAATAATTTATTTAATTTTTATCCCCAAAAAAACGGCAGAATCCTTTCCCTACCTCCCCAAATCCCGCTCCACCGCTGCTTGGTGCACGCGGATGTGAAAGGCGCAGAAGTAGAGCATTTCGCGGGCGGTGATCTTGCCGAGCAGCGGGTGGGGGAGCTGTACGAGATCGAGCTGCGCATCGTCGTATTGCTCCGCGAGAGCCATGAGCCGGTCGGTTGCACCGGTGAAGAGTCCGAGGACCTTTTCCCGCTGGTCGAGGGCAACGACCTTGGGCACGTACATTTTGGGGGATTTCGCCCCGCCGGTGAGTTGTGCGCTGTAGGCCGAGCGCACCCCATCGTAGTCGAGCACGGGACGGCTGCATTTCCCGAAGAGGAGTTTGAGCAGAAACTTGGGCAGGCCGAGGCCGATGTTGACCGGTTTGGTGGTCAAAAAAAGGTGCAGGACGTGCTGTCCGGCGGTCCATTTGCCGGGGATCTCACGGACGAACTCTTCGTTGGAGAGGGCATGGATCGTGCGCAGAAATTCCGCTTGGGCGTTGCGCAGCTCCTGGATATGGGCGTTGTTCAGGGACGGCATACGACCAGTTTTTCGCGGGCGATGGGGCGGCCGTTTCCGTCGAGCACGGTGACGAGGTACAAGCCGTCGGAGAGGCCGTCGAGGGAGAGGGTTTCGCGGTAGGTTTGGTGCCGGACCGTTTGTCCGAGGAGATCCGTGAGTCGTACCGTGGCGGCTTGGGCCGTGTGGGCGGCGTCGAGCGCGAGGCGGCACTGTTCGGCGGCGGGGTTGGGGAACAGGTGCAGGCGGGCGTTCGATCCCGGGGCGGGCAGAGCGGGGCTGATCGTCACTGGATCGGCGCCGAGGATGGGACGCAGCATCAGTGAACCGGTCAGATTGGCGGGTACCGCTTCCCAAAATCCGAGCACGTTTTGGAAGAGTTTGGCGGCACCGTCGGCGGCGTTAACATCCCATCCGACGCGCAGTTCGTCCTGTCCGCCGAGGTTTTTCCAGCCCACATAAAAGGTCTGTCCGGCAGAAACGGCGATGGGGGAAGAAAATTTGTAGGTCCACCAGCCGTTGAGGGAATCCACGTACGTTTCGTAATCGAAATCGGTGGGGCGTATGTTGTCCTCCAACGCTTCGGTGGCGGTTCCGAGCGAATCCAGCCACACCTTGACCGAGATCACGGTGTTGACGGTGGCGGGGTCGCGGTCGGCATAGGGCAGGTGGATGTACCAGCCGCGCAGGCTGTCGTCGGTGAGGGCCGTGAAGCGCAAGGCCACTTGGCTGCCGATTTCCGTGAGCCGGAAGCGTCCCTCGGCCGAACCGTCGTCGTAGGCGAAATAATCGTCCAGCACCGTTTGACGGGACACGGAATTGTTGCGGGCGAAATCCGGCGTTTCGGTAGTGGCGTCTATGGTGTAGCCGTAGCTCAGTTCCAAGATCGCCGAATCGCCGGGGTAGCCCGTCAGGAAAGGCTCGTCATAAATATCAGCGAAGGTGGTGCCCACGGTGGTGCTGTAATCGTTGATGCCTGGTGCGGCGTCCGCCAGCGAGAAAACACCGGAGTTGAGGATCTCGGTGTTGGAATACACTTCCCGCACGATGAGCTGTTTGTTGAGCTTTTTGTCGGTATCGAAGCGGTTGTCCACCTGTAGCGGCAGTTCTGGCACCAGCAGGTCGGCCACGGCGGTGCGGAAGTGCGACATGGGCATGGCGGTGAAGCCGTCCAACAGCCGCACCGGGATCTGCGAAAGGGCCACGTCCTGGAAGATCGGCAGGTTGGTCACGGGATTGAACACAATGGGGCCGTCGTTGAGCAGCACATAGTCGATGTTCCAATGGTCGTTGTTGCCCGCTGCGGTGGCGTAATTGCGGAACCGGAACCGGAAGCCGCCGTGCAGGAACTGCTGGTCGTTGATGGTTACGGGCGTACCGAAAAACGAACCGTCGGCGGGGGTGTTGTTGAGCGTGTAGGCCGCGATGCGCACCCAGTTGCCGGCGGCGTTGCGGAATTCGAGCAACAGGCTGTCGTTGGCTTCGGGCGCATTGCCGTTGCCCTTGGTCTGGCGTTCGAAGTACAGAAAGGCCACGCCGAGCCCCGAAAGGTCGATGGGCTGGGAGGTGAGCGTGTCGCAGGGCACCGATGCGTTGACACCCGGGTTGTAGGGAAATCCGCGGTCGTCGATCCCGTCGAAGGTGGCGACCCCGATGGAGGGGCTGTTGAGCCCATAGGTCCCGTTGACGAACACCAATTGGTCGGCCCACTTGTCGCAATCGGGGTAGGGGCCCGGGTAGGCGAAATCGTCGAAAAACGGCACCGAGAGCGTTTGGGGCGGACAATCGGGCGCCCGGTTGCCCCCGCGTTGGGCGGCGGCGGTCCGGAGCGCGAAGTTGCCGTCCAGCGGCTCTATTTCGAGGTGGCCCTGGGCGAGCAAGGCGAACGGGGCGAAAAGCGCTCCGAGGAGGACAACGAGAGGTCGGATCATGTTTTTTTTGGGAAAAATAAAAAAAAATCCGGTACCGGCGGCAAACCGGCCCCGAAAACGCTCAATCCCCCCCGAAATCCTCCTCTTCGCCCTCGTTGGGCACGGGGACATTGTCGAGCGGGATGATGGCCTTGGTGCGGGTGAGGTACAGGTCGATGTTCTCGCCCTTACGGATCTTTTCGTCGGGGTAGGGCATCGGGTTTTGTTTCCATACATAGATGGCCCCGCGTTCCTGGGTGGTGTCGAGTTCCAAGTCGGGGATCAGCGTATAGTTGTAGCCGCTGGAGGAGCAGTAAAAGTGGGCCTCGTCCCAGGATTTGCCCAACAAAATGGGCACGGACTCCTCTTCGCCGGCCCCTTGGATGTAGCGGACGGTCACTTTGGTGCCCTCGGGCAGCTGCACATCTTGGTTGAACCGCTTGTCGCCGTACCGGAAAATCGTTTTTCCGTCGGCCAGCAGTTCCTTCACCATGTTGATTTGGGTTTCGCCGCCGTCCACGATGGGCTCCTCGAGGATTTCCATGCCGAGGCTTTGGAGCATCCGGCGCACCGTCTTGATGTCCGAGCCGGCCAAAGTGGGCTTCAGGTTGCGCATCGGCGCTCGGAAGGCCGACACCGTGACGTATACCACACGGCCTTCTTTGACCTTGGTGCCGGGCAGCGGATCTTGGGAGAGCACCACGCCGGGTTGGGCTCCCGAGCGCCAAACGGAGTCGGTGACCTGCATGTACAGATCGGCGTCGTCGAGCGCGTCATCGGCCCGGCCGATGTCCATCTTTTCGATCTCGGGCACGGTCACCTGTTCGCCGTGGCGGGTGAAGAGGTTCAGCCAGAAAAAGACCACCGAGAAGAACAGCAGCATCAGGGCGCCGAACAGCAGGATGTTCTTGATGAAGATCTTGCTGCTGAGAAAATAGCCGGTCTCGACGACCGATCGCATGGTCTTGCCGGGGAGTTCGCGGAAAAAATTGGCCCAGGACACTTTGGGGGATTGTTTGACGGGAAAAAAGCGGGGGTGGCGGCGTTGTCAAGATTTCGCACCCGAGGCGGTGCGGGCCCTGGCCATGCCGTAATCCAAAATTTTGTCTATGAAGTCGTACGGTTTGTAGCCGTTGAGCGCGGTCTGGTGGAAAATGCAGGTCGCAGGGGTCATGCCGGGCAGGCTGTTGACCTCTACCACGATGGTTTCCACGCGGCCGTCGGCAAAGATCCGCACGAAGGCGTCGATCCGGGCGTAGCCGGTTACCTGCAGGGTGCGGGCGACCTCTTCGAGGGTTTTGCGCACCTGAGCGGAGATCCGTTCGTGTTCGGCAAGGTCTTTTTTGGGAGAAAAGCGGGCCGGGGTCAGGTTTTGGCCTTCGCCGGCGAGGAATTTTTCCTCCAAAGAGAGCACTTCTCCGCTGGCCAACGCTTCGGAGGGCTCGAATACCTCGTAGGCGATTTCGCCGTTCGGTAGCAGCCGGGTCAGCAATCCACCGGTGATCTCCAGAAAATGGACGGCGTTTTCTTTGGCGATCAGCCTTTCCAAGAGGGCCACTTCTTTTCTGGGAAACTCTTCCTTGGGTTTGAGGCGGAGCGTTTGCAGCAGTTCTTCGGGCACATCTTCCGCTTCGCGGAAAAGGGCCTTGAGCCATGCGGACAGTTGGTATCGGGTGCGCACGAGTTTGACGGCCGAGCTGCAACCGTCGTCCACGGGCTTGGCGATCAGCGGGTAGGGCAGGGCCCGTTCGATCCGTTCGATCTCGGCGTCGGAGTTGCGTTCGAAATCTGCGCGGAACAGCAGCAACTGGTCGGTGACCGGGAAACCGGCCTGTTTGAGCCGTTGGAGCGTTTCGTACTTGTTGATCGTGACCGCCGAGGAGCCGCTGGACGAGCCGTTGTAGGGGATGCCGAGGGCTTCCAGGCGGCGCTGCACCCCGCCGTCCTCGCCGGGGCGGCCGTGCAGGGCGATGAAGACGGCGTCCACCTCTTTGTCCAACTGTTCGTAGGAGGTTTCCTTCGGCTCGAACACGGTGTGCTTGGAGGCATATTTGGCCGTGATCCCTTGGCATTGCCGTTTGATCTTTTCGATCAGGGGATGTTTTTTGTGGTCCAGTACTTTGTCGCGGATGTCGTCGGCGTTGTCTTTCAGCAACAAGTTGATGGGCAGCTGGAAAAGCCGGTGGCCAACGGGGCTGCCGGTCAGGAACACGGGGATCGGTTCGTATCGGTCGGAACTGGAGAGTTTTTCGAAGATGTTGCGGCCGCTTTCGACGGAGATGTGCCTTTCGGAGGAGTAGCCGCCGAGGATCACCGCCACTTTTTTCTTGCGGCCCTGACGCAGGCGCTGGGCGTTGATCTCGCGATCCAGTTCGGCCAGCAGGCCGTCGTACAGGCCCAAGCGCGGGCTTTCTCGGATGCGTTCCATCAGGCTGGTGCGCACGATGTAGGTCAGGAACTTGGAGGGGCTCAGGCCGATTTCTGCTGCTTGGTGGAAAAAAAACGAGGAGGGCAGCATTCCCGAAGTGGTGTTCGGGTCGTTGAGGAAGATCGAGCCGTCGGCCTTGATGAAGCCGTCTATGCGGGCGTAGCAGGCAAAGCCGAAAAAGTCGAACAACCGTTCGCATTCGCGCCGGATGGCTTCGATCTGATCGGCCGGGAGTCGGATGGGGGTTTCTTTGCGCGAAAGGCCGGCGAGGTACTTGGAGCGGTAGTCGAACACTTCTCCGCCCTTGACGATTTCGGTCGGGGGCAGGGCCACGGGCGAATTGTCCTCGTTGCGCAGCACGATGCAGGAAAACTCCCGTCCGTCGAGGAATTCCTCCACGATGACGGTTTGTTCGGCGTTGAGGCCTTCGAGCGTCGCGATGGCGTTGTCTTCGTGCTGGAAATGCACCTCGAGGAAGGCGAGCAGTTCTTCGGGATGGTCGAACACCGCGGGGCGGTCCATCAATTTGAGCGGAAACCCGATTCCGGTGCGGATGTCCGTCAGTTCGCGCAGCCATTGTATCCTTTCTTCGGCCGTCCAAGAAAGGTATGTTTCGCGCTCCAGGACTTGGATGAAAAAGGCGGCGTTGACGGCTTCCACGAGCGCGAGGCCGTCGTTTTCGCGCACGATGCTCACACCGATCGAGGACCCTTGGTTGGCGGGGCGCACCACGAGGGGCAGCCCGATCGCCGACACGAGTTCTTCGTACCAATCGGAGCCGTCGCCGGATTCATTGTCGGAACACCATTCCTCGCGGTTGAAGACGTGCATCTTGGGAGTGAGGAAACCGCCGGCTTCCATCATTTTTTTCTGGAAACCCTTGTCCATACCGATGCTGCAGGCCCGGATGCCGCTGCCGGTGTAAGGGATCTGGAGGGATTCCAGCAGTCCTTGGATCTGACCGTCTTCTCCGAACAGACCGTGCAGGGCCAAGAAGGCCACATCCATTAGCGCGGGCAGTTCGGCCAGCGGAACGCGCCTACCGACGCGGGAGATCATCTCGTTTTCATCGGTCTCGTCCATTTCGCCGAGGCTTTCCCTATAGACCGTCAATCCGTTGGGCGATGCCGGCCTGAATTCCACGGGCGGAAAAAAATCGCGGATCGTTCCCTTGTACAGATATTGCCAGTCGAGCAAAACGAAGTTCTGTCGGCTGTCCACGAAAATCGGGACGGGCTCGAAAAGCGATTTGTCGAGGTTGTCATAGACGGTGCGTCCTCCCGCAAAGGAGATCTCGCGTTCTCGGGAAGGCCCGCCGAAGAAAATGCCGATCCGGATCATAAGGCTTTTTCGAATGTGGGCAAAGATACAAAAAAACGGTTAGGGGCCAAGGGATGCGTCGGGCGGCTCACTTCAATCGGACTTGTTGCCCCGCGCCGAGCACGGCATCGGTGGGCAGGGCGTTGCGCTTGGCCAGCGGTGCCAGGCGGACGCCGTATAGTTGCGCAACCTCGTAGAGGGTCTGTCCGGCCGTGGCGTAGTGTGCCTTGTCCTTGCCCGGATAGCGGTTGCGCTTGGGCGTTATCCAGATGCGCTCCCTTTCTTTGAGCACCCGCTTTTCGTCGGTTTCGTTGTACTGGGCCAAACGGCTGGGGCGCAGGTGGAGGGCCTCGGCGATTTCGCGGAGGTTGCTGCCGGCGGGTGCTTCCAAGTAGCGGGCGGCATCGCCCAGCGCAAAGATCTGCAGCCGCCCGACCGAGCCGGTGCCCGTTGGAGCGCCGTTGGGCGCGTTGGGCTGTTGGGGGGCAGTCGTGCCGCCGCCTGCCACCGCCGGCCCGTTGCCGGTTTTCATCGTGTCGAACCGGTGCAGTCCGAGCCGTTCGATCAGGCCGATCAGTTTTTCGGCGTAGGTCTGTGAGGTGGCGTAACCGGCCTTTTGCAGCCCCCTGGCCCATCCTTTGTAGTCGGTGCGTTCGAGCTGGAACAAAAACTTGTACCGATCTTTTTCCAAAACGGCGGAGTGGTCGTAGTACGATTGTTCGGCCTTGTTGTATTTTCGGAAGCACGAGAGGCCGGGTTCGTCGTCTTTCTTGTGGTAGGTCTCGCCCTGCCAATTGCCGCCGCACTTGATCCCGAAGTGGTTGTTTGCTTCTTGTGCGAGCGAACTTTTGCCGTAGTTCGATTCCAGAATGCCTTGGGCCATTTTGATGCTGGCCGGTATGCCGGTGCGCTCCATTTCCGCGACGGCGATGTGGACATATTGCTTCACATAAGGGTCGGTGTCGGGCGGAATGGTGAGCCGTTGTGCGTTGTTGTTGTTTTCGACTGTTTTGGAGACGGTTTTGCAGGCCGTCCAAGAAAAGGCGAGCAGGAGAAGGATGTAGCCCAAGGTTTTTGTGTTCATACGGGGTGTGTTTTTTGGGAAAAAAGAAAATTGTTTTAAGGAAAAAGGCCTATCGAAAAAGGATGTCTTGCCCCAAAGATAGCGGTCTGTTCGTATTTTTGCATTCTTGAAATGCAAACCCGAACAACGCTCGAAGATGCTAAAAAAATATATGGCCGGCCTGTTTGTTCTGTGGTGCCTGGCGTCCTGCGGCGGCCCTGTGCCCGAACTCCGTTTTTCGCCCGCAGCGGGCATTGAAAATCCTTTGCGCGTGAAATGCAAGGTGCTGCTCGGAGGAACGGGGGCCCCCTTCGTTTTTTCGTTCGATGGCCAGTTCGTGGAAACCGCGGGGGCCCCTCAGGGGGACACCCTGGTGCCGATGCGTTGCCGATTCGGCGATTTCACCTACTACGCCGAGGTGCCCAACCAGCCGCGGACTATTTTCGACAGCCGACGCCCCGACGACACCACCGCGCTCGGCGCGCTCCGCTACCTGAAAGGCAAGTCCTTCGATCTGTGGATGGGACGCAACGGGGCCGTGGTAAGCTCCCTTCCCCCGTCCGACAGCCTGACGGGTTTCGACCTCCTCGCCCCGGAAATCACCGAGGGCCTGACCGATCTGCATGCCGTTTTGCCCAACGGGCCGGTCAAGCAGGGCGATCAGTGGAAATCGTCCGTGCAAACGGTCGTCCAAGGGCTCGAACTTTCCATACCCTTGACTTGGCATTGTGATCAGGTATTGAAGGACAAGGCGCTGCTATCTTTCCAAGGCGCTTGCCTGCCTCCGGCCGCCAGCGAAGCGTACGCGGCGGGCAGCGGCACCGATGTACAGGCTTTCGGCGGTCGCCGGGGCACGGCCACCGTCGAACTTTCCACGGGCAAAACCCTGCAACTGGATTTGACCGACGACCTCAAAGCAGTGCTCTCCGTCGGCGGCAACTCAATCCAATACACGCTGGGCCGCCAGATTTCCGTGGGGCGTTGACGGGCGCGGCCCGGCCTTCGGCAGCGCATTTTTGTCCGCTTCGCTCCGTCAGGGGAAAACTATTTCGCAAAAGGGGAAAATCAAAACACTTTTCCCAAACTGAAACCGTCCGTTCAGAACGCTTTCGAAAAGCAATCTGCGAACGGGCTTCAATCTCCTCCGCAACCGCCGCATCCGCTATCGCCACCGCATCCGCTGTCGCCACCGCTGTCACTGTCGCCACCGCTGTCGCCGTCCGAATCGAACCAACTTCCGCTGTCGCCACTGTCGTTGTTGCCGCCGTCCCAATCGAACCAACTATCGTTGTCCGACAAATAGTAGTATGCAGAATCGTAAGAATAGCCGCCGATTCCGCTGGACACATTGGTCGGCATGGCGAAACCTTGGTCGAAGGGGCGTTGGGCCAAGCCGAGGCGTTCTTGGAACAGTGGATCCATCAGCGCCAATGTTCCGAGGGAAATTCCGCCGAGGAGCAGGGCATTGGCGCCGATGGGCGCGAGCAGATCGCGGGCCGCGGACGGATTGCTTTGCATCAGGTCGGGAACCTGCTTCTCCAGAGCGCTCAGGGATTCCCGCACCTGTTGCTGCATTTCGAGGCCTTTTTCGGT
>JBEIJQ010000127.1:0-9062 GCA_040380145.1 Lewinellaceae bacterium | reverse complement strand
GGTGCTGGCGGAATTCGGGCAGCGCTTCCCCATGCTGCGAGTATTGCGCCTCGGGCCAGATGCTCCGAGGCCGTGGGCAGGCAAGAAAAACGCGCTGGCAGCCGGGGTTTCGGCGGCACGCCACGGGTTGGTGCTGCTGACCGACGCCGATTGCGCGGTGGGTCCCGATTGGGCCGTACGGATGGTCGCCTCTTTAGGTCCGGAAGCCGATCTGGTGCTGGGGTACGGACCTTATGCCGAACGCCCCGGCCCGCTCAACCGCTGGATCCGCTTCGAAACGCTGTGGACGGCCATCCAATACCTGTCGTTCGCCCGTGCCGGCGCGCCCTACATGGGCGTGGGCCGCAACCTTGCGTATCGAAAAGAGGCGTTTTTGGCGGCATTGCCGGCTTTCGACGCGCACCCCGGACTGCCCTCCGGCGACGACGATCTATTGGTGAACCGCTTGGCGCGGCCCGGACGGACAGCCCTATGCCTTTCGCCGGAAACCTTCGCCGTTTCGCTGCCAAAGACCACTCGGCGGGACTGGCTGCGGCAAAAGCAACGGCACCTCGGCACGGGCAAACATTATCGGCCCGCACATGTGGCCATGCTCGCATTGCTCGCGCTCAGCCATTTCGCATCGTGGTGGGGCGTGTTGCTGTGGCCGTTTTTTTCGCCATGGGAAACCCTTTTGGCTGCCCTGTTGTTTATTGTGAGATGTGCCCTTGTGGCCTTTTGGGGCGGCCAAATGGCCCGTCGCCTCGGAGAAAACGGGTTGGCCGCCCCTTATTTGCCCCTCGACGCATTGTTCACGCTCTACCACTTGCTGCTGTTCCCGTTCACGATCACCGGAAGATCCGACAGATGGAAATAAACAACGACACCCCCTCGTCTCTGAAGGCAAAAGAAGACCTCGCGCTGGTGCGCCGGGCCGTCGAGGAAGGCGACCAGCGGGCCTATGCGATCCTGATGGACCGATACCGCGAATCGGTGTTCAATGCTTTGCACAAAATGGTGCAGAACCGCGAGGACGCCAACGATCTGGTGCTCGAAGCCTTCGCCAAGGCCTTCCGGCGCTTGGGGTCTTTCACGCCCAACCACGCGTTCAGCACCTGGCTGTTCAGGATCGCCATCAACAACGGCATCGATTTCGTGCGCCGGCGCCGGATCGTCTGCCTTTCCATAGACGAACCGTCCGATAGGGAAGGCAAACAGAATATCTCGGCTTCCATCCCCGCCGTGGGCTCCAACCCCGAAGAACGCTACATCCAACAACAGCGACTCCTGTACCTGCAAGCGTTGATGGACAAGTTGGCGCCCAAATACCGCCAGATGCTGGAAATGCGCTATTTCGAGGAACTGAGCTACCAAGAGATCGCCGATCGCCTCGAAATTCCGCTCGGCACCGTCAAGGCACAACTTTTCCGCTCAAAAGAAATGTTGTCCGAGCTGCTGAGGGGAGCAGAGGGAAGAGACTGATTTTTTCGAAAAAACAGTTGGGAAAAATTGCCGCGAGGATGGTTTTCCGTCGATGAAACTAATTTTTTTCCCAAAAACAGTTTTGGATCTCGTCCCGAAAATCTCGAAAACGAGCAAAACTCCCCCTTTTTTCAAAAAGTGTCCTCACTCCGTCTGTTCGCCTTCCAGCGGACGCATGAACTGGATCCAGATGAACGCCACGGGAGGAAGCAGGAACCCGAAAATCCCCCAGCCCCAGCGGCTTCGGTTCAGTTCGGCCGCTCTGCTCACGCAGTAAACGGTGATGGCGATCCGTACAACGAACAGGATGAGTTGGAGCATGGAATAGGTGCTCTCGTCCATAAAATGCGGTTTTTGTTTTTGGAAAAAAATTTCGAAACGCCGCGCATCAGTTGCGGTCGAATTCCTGCTTGGTGATTTGCTTGCCCCCCGACACCTGCGGCACGGCCGACTCCCGGATGGTAAAGGTGATGGTCATCACGGAATACCCCGTGTCGTCGTTGACCACATGGAAGGGCTGTCCCTTTTGGTAGATGGGATCCCGTCCGTTGGACACGGCCTTGGTCTTGGTGAAATAGTAGCCGGTTTGGCCGAAATACACCGTTTCTTCACCGTGCGGGACGATCGTGACCGTCTCGTGCAGGGTTGAAGACTGCTCCGATCCGCGCATGATCTTCACGGTCATCGTGCGGCCCGAATTGTTTTCGATCGTCAGCCGCGCCTGCGCGAACGATGCGCTCGCTGCCAAGAAAAACACCAGCAAAACCGACAGCGCCCGTAGGCTACGGGCTGAAAAATGGGCGGAAATAAACGGCATACAGTTTTTGTTGAGGGCGAAAAAAAGGATTTCGGACAAATATAGCCCGCCCACAACATCATTTTTCGATCATCCGAAAAATCATTTATCATATGATCGAAAAGTCTGTAAATCATAAATATATACTGTGCAGATAGACTGCACTGGAGCTGGTCCGTCCTTTTTGCCTATTGGGCCGGATCAATCCGCCGAGACCGATTCTTCGAATTGCTTTTTGACCCATTGGTGGGCCGTCCTCCCCAATTCCTCGGCCTGGTCGCGGATTTCGCGCAGGGCCGTGGTTTCCCAGAGATGTGCGCGTCGGAGCGAACCGAGCGTGATCACTTCCGTCCAAGGGGTGCCGTCGCTGCGGAGGGGGTGTCCTTGATCGTCCACCAAAAGGCCCAGCCCCAGCGGATCGCGCCCGATCAGCCCCTCTGCGTACAGGTCGCGGATCAGCGGATCTTGGATCAACGACACGTCCGTCTCGGGGCCGGTGCAATTGATGATGTGCCGGGCCGTCAGGATCTGTTCTTGTTTTTCGTGTCGGGGCGTGTAGGCGATCTCAAAACCCTCTTCGAGGGCGCGGCAAGCGCGGATGCGGCCCGCCAGCACGGAGAAAATGCCTTTTTCGCGGAGGGCCTCCAAGTGCGCCCAAGATTTGCCCGGCATCCGGTGGCGGTGCACATCCCACAGGGTGGCGAGGTGGCGCAGGAAACGCCGGCGCTCCTCCAATGGCAATCGCTGCCAGATCGGGGCCGTGGCGCTGCGTATGTTGTCCATCATACTGATCCACCCCACCCCATCTGCCTCGGCGCGGCGGGCCTCATCGCGGAAAGCGCGCAACAGTTCGGGCAACGAATCGGGCCATTCCGTTCGGGGCTGCCAGGTTTCGTGGTGCGCGTGCGGTCGCGGCAGTTTGCCGTGCCGCGACAGGGCGACGATCCGCCCGCGGTGGCCTTTCAGGGCCAGCGAAACGACCCAATCGACCATCGTGAGGCCCGTGCCCACCAAGAATACATCGTCGTCGGGCGCGATCCGATCGGCCAGGCCCGCCGACCACGGATCGGCCACGATGCCCGGTGTTTCGGAAAGCGGATAGGGCAACTTGGGCCTCAGATTGCCCCAGGCCAACACCGTCCGGTCCACATCGAGCGACTGCCCCTCGCCGTAAAAAATCCTGCAGCCCCCTGCGTGGGGCCGTACCGCCCGCACCTCCGCCACGATCGTCGTCACCCGGTCGGCAGCTTCCTCCCGGAACGATTCCCGGACATAGTCGCCGTATGCGCGACGGCTCACGAACGACTCCAGGTCGGCTTCGTCCACTTCATCGGCGTACCGCGCCCGGTTGTCCTGCAGCCAGCGCCAAAAATGCTTCGGATCGTCCGAAAACAGCGACATCCGCCCGACCGGGACATTCAACGGCTGATAGAGGAGGGTCCCGCTGTAGGCCACGCCTTTTTGCAAACGGGCCGGGGCTTTTTCGAACAGAAAGATCTCCGCGCCGATGTTGGCCCGAAGCAATTGGAGCGCCGCGAGCGTTCCGCTCAAGCCGGCTCCCACGATCGCGATTTTGTTGGTGTTTTCCATTGACAAGCAAGGGGTTCTGACAAAAAAAAAACGCCTTGGACCTCATTTTGGAGGGGCATGCGCCACAAAGGTATATAAAATCTATTTATCCTACTTTTTTTATAGACTTATATTTTCCAAGGGAGGCGAAACACAGGGAGCGACACGGGCGATGTCGTGCCCAACCGCGGAGGTCACCGATCTGCTCGCGTCATTGCCGAGGCCCTTTCCCGAGTCCCCGAGAAGGGGCTTTCCTCTTGGTCCGGACACGAGTCCGACTTTTGGCACGTCCATCTTTTTTTCTGATTTTCTTGGAAAAAGGATAAAAAAAAACCTTTTTTTGATTACCTTTGCGGGCATTTTTTTTCTAACCATTTTTTTTCACCAACCAAAACTGAGGAATCCAAATGGATCAACACCTCGAAAACCTTCCCGAGGACCAGGCTTCGGAGCAGGGCAACGAAACCCTGGAAACCCAACCGGCACCGATCGAAGAAACCGAGACCGCCGTGGAAAAAACCACAGTCGAGACGACCGCTTCTATCAAGAGCATGCTGAACGATTCGGCCGGCGCGGGCGAAGAGCCTGCCCACGAAGAAGAAGATCTGGATGAACTCGTGCTCGAAACCGCCCAAGAAGTGGTCTCTACCGCCCACGACGATTTCGACTGGACGATCGGGCGCCGCAACACCATCGAATATCCCCAAGCGGAATTCGACAAGTACCTGTCCATCTACGAGGCCACCCTCAACTCCATCCAAGAGCTGGAAATCGTCGAGGGCCGGGTCAGTTCCGTCGGTTCGCACGACGTGATGCTCGACCTCAACTACAAGTCGGACGGCATCGTGCCCCTTTCGGAATTCCGCGACCGCCCGGGTCTTCTGCCCGGCGAAACGGTCGAGGTCTATGTGGAAAACCGTGAGGACCGCCGCGGCCAAATGGTGCTCTCGCGCCGCAAGGCCAAGTTGCTCCGTGCATGGGACAACATCGTCAACTCCTTCAAAGAAGGCCGCGTGCTCAACGGCACGGTCATCAGCAAGACCAAAGGTGGCCTGATCGTCGATATCGACGGCCTGGAAACCTTCCTGCCCGGTTCGCAGATCGACATCAAGCCCATTTTGGACTATGACGTGTATGTGGGCAAACAGATGGAGTTCAAGGTGGTCAAGATCAACGAGACCATCAAGAACGCCGTGGTTTCGCACAAGGCGCTCATCGAGAGCGACCTCGAGCAGCAGCGCTCCGAGATCATCTCCAAGTTGGAGCAGGGCCAAGTGCTCGAGGGCACCGTCAAGAACATCACCGACTTCGGGGCGTTCCTCGACCTCGGCGGCGTGGACGGCCTCCTGTACATCACCGACATTTCCTGGGGCCGCGTCAAACACCCCAGCGACGTGCTCCAGCTCAACCAGAAGATCAATGTCGTGGTGTTGGACTTCGACGACGAAAAGCGCCGCATCTCCCTCGGCCTCAAGCAGCTCCAGCCGCATCCCTGGAAAGTCCTTCCCGAGGACATCGTGCAGGGCTCCGTGGTCAAGGGCCGCATCGTCAACATCGAAGACTACGGTGCATTCCTCGAGATCATGCCCGGCGTGGAAGGTCTTATCCACGTGTCGGAAGTGTCGTGGAGCAACCAGCCCATCAACGCCCGCGAATTCTTCAAGATCAATTCCGAGATCGACGCCAAAGTGGTCACCATCGACCGCGAGGAGCGCAAGATGTCGCTCAGCATCAAGCAACTGACGCCCGATCCTTGGACGACCATCGAAAACAAGTTCCCGCGCAACAGCCGCCACAACGGTCTGGTCAAAAACCTCACCCCGTACGGTGTATTCGTGGAACTCGAGGACGGCATCGGCGGCATGATCCACATCTCCGATCTGTCTTGGACCAAGCGCTACTCGCATCCCTCCGAGTTCACCAAGATCGGCCAACGCCTCGACGTCGTCATCCTCGACATCGACCCGATCAGCCGCAAACTCTCCTTGGGACACAAGCAGCTCGAAGAGAATCCTTGGGACACCTTTGAAAATGTGTTCCCGGTCGGTTCCTACCACGAGGCCACCGTCGTCCGCGTGGACGATCGCGGCGCGCTGGTGCAACTGCCCTACGGACTGGAAGCCTTTGCACCTGCCCGTCACATCCGCAAGGAAGACAACTCCGTGGCCAAGGTGGAAGAAGTCCTCATGTTCAAGGTACTCGAGTTCAGCCGCGACGACAAGCGCATCCTCGTTTCCCACACCCGCTACCTCGAGGATATCCGCAAGGAAGCCGTGGACGAGCAGAAGCGCGACAAGGACAAGACCCGCACGCAAGAGCGCGAAGACGTGAAAAAAGTCCAGGGCAAAGTCGAACGCGCGACCTTGGGCGAACTCAATGTGTTCTCGCAGCTCCGCGAGCAGATGAACGCTCCCGAAGAAGGGGCCCCTGCTTCCGAAGAGCAAAAGGATTCGGAAGAGTAATCTTCCCTCCGCTCCCCCATACACCCCGCACCTCCCTTGGTGCGGGGTGTTTTTTTTGCAAAAAATCTTATCTTGGCAGCACCAAAAAACACTCCGATGCGCCTCTTTATAACCTTTTTGCTTTTTGTTTCCCTGCTGCCGACCCGACTTTTCGCCCAATGCGAAGTCCAGGCCTTCATCTACGAAGACACCATCGTCTGCGGACAGTGCGTGACCTTGTACGCCGCCGGCGAAGGCCAGGGCCAACAGGTTTTTTCGGAAACCTTCAACAACGGCCAGGCCAACGGTTGGGCCTATACCAACCAGGCCCTGTTCAACAACCCCTGCAGCCCCAACGGCGTGGACGGTACGCCCCACATCTGGATGGGCAACAACACCGGGGTGCCCCGCGTGCTGCAGACCCTTCCCTATGATTTTTCTCAGGCCGTCGCGGGCGTGACCGTCTGTTTCGACCTCTTGTTCGCCCCCCAGACCGGCGATGCGGCGGACGCTCCCTGCGAAGGACCCGATGAACCGGACGAAGGGGTGCTCCTGCAATACTCCATCGACGGCGGCACCACCTGGGTGGACATCCATTACTTCGACCCCAACGGCGGCGGAGATCCGCAGCTGATCAATTGGAACAATTGGTGCTTCACCCTGCCCCCGGCAGCGTTGACCGCCAACACCATCCTGCGCTGGTTCCAAGACAACGACTCCGGCGCCGATTACGACCACTGGGGCCTCGACAATGTGGAGATCTACTTCAACGATCCCACTTACCAGCTGTTTTGGCAGCACGACGGTTTTATCCACCCGCCCGGTGAATTCGCGGGCTTCAATCCAACGCAGGTTTGCCCGACCACCACGACTACTTACTGGGTCGGAATGGCCAACGGCAATTTTCTGTGCATTGATTCCGTGGTGGTGCACGTCCGCAACCCGACTGTGCGCCTCAACGCCGGCGTGGACACCAGCGTGTGCCCTGGCCAGTGCGTCAACCTGCAGGCCCAGGCCGATATCCTCGTTTCCCCGGCCAAAACGCCCACCTACTCCAACGGTGAACTGCAGCCCATCGCCAATGCGTTCGGCAGCGAAACGAACATCGGGATCAACATCACCGACCTCAACATGAACACCGTTTTGCCCGGGTCCATCACCGAGGTCTGCATCCAACAGCTCTTTTATTTCGGGACCGTGATCTTTCCCGTGCCCGGACAAACGGACATCGGCGACCTGAACGTGTACCTCCAATGCCCCGACGGCACCCGCATCGCGCTCGTGCCTGCCGGCACCACCACGGGCACCCAAAATCCGCTCACCGGCGGCTACCTCAACACCTGTTTCGTGCCGGCCGGTCCGCCGATCGGTTTGGGCCAGGCCCCGTACACCGGCGGCTGGTCGCCCGCGGAACCCTTCGACGATCTGGTCGGCTGCACGGCCAACGGGCTTTGGGAGTTGGTGGTCAATTCCAACACCCTGCTGGGTTTCGGCGCGGGAACGCTCTTCGGTTGGTCCATTTCCTTCGATGATCCGGAGATCAGCTATCCGGCCAATTTTGCCTGGCAGGCTTCCCCCTCTCTCAGCGACACCTCGATTTTGGCCCCTGCGGCCTGCCCGCTGGCATCCACCACTTACACGCTTTTTGCCACCGATACCGCCGGCTGCGTTTCCGCCTCCGATTCGGTGCGCGTGGCCATCGGCCCCGATTGCTGCCCCTATTGGTTCGCTCCCACCGTCGTCGCCCCGGCCTGTGCGGGCAGCAACGGCAGCATTTCGGTGGCCATCAACGGCGGCTCGGGCAATTTTTCCTTCTTGTGGAGCAACGGTGAGACCACTTCGACGATCACCGCGCTCAACGGCGGCACCTTCACCCTGAGCGTGACCGACCTGGTGCTCAACTGTTCCAAAGACACGACCTTCGTCCTGCCTCCCGCCAATCTGCCCCAGCCGTCGGTCCTCACCACCGATGCTACCTGCAGCCAAGCCGCCGCCATCGACCTGACCGTCGGCAACGGCTCCGGCAACTACACCTTCGCGTGGGACAACGGGCAGACCACCGAAGATCTGACCGGCATCGCCCCAGGCACCTATGCCGTCACGGTGACCGACCTGAACGGCAACTGCACCGCCACTGCCTCGGCGTCGGTCATGCGCAGCGAATCCGAACTTTTGCTGGAGATCATCGCGGGCGACGACAGCGACTGCGGTCCCGGCTGCACGGGCTTTGCCACCATTACCCTGCAAAACGGCGCCGCGCCGTTCGACTTCACATGGGCCAACGGAGCCACCGGCGGCATTTTGGCCGATCTGTGCGGCGGCGTGTACAACGCCACGGTGACCAACAACTTCGGCTGTTCGGCCACTGCGGCCATCACCGTAGGGGAAGCCACGGCCATCACCGCCCAGCTCATCGCCTACGCTCCGCTCTGCACGGGCGATGATCTGACCTTGGAGGCCTCGGCCCCCGCGGGCAGCACTTTTGCTTGGAGCGGTCCCTCCGGGTTCACCGGCACCGATGCCACGGAAACCCTGGACGATGTACAAACCTCCGCCGCCGGCGATTACACCGTGACCGCCACCGATGCCAACGGCTGTACCGGTTCGGCCTCCGTCAATGTACAGGTGATCGAGATCGGCCTCGATGTCGCGAACGGCCCCGTGGATACCGTTTATGCCGGCGGACAGCTCCTGCTATCGGCCACCTCTCCGCTCGACCCCAATGTTTCGTACACTTGGACCGCGGCGGGGGGCTTCCAACAGAACGGCGCCGCCGTGAACGTGTCGCCGACCGG
>JBEIJQ010000126.1:0-9088 GCA_040380145.1 Lewinellaceae bacterium | reverse complement strand
CCCTTTTCCACGAAAAGCAGACCATCATCGAAAATTGTCTTTTCGGGGTGGACATCAATCCCAACTCGGTCAAGATATGTCGTCTGCGCCTTTGGATCGAGCTGCTCAAGAACGCTTACTACCGGCCCGGGCACGGGACGGCCCCGCCCGCTCTGGAAACGCTGCCCAACATCGACATCAACATCAAGTGCGGCAACTCGTTGGTGAGCCGGTTTGACCTGGGCGCCGATCTGCGTCAGGCCCTGCACAAAAGCAAGTGGACCATTGACAGTTACCGAAATGCCGTCCGCACGTATCGCAGCACCCATCACCGCGATCAGAAAAGAGAAATGGAGCGGTTGATGCTCGAGATCAAGCAGAATTTTTCCACGGAAATCCGCCTCAACGATCCGTTGAAGAAAAGGCTGGAAAAACTCGCCCGTGAACTGTACCACCGTTTTTCCGGGACCTATCTTTTTGAGCCGGAACTGCCTTACGGCAAGGACAAAAAGGATCTGGAAAAAAAGCGACTGGCGGAAAAGGATAAACTGGAAAAAGAGATCGAGGAGGTCAACGCCAAAATCGAGGAGATGAAAAGCAACAGTCTTTTCGATCGTTCCTTCGAATGGCGATTCGAATTTCCGGAGGTGCTCGACGACGAAGGCGATTTCGTCGGGTTCGACGCGGTGATCGGCAATCCGCCGTACATACGGCAGGAGGAGTTTTCCTCGTTGAAGCCCTATTTGAAAAGCCGCTACAGCATCTTCCATTCGACCGCCGACCTGTTGACCTATTTTATGGAGTTGGGCCACCAGCTGCTGAAACCCCACGGTATTTTCCGGTTCATCGTGTCGGGCAAATTCACCCGGGCCGCCTATGGATCACCGCTGCGCCGCTTTTTGTCTTCGCAGACCGAAATGACCCACTTCATCGATTTTGCGGGAAAGCCCGTGTTCGACGAAGCCACGGTGGATGCGGCCATCGTGGGTTTTGTCAAAAAGGATCCGAATCCGGATGCCCAATTGACGTATTGGGAAGTCCAAAAATTGGATGACCTGCATCGGTATTTTTCCCTTCACGTGGATCGCCACGCCACGCGCTTCCCGGCCGGCGTCCTCGGGGAAGAGGTCTGGAGCTTCGACGATCCCAAGTGGTCGGGCATTGTCAGGAAAATCCAGCAGAATGGTATTCCACTGAGCGATTGGAACATCTCCATCAATTTTGGGATAAAGACCGGCTACAACGAGGCTTTCGTGATCGATTCCGCGATGAAAGACCAGCTGATCTCAGAAGATCCCCGCTCAGCTGAAGTGATCAAGCCTTTGCTGCGGGGAAGGGACATCCAAAAGTATTTTACGAACGAAGCTGAGAATTGGCTGGTTTTTATTCCTTGGCACTTCCCATTGCATCAAGAAAATTTGGTGGGGGCGTCCATTGAAGCGGAAAATTTGTTCAAAACAAAGTATAAGTCAATTTTCAACTGGCTGTCAAAACACAAAGATGGCCTTATGGCAAGAAACAAAACCGAAACAGGTATCAGATATGAATGGTTCGCATTGCAACGTTTTGGGTCTAATTATTGGCCGGATTTCGAACGCCCCAAGCTCGTCTGGAAAAGGATCGGTTCGATCTTGCGGTTTTGCTACGACGAAAGCGGGGCCTATTGTTTGGACAGCACTTGCATGGCCACGGGAGAAAAGGTCAAATTTTTGACGGCGGTCTTGAACTCCAAACTGGTTTCCAAAGAACTTTTCAGGGTTTCGCCCAAGACCGGAACGGGAGATCTGATCATCAGCGTCCAAGCGCTCCATCCCCTGCGGGTTCCGATTCCGAGCGAACGGCAGGAGCGCGAAATGTGCGACTTGCTCGACCGGATTTTAACGGCCAAACAATCGGATGCCTCTGCCGACGTTTCCGAATGGGAGGCTGCCATTGACCGCTCGGTGTACGAACTGTACGGACTGACGGAAGATGAAATCCGCCTCGTAGAAGCGGATGGCACTTCGTTGCCGGATCCCTCGGTGTAGAACTTTTATCCCTTACGGCACCGCCACCGCCGGTATCCCCGTCTCGCGGATGCCCGCGTTGAACCGCGGCAGTTCCTCGGCCAGCAAACGCCGGTAGCGCGCCAATTGGGCATCTACTTGGGCGGTCAACTCTTTTTTGACCGCGATCGCCTGTTCGGTGGGCGGAAAATCGCCGTCCACTTGAGAGGCCACTCCGGAGAGTTTGTCGTTGAGTCGGTTTGGGAAGTTGATGGGATCTTGGGGACTTTGGTTTTTGGTTTGGTAAAGGGCTTCCTCCACTTCCGTGAGGGTCCGGACCAAGGCTTCGGCCTGTTCGATCAATCCGGCGTGTTTTTCTTTGTCGAAACGGGCTTTCCACTGTCCGATCTGTCCGCGCAGGGCACGGATATCGCGTATGGCGAGGTGGATTTCGGTCAGTTTGTCGCGGATTTCCGTCAAAAAAGTGAATTGTTGGGCGATATCAGCCTCCGTACCGCTGGTCTTGGGGTCTTTTTTCACCAAGAACGATTGTTCGAGAGAATCTTTTTCCACAAAAAGGCGCGCCACATAGGTGCCGGTGGCCGTCAGTATTTCCGACATGCCGGAGTTGTCCCAGATCGTCAGGCCGTCGAAACGCTCGGCGCCGGGGTGGCGCAGGTTCCAGCCTACGCGGTTGTGTCCTTTGCGCAGCGAAATTTTCACCAACCGCTTGTCTTTTTTGAGCGCCTCTTCGGAAAAATTGGCCCCGAGGCGCCGCACCAGGCGTCCGTTGCGGTCCAAGATGTCCAAGCGAAGGGTTTGGGCGATGCCGGCCGTATCGCGCAGGTAGAAGTCGAACATGGCGGGCCCTACCGGGCTCGATCCGACGCCCTCGCCGTTGCCGCCGGCCCAGCCGCGAACGGCGGGGCGCACGGGGTAGAAATGCGCCGTTTTGTCGGCGATCGCGGGATCGTGGCCGCGCAGTGCGGCCAAGTTATCGAGGATCCACAGCGAGCGACCCTGGGTGGCCACGATGAGATCATCGTCTTTCAGGCAGAGGTCCGTGATGGGCACGATGGGCAGGTTGAGTTGGAAGGGCAACCAGTTTTCGCCGTCGTCGAAAGAAACGTACATCCCGGCCTCGGTACCGCAGTAGAGCAGTCCGGGGCGCTGCCGATCGGCGCGGATGGCGCGGGTGAAGTGCTTTTTGTCCACCCCGCGGGTGATGAGGGTCCAAGTCTTGCCGTAATCGAGGGTGCGGAGCAGATAAGGGGTATGGTCATCGGACTTGTAGGCCGTGGCGGCCACATAGGCTCCTCCCGCCACGAAGGGGTGGGGGTCTATGCAGTTGATCATCGCCCAATCGGGCAATAGGCGGGCGGGCGGTGTCACATCGGTCCAGGTCTGGCCGCCGTTGCGGCTCAGGTGCAGCAGTCCGTCGTCGCTGCCGGTCCACAGGAGGCCCTTTTCAATGGGCGATTCGGCGGCGGCGAAGATGGTCCCGTAGTATTCCACGCTGGTGTTGTCTTTGGTGATCTGACCGCCGGAAGCCTCCATTTTCGAAGTGTCGTTTCGGGTCAGATCGGGGCTGATGGCCGTCCAACTCTGTCCGTTGTCGGTGCTTTTGAACAGCACATTGGCGGCGACATACAGTTGGTGCGGCTCATGCGGGGAAAAGAAAACGGGAAAATTCCATTGGAAGCGGTATTTCTGGTCTTTGGCCCCGTGTCCGATCGGGTTGTCGGGCCACACATTGATGCCGCGGCCTTCTTTGGTACGGTGGTTGTACCAAGAGAGGTAGCCCCCGTAGGAACTCCCCACCACGAGGTCCGGATTCTGAGGATGGGCCGCCAGATGGCCGCTTTCAAAGCCTGCTGTGCCTTCCCACTGAAGGCCCCAACCGCGGGTCGCGTGCTCGATGCGCACCGTGGAATTGTCCTGTTGTGCGGCGAGCAAATGATAAGGCGAATCATTGTCGGCCACCACGCGGTAAAACTGAGCGGTGGGCTGGTTTTGGTAGGTTGACCAGTGTTTGCCGCCGTCCGTCGTGACCTGTCCGCCGCCGTCGTCGGCCACGACCATCGTATTGGGGTCGGTCGGAGAGATCCACAGGTCGTGGTGGTCGCCGTGCGGGGTCCCGATGGTCGTGAAAGAGGCCCCGCCGTTGTCGGAACGATGAAACTCCACATTGAGCACATACACCCGATCGGCGTTTTGGGGATCGGCGTAGATCTTGGAAAAATACCAGGCGCGCTGGCGCAGATTGCGGTCGCCCGAGGTGCGGGACCAGGTTTTGCCCGCATCGTCGGACCGGAAAACACCGCCTTCCGGCGCTTCGGCGATGATGAACAACCGGTCGCGGCGGGCCGCCGAAGGCGCGATGCCGATGATGCCGATGGGGCCTTTTGGGAAACCGGAGGTTTTGGCCAGATCGGTCCAAGTATCGCCGCCGTCGGTGCTTTTCCAGAGCGCGCTGCCATCGCCGCCGCTCTCGAAACTGTAGGCGGTGCGGCGGACCCGCCAAGTGGCGGCATACAGCACCCGGTGGTTGAAAGGATCCTGGGCCACTTCCACGCAGCCGACATCTTTGCTGACGAAAAGCACCCGTTGCCAGGTCTTGCCGCCGTCTCGGGTGCGGTAAAGGCCGCGTTCTTCGTTGGGGCCGAAGGTGTGGCCCAATACCGCGGCGAACGCCACATCGGGGTTTTTGGGATCCACCACGAGGCGGGTAATATGGCCGCCGTCGCGGAGGCCCACATTTTTCCAAGTGGCCCCGGCGTCTTCGCTTTTCCAGATGCCGTACCCCGCCGAGACATTGCCGCGCAGGGTGTTTTCGCCGCCGCCCACATACACCACATTGGGATCGGCCGCGCTCACGGCAATTGAGCCGATGGACCCACCGAAAAAACCGTCCGAAATGTTTTTCCAAGACTGTCCGGCATCCAAGGTCTTCCAAACCCCGCCGCCGGTGGCGCCCATGTAAAAAGTGGACGGCTCGCCCGGAACGCCCGCCACCGCAGAGGCCCGTCCGCCACGGCTGGGGCCGATACAACGGTATTTCAGCCCGGACCAAACGGTGGTGTCAGGGCGGAATTTGCCTTGGGCAAAAACGGTTTCGGAAAAAAACAGGCAAACAAATAGGAATGGGATTCCCAAAACGAGGCGCAACGGCATGTCCACTTTTTTTGCAAAAAATTCAAGAATAAATCGTCGGGGCAAAACTATAAAAAATCGGGGGCTTATCGCCTTCGAAACCCTTTGCGAAAGTCATGGCCAAATACCAACCCCACGGAATGGGCAATGGCTTTTCCTCGAAGGTCGGCATTTGATCCCGTGCATTGATAAAATCCACTTTATCTTTATGGCCGAATCAAGCCAACAAACGGCCAATAAAATTGCGCGGGCTCGCTTTGCCCGACGCTTACAGGCTTTTTTGGATGCGCAGTGCTTTTTTCATTGCAAACATTTATTTTTTATTTTTTATTAAAAAAAATAAGTATATGAAAAACATAGACTTCCATAGCAAGAAAGTCCTCGTGCGGGTGGACTTCAATGTGCCGCTCGACAAGCAGTACCGGGTCACGGACGATACCCGTATTCGGGCGGCCGTGCCGACCATCCGCCGCATTCTGGACGGTGGCGGCGCGGTGATCCTGATGTCGCATTTCGGCCGCCCGCTCGACAAGCTCAACGCCGACGGCTCGATCAACCGCGAGAAATTCACCTTGCGCCACACCCTCGGCACTTTGTCGGAACTCCTGGGAACCCCTGCGAAATTCTGTTCGGACTGCATCGGTCCGGAGGCCGAAGAGGCGGCCGCCGCGTTGCGGGCGGGCGAGGTGCTGTTGTTGGAAAATACGCGTTTTCACGCCGAGGAAGAAGCCGGCGACGAGACTTTTGCCCGCCGTTTGGCCGGATTGGCCGATGTGTACGTCAACGATGCTTTCGGCTCGGCGCACCGTGCCCACGCGTCCACGACCACCGTGGCGAAATTTTTTGCCCCCGAAAACAAATCCTTCGGCTACCTCATGGAAGCCGAGGTCAAAAACGCCTCCCGTGTGTTGCACGGCCCCGAACGGCCCCTGACGGCCATCATCGGCGGCGCCAAGGTTTCGGACAAGATCCTGCTGCTGGAGCGGCTGCTCGAACTGGCCGACAACATAATCATCGGCGGCGGAATGGCCTACACGCTGATCAAGGCCCAAGGAGGCGAAATCGGCAAATCGCTGTGCGAGTCCGACAAGCTCGACACGGCCCGCTCGTTTTTGGAAAAGGCCGCCGCGCGCGGAGTGCAAGTGTACTTGCCCGCGGATTCCGTCGTGGCCGACGCCTTTTCCGAAAGCGCCAACACGCAGGTACAGTCCAGCGATGCCATCGGCGCCGATTGGATGGGGCTCGACATCGGGCCCGAGGCGCGCAAGGCTTTTTCGGAGGTGGTGCTTCGTTCCAAAACGCTGCTTTGGAACGGTCCCATGGGCGTGTTCGAAATGACGGCCTTCGCCGAGGGTACCCGCACCGTGGCCCGCGCCTGTGCCGAGGCCACGAAGTCGGGCGCCTTCACGCTGGTCGGCGGCGGCGATTCGGTGGCTGCGGTCAACCAGATGGGCTTGGCCGACGAAGTCAGCTATGTTTCCACCGGCGGCGGCGCCATGCTCGAATTCCTCGAAGGCAAGACCCTGCCCGGCGTAGCGGCGATCGGCGGATGAGGCTTCCTCCCAAAACAATGGGGACTTGGACGAACGCGTCCAAGTCCCCATTTGCTTTTCACGAAAATGCTCAGGCGGGGTATTCGTGGGGCAGTTCGAGATCGAACTGTTCGTGCCACGGCAGTCCGTGGATGTTGAGTTCGTGCATGAACGGATCGGGGTTGAACTCCTCGACGTTCCAGACGCCGGGCTTGGACCAAAGTCCTTGGAGCATCATCTTGGCGCCGATCATGGCCGGGACGCCCGTGGTGTAACTGACGGCTTGGGCCTGTACTTCGCGGTAGCATTCGGCGTGGTCGCAGTTGTTCCACACATAATAAGTGCGCGTTTTGCCGTCCTTGAGGCCCTTGATGTGGTTGCCAATGGAAGTCTGGCCGGTGTAGTTTTCGCCGAGGCTTCCCGGTTCGGGCAGCACGGCCTTGAGGAATTCCAGCGGAACGATGTCCATGCCCTGGAACTTGATGGGCTTGATGCCGGTCATCCCCACATTTTGAAGCACTTGCAGGTGGGTGATGTACTGTTGGCCGAAGGTCATCCAGAAACGGGCGCGCTTGATCGTGGGGAAATTCTTGACCAGCGATTCCAGTTCTTCGTGGTACAACAGGTATGATTCGCGGGGGCCGATGCCGGGATATTCGATGGGTTTGTGTATGGACATGGCGGGGATTTCCACCCATTGACCGTTTTCCCAGTATTTGCCCGGCTGGGTGATCTCGCGGATGTTGATCTCGGGGTTGAAGTTCGTGGCGAAAGCTTTGCCGTGGTTGCCCGCGTTGCAGTCCACGATGTCGAGGTAGTGGATCTCATCGAAATGGTGCTTGGCGGCGTAAGCCGTCCAGACGCCGGTGACGCCCGGGTCGAAGCCGCAACCGAGCACGGCCGTGATCCCCGCTTTTTCGAAACGCTCTTTGTAGGCCCACTGCCAACTGTACTCGAACTTGGCCTCGTCTTTGGGCTCATAGTTGGCCGTGTCCAAATAGTGCACGCCCGTGGCAAGGCAAGCGTCCATGATGGGCAGGTCTTGGTAGGGCAAGGCGACGTTGATGACCAAGGCCGGACGGAAACGCTCGATCAGGGCGATGAGCTCGGGCACATTGTCGGCATCCACCCGAGCGGTCTGGATGGACACGGGCAACCCGGACGCGGCCGCCTCGCGGGCGATGGCCTCGCATTTCGACACGGTACGGCTGGCCAAGAGGATCTCGCTGAAGGTGTCCGGGTTCATGGCGCACTTTTTGGCCACGACATTGCCGACCCCGCCGGCACCGATAATCAAAACTTTGGACATGTACTTGGTTAAAATGATGGTGAAAGATCTGTTTCAAATGGCAAAGATAGGCGCAGGGAGGTTTTTTCCCATTTGCGGCATCGAATGGCGGAACATGCTACATTTCCCGAATTCGACAACACGGAAACAATTTTATTTTCCGTTTTGGCTTTTTTATTTTTTTATATTTTTTAAAAAGAAAATTTTTTGAAATTATAGTGAAATAACTGCTTTGTTTTTTTCTTTAAAAAAAATTCAAATAAAGCTGCCCGGAAACGATTTGTGCCATAATTGGTTTAATATTGCATCAACACATTGCTGCTTTTTCACCAAAAAACACAACCGCCCATGCGTTCCTCCAATCCGTTGAACCCACAAAATGCCTATGCCCGGGCCATTGCCGCCCAGGAGCAGACGGGCTCTTATGTTTCTCAAACGATGACCGTTGACGGGGCCGTCAACAAAACCTACATTTTGCTGGCCATTTTGATGGCCACGGCGGCATATAGCTGGAATTCGCCCAGCATGTTTTTCGTGTACGGCGGCATGGCCGTTGGGCTGATCTGCTCGATCGCATTGGTTTTCAGGCCGAACTGGGCCCCCTATCTGGCGCCCGCCTACGCTGCTGCCGAAGGACTTTTGCTCGGATCCATCTCGGTGGCCGTCAACAGTATGTTCTCTAAAGACGTTATTTGGGGCGGCATCGTTTTTCATGCGGTGATGTTGACGATCGCTGTCTTGTTTGCGATGCTCATGGTGTACAAGGCCGGATGGATCACGGTGAACAACAAGTTCCGCACGGGCCTCATGATCGCTACGATGGCGATCGGCGCGGTCTATCTGCTTTCCTTTCTGCTCGGATTGGCGGGCATCCATATCCCGTACATTCACGAAGGCGGGGTCATCGGCATCGGATTCAGTGTGGTCGTGATCGCAGTCGCCGCCTTGAACCTGCTCTTGGATTTCCAGTTTTTCTACGACGGTGAACAGGCCGGCGCGCCCAAATTCATGGAATGGTACGCCGCTTTCGGATTGTTGGTCACGCTGGTGTGGCTGTACATCGAGATCCTGCGTCTTTTGATGAAACTTCAGAGCAGAGACTGATCGTGCTTATGCGTTTTCTGCATGATTTCGGATCGCTCGACAAGACT
>JBEIJQ010000125.1:0-9217 GCA_040380145.1 Lewinellaceae bacterium | reverse complement strand
CGCTGCCAAAAGCCGTGCTGTCGGGATTTTCTCGAAGGCCGGCTGGGCCGTAAGAAATTCTTACAGGTCGCTATTCGATTTTCAAGGGGCTCAACTGTTCTTTATAGGCTGTATTTCAATTTTTTACAACCGATAATCTCTAATGGCGGCCATTAGAAATTTTTCTCCATGACAATTTTGAGGATTACAGCATACCACGGCTCCGCAGGAACCGAAAAAAATCCTGTAAATCCTAAAATCCTGATTCTGAAAAAATCACGCGCCCAAAGGCCGCACCGATCAGATGGCCGTCCAGCCGCCGTCCACGATGAGGTTGGCGCCGGTCATATAGGCAGAGGCGTCGGAGGCTAGGAACACCAGCGCGCCGCGGTAATCGGTGGGCTGGGCCATACGGCCGAGCGGCGTTTTGCGGGCGTAATTTTCCACGAACCATTCGTCTTGGCCGTTTTCCACGCCGCCGGGCGAAAGGGTGTTCACGCGAACGCCTTTGGCCCCCCAATACGCGGCCAAAAAGCGGGTGAAGTTGACCACCGCGCCCTTGGTAGCCGGGTAAGAAGCGGATTTGAAAAAGGTCTGCTTGCCCGTCGGATCCACATAGATGGACTGGTCGGGCCCCACCACGCCGTAGGTCGAAGCGACGTTGACGATGCTGCCGTGGCCCTGTTCGGCCATCGGGGCGCCAAAGACCTGGCTGCACAGGAACACGCCCGTGACATTGACTTCCAGCGATTTGCGGAACATTTCCACCGGGTAGTGCTCGAACATGGACTGCTCGGCGGCCAAAGCGGGGTTTTCGAACATGTCGTTGATGGCCGCGTTGTTCACCAGCACATCTATGTGGCCGAAACGGGCCAAAATGGTCTCGCGGACAGCGGCCAGTGAAGCGGGGTCGGTGACATCGGCCCCGAGACCGAGGTGGCGGGGCCCCAGCCCAGCGGCCACGGCCTCGGCAGCGGCACCGTTCATGTCGATCGCCACCACATCCGCGCCGGCCTCGGCCAAGGCACGGCAATGTTCTTTGCCGATCAGCCCGCAGGCGCCGGTCACGATGGCGGTTTTGTTTTGCAGGGAAAAAAGTTGCATGGAAAGGAGGTGAGTTGTTGAGCCCCGCAAAGGTCTGCATTTTTCCCAAAAAAACATCTGGCCGGCCGGTTGGCGATGGCCTTGTCGCGATGCGCGTTTCAACGGCTCCGCGCCACCCGAAACCCTATGCCGCTGTCGCGGAAACCCGGTCGGTTGCCGCCGCGCCCGGTGTTGCGGCACAGGTGCGGCGAAGCGTCCCACGAGCCGCCGCGGAACACGACGGAGCCTCCCCGCCCCGGCCCGTATGGATTGATCTGCACATCGCCCGTCGGGTATTCGCCGTACAGGTCCCAGCACCACTCCCACACATTGCCGGTCATGTCGTACAGGCCCAGTTCGTTGGGGTGCCCGAGCGCGCCCACCGGCGCCGTGGTGGGATAGCCGTCGGCATAGCCCAACCAAACGCTGTCGGTCGAAAGCGGAATTTGGAACCGCTCGGCCGCCGTCTCGTCGAGCAGGTTGGCGCCCTTGGGAAAGCCGTTGCCCCAAGCATAGCGGTATGTCTTGCCGCGGCTGCGCGCCGCGAACTCCCATTCCGCCTCCGAGGGCAACCGATAGCCCTTCGCCCGGAAATTGCAGCGGAAGGTTTCCTCTTCGAACACATAGCAGGGCGGAAGCCCCTCGCGGATGCTGCGCCAGTTGCAGTAAAAAGCGGCGTCGAACCAGCTCACGTGCACCACCGGATGATCGTATTCCGTCAGCGGACGCGGACGGCCTGTGGCGTCGTCGCGCCAACTCAGCCCCCGTTTGGCCGCCCAGCGCCCGGCCAAGGGATCGAAAATCCAACTGCTGTCCTGCTCCTCCGCCGTGGTGCGGTAGCCCGTGGCCTCCACGAAATCCGCGAACTGCCGCACCGTGATTTCGTGCGAGGCGAGGTAAAAACCGCTCAACGTCACGATGTGCGGGTATTCGTCTCCGCCGCTCTCCCCGAAGGGATCGCCCATCCGGAAACTGCCGCCCTTGATCGCCACCATCCCGTCGGCGCCGATCCTGCCCTGCCCCGCATGGATCGTCGGACGGGAGGGTTGGCAGCGGGCAAAGAGGCCCAGCAACAGGATCAGCGACATAGTTGCTCTCATTTTTCACGATGTTTTTTGAAAACACTGTAAATATACACTATTTTTCCCTTTAAAAGTCGTTTATTTGCTTTTCGGGAAAATTTTTCCTCGATCGACGACAATGGACCGCATCGTGCTTTTCGACGGCGTTTGCGCGTTTTGCAACGGCAGCGTGAACCTCATCATCCGGAACGACCCCAAGGGCCGGTTCAAGTTTTGTCCCGTCCAGTCGGAGAAGGGGGCGGCGCTGCTCACGGCCAACGGCCTGCCACCCGATTTCTTGGATTCCCTGGTGTTGATCGAGAACGGCCGGGCCTACACCTACACCACGGCGGCCCTGCGGATCGCCCGTGGCCTGCGCGGGCTGTGGCCCGTTCTGTCGGTATTCCTGCTGGTGCCGCGGTTCATCCGCGATTTTTTTTACCGGCTCTTTGCCAAAAACCGCTACAAAATGTTCGGCAAGCACGATGCCTGCATGATGCCCACGCCCGAGATCCGAGCGCGTTTTTTGTAGCGCGACCGCTCGGCAAGGTTTTTGAAAAGCCCTTTCGTCCCACTTTTTTCCAAACCATCTCTCCATCGTTTTCCAACATTTTTATCATGAAAAAATTGCTCGTTTTTCCCTTTTTGCTCCTGCTGCTCCCCTCCTGCGACATGCTGAACCAGCTGGCCCAAAACGGCGCTGCGGGGCTTTCGACCACCGACATCATCAACGGCCTGAAAGAGGCCCTCACGCAGGGCACCAACAAGGGCACCTCGGTGCTGGCAGCCCGCGACGGCTTTTTCCGCAATGCCGCCGTGAAGATCCTGCTGCCCCCCGAGGCCCAGCAGGTGACCGGAAAACTCTCCGAGATCGGCATGGGCGGATTGGTGGACGCGGCCGTCGAAAAAATGAACCGCGCCGCCGAGGACGCCGCCAAGAGCGCCGCCCCGATCTTTGTGGACGCCATCAAGAAAATGACCATCAACGACGCCAAAAACATCCTGATGGGCAACGACAACGCCGCCACGGAATACCTCCGCCGGACCACTTCCACCAACCTGTACAACGCCTTCCAACCGACCATCAAATCTTCGCTGGGCAAAGTGGGCGCGATCGACGCTTGGAACAAGGTCTTCTCCACCTACAACAAGATCCCGTTCGTGCAGCAGGTCAACCCCAACCTCGACGACCATGTCACCAAAAAGGCCATCGACGGGGTTTTCTTCATGATCGCCAAGGAAGAAAAATCCATCCGAAAAGATCCCGTGCAGCGCACCACGGCCCTGTTGAAAAAAGTCTTTGCCGAACAAGACCGCAAGTGATCTCCTCTTTTTGCATACCGAACCTGTTTTGACATGAAAACCCTCCTGCTTGTTTTTTGGGGCCTGCTCGGCACGATGCTGCCCCCCGCCACGGATCCCGCACCGGCGCCGCAAACGGGGCAAGGCAACTGCCGCATCGTGCGCATGGAACACCCACGGGTGCGGCGCTTCGAGGTTTCCCACGGGCGCAACGGCATCGAAAAAGTCCTTTTCCAAAAATGGGACTTCGATCGAAACGAGTATCGCACCGCCCAATTAGGCCGCTATGTATATCTGAACGACGGCCGCTTGGACCGCATCGACCTGTTCGACCTGCGCGAGGACAAAGAAGTTTTTGCCTACACGATCTATCGGATGGACCACCTCAAAAACATGGCCGCCCTCGTGCAGAAAACGGACGAGGAAACGCCCGCCATGAATTTGAACCTGTACTTCGGCGCGGGCGGTGAAGCCTTGAAAGTCGAAGCCCAAGGCGAAAACGGTGCCATACAACTGCCCCTGTTCAGCCGGGGAGATGGCCGGGTGGACAGCCTGCGGGTGCCCGACGGAGGAAAAATGCGCTTCGAGTACGATCGGGAGCGGAACCCCTTTTACCGCACCCACCTCGGCCTGTTTTTCCGCGACCGCGGCAACTATTCCATTTTCATGGATTTTCCGCCCAACAACCTTACGGGCGTGTTCGCCGGAAACGGCGTGCAGGATGCCTTTGCGGTTTCTTACGGGTACGACGAAAAGGGCCGCGTCACCCGCGTCTCGATGGAAGAATACCACTATCTGATCACCTACGAGGGCGATTGCCCCTGAACGCCCGCCCAAACATGAAAGTTGCCATCGTAATGGGCTCGGACTCCGATCTGCCCGTGATGCGCAAGGCCGCCGAAATGCTGGAACTGTTCGGCATACCGCACACGGTTTCCATCGTTTCCGCCCACCGGACGCCCGACCGTTTGTACGATTTCGCGCGCAATGCCCACGAGCGCGGCACAGAGGTGATCATTGCCGGGGCGGGCGGGGCGGCCCACCTGCCCGGGATGGTCGCCTCCATGAGCCCCCTGCCCGTGATCGGCGTGCCCATCAAATCCTCCAACTCCATCGACGGCTGGGACTCCGTACTCTCCATCCTGCAAATGCCCGGCGGCGTGCCCGTGGCCACCGTGGCCCTCGACGGTGCCAAAAACGCCGGCATCCTCGCCGCCCAGATCATCGGGGTACAGGATGCCGCGGTCCGCGAACGCATCCTCGCTTATAAAAAGCAGCTGGAGGAGGAGGTGTTGGAGAAGGTGAGGAGGATGGAGGGGTAGGGGGAAAAAGAAAAACCCTCTACAAAGGGAAGCGGCTTTGGACCGGGACGGACAGGAGGAGAGCCCCAAACAACCAAGCCGTCAGATCAGATGCCGATCATACATCCTTTACAGGCCGCTAATTGTACTTGCGGTAATAAACTTTATCGATCCATCTAAGCCCAAGCCCAAAAAAGCCGGTAGATGCATCCACATCATAGGTTCGACTTTCATCAAGACGATCGTACATACTACTGCCAGAAGTCCCCCTCCAAAAGGATCCGTCCACTCTAAAAGTCTCTTTATTGTTTTTCCCAACCACCAACGCATCAACATAATAGCTTGTTCTGCTAGGTGAATACCTTCCCCTTCTATAACTCGCGCGAGTAGTTTGAGTTTTCTTGTCTATAACCTCAATTGTTATTTTTTCTGTTGTGGCAAAAGTGGAATTAACCATTAAAAAACAAATGGATGCGATACCAAAAATAAAATACAGCCTTTGATACAAGTATTGAAACGTTGTCATATTGAAAATTTTTTAATTTGGTGCGCCTTTGGAGGATGTATGGAATTTTTCAAGAAGAAAGATGAAAAAAACTGCAACTGTCGCATAAACTTGTGAAAACCAAAACTCGACTTTATGTGTGTGCTTCCCCCCCATTCTTGGACCAGAAAGTACCCTTAATTAAGCTGTGGCAGGGGATAAGAATTGCTTGACAAGAGATCGAAATTCCTCAAAACGTAGGTGGGGGAAGTCTGCCTTTCCGTAAAGTCGGCTAGTGTGTTATGGGGAATGCTACAAATGTAGGGTTCATCATGGATGTCATGGTTCAAATCGAGCGGATTTTTTGGAAAAAAACATCTTTTGGGGTTTTGTAGCCAAGGCCTTGGTGAGGCCTTTCTTCGTAGTAAAATATCCAATAGCGGTGCAAGCCATTCCACAGATCGCCGCCGTTTTCGTAATCGTGGAGGAAGACCTGCTCGTATTTGACGCTTCTCCAGAGCCCTTCCACTGTCGGCCATAGTGATTTTCAAGCCGTTGTCTAAGAGGATGCCCGTGAACTGTGCGGATGTGAACTGTCTGCCCTGGTCGGAGTTTAAAATCTCCGGACAAAAGCCGAGCCCAAGGGCCTCTTCCAGCGCGTCCGCGCAGAAACCGGTGTCAAAAGATATTGCTCGTCGATCAGGCGAATATATTCCAAGTTCCGGGCGTTTTCCCCGAGGGGCGTGTGTAGTGGCTGCTGCGGGATATTTCGGCCAGTTCGCACTGGCGTCTCACGGACAGGCCGCCGTCAGGTTCGATGAGGTCCTTGCGGCGCGAAGGGCCTAGGAGTCCAATTTTTTTTTGAGCCATTCGACCTCCATCTGCAACTGCCCTACCTGGCGGTACAGGCGGTCCGTGAGCTCTTCGGCTTCCTTGGCCTTGCGGCCCCGTTTGACGTCGAACAGCTCGTGCGCCTTGTCCTGCAAGACCTTTTTCCAGGTGCCGATCATCGTCGAATGCACTTCGTGCTTAGCCGTCAGCTCAGGCAGCGTTTGTTGGCCCTTCAACGCTTCAAGCGCTACTTTGGCCTTGAATTTTGACGTGAAATTCCTTCTTTGACTTTTCATTGGGGCAAAAATTTTGGCTCTGAAAAGATAATGCTCCACCAGCTTAATTTTTTGTCCAATTTTTGGGGGTAATTATACCCCTTGGGCGCCCAGCTTTTCCCGCTTTCTCTATTCCTCCCCCGTCTCCGGCCCTGATTGGCCGACTTTCATGCGCTCGCCTTTTTTCCAGACGTACAGGCATCCGGCTATTCCGAGTGCAAACAGCGTGAGGGCGATGAGTTGGGCATCGGTGAAGTTGCCGAGAACTTTGTGGTTGATGCGGATGGTTTCGATGGAAAAGCGTTCGAGGCCGTTCAGCACGAGGTACAGGGCAAAGATCGCCCCGGTGGGCAGGGAGTTGCGGCGGGCGATGCCCCAGAGCAGGGCGAAAATGCCCATACACAGCACGAATTCGTACAGGGAAGTGGGATAGACGGGGTTGTCGAGGCAGTGGCAGTAGCCGTCCGAGAGGGTTCCCCCGGGGGGGATCAGGGCGGCGAAGCCGTTGCAGGCGGGATCGCCCGACATCAGGTGCATGGGTGCGTTGTCGGTGCTGCCGTTGAGCACATTGTTGGGGTACCATTGGGCCCAGATCCAATCGGGTGCCCAGGCCAGCCAGCCGGGTTTCGGGCCGGCGGGGATTCCCCAGTCGCCGTCGCCAGAAAAATGGCAGCCGAGGCGTCCGATCCCGTAGGCGAGGATCAGGGCGGGGGCACAGGCGTCGAGCATTTGTCCGTAGGCGATTTTTTTGCGGCGCAGGTACCACGACACCACGAAAAAGCCGAGAATGAGGCCTCCGTAAACGGTGAGCCCGGCCGGCGAGAGCAGCTCGCCAACGGGGTTGCGCACGAAGCGGTCCCATTCGGTGAGGTGGTAGTACAGTTTGGCGCCCACGATGCCCGACATGGCTGCGAGGATCACGATGTCGGCCACCCGTTGGTGGGGCATCACGAGCACCTGCACGGTTTTGGGCTGGGGCAGGCGTTGGCGGTGTTTTTCGTACCAGGTCCAACCGGCGAAGACGCCGCCCAGCAGCAGTCCCATGAACCAGTTGCCCGTGGCGGATAGCAGGAAAGTGGCTGCGTCGGTCACCTCTTGGTTGTGCTGTACATAGTACACGGCCTTGAATCCCAGCAGGAATCCCAGCAGGAAGTGGGCGATCAGTTCGCCCATCGGTGCCGGTGCGCCCACGGTCTCCGATTCGTACACGCCCTTCAGCCAACCGATGCTTTCGCGGCGGCGCAGTTCGACCATCAGGAAGAACCCGCTGGCCAAAAAGGCCATGGCGAGCCAAAAACCGTACATCTGCACCACGGCGAGCGCGGGCACGTCTATGCCGGTCCAGTCGTAAACGAAATAGCGGAAATTGGGGTACATGGGCGTGTAGTCGGGGGAAAAGGTTGTTCGGGGCGGCAAAGATACGGGCAAATCCGACAAAAAGCGGGCCCCGGCCGTTTGGCCGGGGCCCGCGGGGGCAACCGAAAAGGTCGGGATCAGTATTTTTTCTCGATGTACGACTTGCCGCACTCGTAGCGGTTTTGGGAGTAGGGGTGCGAGCGGAACACCTTGTCCATGAAATTGGGGTTTTCGTTTTCGGCCATGCGCTCCCAGAAGGAAAGTCCGCGCAGGGGGTTGTACCCGGCGGCCTTGGCCAAGTCGATGCCGATCTGGTCGGCCTCGAGCTCCTGGTACTGGTTGAAGGAAATGGTCAGTTGACCGAGCACATCCAAGATGACGGCCACTTGGTCGCCGAACCACATCGCGGGCACTTGGCGCTGGATGTGGCGCGAGGTGTGTTTGCGCTCGTTGTGCCCGATCTCGTGGCCGAGCACGTTGGCCAGTTCGTCGTCGTTTTCGATGAAATCGAGGATGCCGGTGGTCACATAGATGTTGCCGCCCGGAACGGTCCAAGCGTTGATCACATCGTCGTCGATCAGGTACACGTTGTATTTGAGCTCGTTGCGGCGCTCGGCCTTTCTGACGAGTTTTTTGAGCATGCGGCGCAGTTTTTCTGTCCGCGTGTCTTCGATGTAATCGTAGTCCTGCTGCTCGTGGAAAGATTCGCCGACGCCCTTTTCGGTTTCGAGGTCTATCGGGAAAAACATGTCCAACGCGGCCTTTTCCGTGGAACTGGCCATGTAGATGGCGTATTCTTCGGGACTGGTGAAGCAGGACTCGTCGAAGGAGGGTTGGCGGCGGTGGTGGGAGCAGCCGGCGTGACCGCAGCCGGCTTGTTCGATAGCCTGGCGCAGGGTAAGTGCCGGACGGGCATCCAATCGTTCGGCGCTGCGCAAAGAAAGCGAGCCCAGGGCGAACATGGCGAGCGGAATGGCCGAAAAAAAGATTTTCATGCGATAGGGGAGTGAATGTTTGGAAAAAGAGGAAGCGAAATTTTTTTGAAGGGGAAAAATAGATTTTTTTTTCGAAAAAATCCCTTTTCCAATTTGGTGCCAAAAAAAGAGGGAGGGGGAGTTGCTTAGGGGCTTCCAGATGATTCCTTCTTTCGGGAAGGTGTACCCGTACCGGTCCGAACGATTTTTTTTCAACATTCCAAAACAAAACTCGGATAATTTCAATGGTCCATAAGTGAAGTTATCGGATAAAATGAATGATGAAAAGGAGAAATCATCTCCGCCTCGAATCTAATGCCGGGGAGATAATTGTTGTATTTTTTTAACTAATTTTATGATAATCAATTTTTTTAAAAAAATAAAAACTCGTCTCCCCACGGATCGGCTGCTTGCCCCTGGGCTTCTGCAGGTCTTCTACGGACAATACCTTGAACCCGATGTCCGATCCGATGTTTTTTCGGAAATTTGTTATCTTGTTCGTGGTTGTACACGACCTTACAAAAAGACACCCACCCATTTCGCCACATGCTTTTTTTGAAAATCAGATCGG
>JBEIJQ010000124.1:0-9249 GCA_040380145.1 Lewinellaceae bacterium | reverse complement strand
GCACGCCATTTCGGACGATCTTTGCATCTATCGCCCCGTTCTTCTTTTTTCGGTAAAAAAATTTTTCCATGTATTTTTTGCATAAAAACAGTCTGGCCCTGCTGCTGTGCGCGGTCTTTGCCCTGCCCTTGACGGCCGGCGACGGCATCGAGGTGCCTTCCGCCATCAAGGATGTGACCGTTTTCCTCCAGGGCGCACAGGTTTCCCGACAGGCCAACGGCGTGGACATCCCCTCGGGCAATTCCACCCTGCGCTTCGTGGGACTGACGGCCGGACTCAATCCCGCCAGCATACAGCTGCGGGCCGACGGCAATTTCACCGTCCTGTCGGTCGTGCACACCATCAATTCCGGTCAAGAACCGCCCAAAGAAGCCGATGTGAAGGCTCTGGAGGCCAAGATCAAGGCCCTCGACGAAAAGATCCGCGCGGCCTCCGACCTGCGCCAGGTCTATCTCGAGGAAGAAAGCATGCTAAAGGCCAACCTCGTGCGCGCCGGCGGCATGAGCGGCAACGACAACGCCGTGACCGCCGCACAAGTCCGCGAGGCAGCCGACCTGTACCGCGCCCGCCTGATCGAGATCAAGCAAAAAGTGTTCGATCAGGACCGCGAGATCGCCGGGCACAACGAGGAAAAGGGCAAGTTCAACAAACAACTGTCCGAGATCCGCACCGTCAAATACACCAGTTTCAGCGAGATCCTCGTCAACATCAACGCCAAATCGCCCGTCAAGGGCAGTTTCGTTCTCACCTACATGGTGGCCAACGCCTCTTGGCAGCCCCTGTACGACATCCGCGTCAAGGATGTCAACAGCCCCATTTCCCTCACCTACCGCGCCAATGTGGCCCAGGCCAGCGGCGAAGACTGGAAAGGCGTCATGCTCACCCTTTCGACGGGCAATCCCGGCGAAAACGCCGTGCGCCCCGTGATGCAGCCCTGGTACCTGTATCCCATACAGACCGTCACCATCACGGATATGGCCGTAAGGGGAGGCGCGCCCATGGCTCCGCCCGCGCAGATGGAAAAAATGTACGACATGGACCGTGCACAGGACTTCGGCACCGCCGGCATGCCCGGCGTGGCCCAGGTGCAGAACACCACCACGCTGGAGTTCAAGATCGACATCGCTTACGACATCCCTTCCGACAACAAGCGCTACGCCGTGGAAATGATCGAGTACAGCGTACCGGCCACCTACGAATACTATGTGGCACCCAAACTCGATCCGTATGCCTACCTCACCGCCAAAGTGACCGGCTGGGAGCAGTACAACCTGCTCAACGGAGATGCCAACCTGTATTTCGAGGGCACCTTCTTGGGCAAATCCCGCCTCGATCTGGCCCAAGTCTCCGACACTCTGTCCATCTCGCTGGGCCGCGACAAGAACATCGTGGTGGAGCGCACCCGGGTGAAAGAAAAGGTCAAGCGCCAGACTCTGGCCGGCAACCGCAAGGAAACCCGCGGCTGGGAAATATCCCTGCGCAACAAAAAAGCCGTGGCCGTGGAAATCGTCGTCCAAGACCAATTCCCCGTGCCCACCGACCAACAGATCAAGGTCGAGGACAAAGAAGCGCCCGGCGCCCAAGTGGACGAAGCCAAGGGACTGATCACCTGGCGGCTGTCGCTGCCCCCCAACGGCAACAAAAAACTGTCGTTCGGGTATATGGTCAAGTATCCCGTTTCCTACACCGTGATCATCGAATAACCCTTTTATTTTTTTGCCGTGATCATCATCGACGACAAGCTCGTGAGCGACGAACTCGTGAACGAGGCTTTTGTGTGCGACCTCAACGCCTGCAAGGGCGCCTGCTGCGTGGAAGGCGATTACGGCGCTCCGCTCGAGGCCGAGGAGGCCCTCCTGCTCCGGGAAATCTACCCCCGGATCGAGGGCTTCCTCTTGCCCGAGGGCCGGGCCGCCATCGAGGCCCAAGGAACCCATGTGCCCGGCGAAGAGGCCGGCGATTTCGCTACCCCGCTCATAGAGGGCGGCCCCTGCGCCTACATGACCCGCGACGAGTTGGGCATCGCCCGCTGCGGCATCGAACAAGCTTGGCGCGCCGGAGCGGTGGACTTTCAAAAACCGATCTCCTGCCACCTGTACCCGATCCGCGTTTCGCGCCTGCTCGACTACGAGGCGCTCAATTACCACCGCTGGGAAGTCTGCTCGGCCGCCTGTTCGCTCGGGGAAAAACTGAAAGTTCCCGTGTATGTTTTTCTCAAAGACCCGATCGTGCGCCGATACGGGGAAGCGTTTTACGAAGCCCTCGACGAGGCGGCCAAGCTCCTGAAGGATTGATCGGCGGGCCGGGCGAATAACTGTTCGGGCTTCGTATCTTTGCCGACCCACGATCTTTCGCCCATCACCCATTTTTTGCCGCCCATGGCGCATCGTTTTTTTTGGCTGCCGCCCGCCTTCTTGGGCGCCCTCTGGATCTTGGCCGCCCTCGGCGGCTGCGGCAAGACCGAACTGCTCACCGATCCGGAAGCCGCCCTGCGTTTTTCGACCGATACGCTCACCTTCGACACGGTGTTCACCCAAATGGGCGTGGCCACCCGCAAATTCAAGATTTATAACCCCTACGACCAACCCCTCCGGATAGACCGCATCCGATTGGCGGGCGGCGCCCAGTCCAAGTTCCGCCTCAACGTGGACGGCACCGCCACCACCGAGGCCCTCGACGTGGAAATTCCCGCCAACGACAGCCTCTATGTCTTTGCCAACGCCTACATAGACCCCAACCACGCCGACAACCCGCTGGTGGTGTTCGACTCGGTCGTGTTCGAAACCAACGGCAACCAACAGCGGGTGGTGCTGCAGGCCTGGGGACAGGATGCGGTGTACTTGGGGCAGGTGGGCTATATCACTTGGTTCGTCAACGAAAACCTCGTGTTCACGCCCAACAAACCGTATGTGCTGATGGGCATCGTGGCCATTGATTCCTTTTCCACGCTCACCATCCAGGCCGGTACGCGGGTGCACATGTTCGGCGGCCCGACCAGCAATCCGGGCGCCCGGGCGCTCCTGTACGTGGGCGACGGCTCCACACTGCGGGTGGAGGGCACCGCGGCGGCCCCCGTGCAATTTGTCTCCCACCGCTTGGAAAACGAATTCGACGACCTGCCTTTCCAGTGGGAGGGCATCCGTTTCGGGCAGTTCAGCCGCGACAACGTGGTGGAGCACGCCGTCATCCGAAACGCCCTGTACGCCCTGTGGGTGGATTCGCTCTCGACCAATGGCAGGCCCAAACTGACCGTCCGCAACACTTTTGTTTACAACGTGGCCGAAGCGGGTATTTTAGGTATCAACGGCAGCATCTACGCCGAAAACACCGTGGTGGCCAACAGCGTCAAGTGGAACGCCCTGCTCACCTATGGCGGCGATTACACCTTCAACCACTGCACCTTCGCCAATTACGGCACGGGGCTGGTGTCGCGCCAAAACAAGCCCCTGCTGGCCTACCGCAATTATTTCGTCACCTACGACAACGACGGCAACGAGATCCTTTTGGAAGCCCCCGGCCGGGCCCGTTTCACGAACTGCATCCTGTACGGGTCGCAGTTCAACGAAATCGACCTCGACAAGGGCGACAACACCACCGCGCCGTTGGAGTGGTTGTTCAAAAACTGTTTGGTCAAGGCCGACACGCTCACCTACAACCTGGTGGACTCCTACAAAAACCTCGATCCGCGCTTTGCGGATCCCGATGCGTACGATTTCCATTTGGACACCATCATTTCCCCGGCGCGCAACACCGGCCTGCCCGGCGTGACCGACTACAACGGCCAACCCATCCTGTACGATCTGGACGGCCATCCCCGCGACGCACTGCCCGACCTCGGCGCGTACGAATTTCCGGAATGACCTTTCCCTTTGGCCTTATGCTCGAGCTCCGCATCGCTTTCCGTTATCTGGTGGCCAAAAAATCGGCCAACGCCATCAACGTGATCACTTTTATCACGATGCTGGGCGTAGTGGTGGGCAGCGCGGCGTTCATCTTGATCCTCTCCGGCCTCAATGGCTTTGAAACCTTGATCGGCGACCGCTTCGGGTTGTTCAACCCCGATCTCAAGATCGAGGCCCGGCAGGGCAAGGTCTTTGATGCGGATTCTGCGCTGCTCGCCAAGGTCTCGGCCGTACCGGGCGTGGCGGCCGTTTCGCGCACCCTCGAGGAAGTGGCGCTTTTCGCGTTCGAAGACGCCCAGTCGCTGGGCGTCCTGAAAGGCGTGGACCCGATTTTTGCGTCGGTCAGCGACATAGATTCAGTCGTGGCGGCCAGCGGTGACGGCGGCCGCTTCGAGCTGCTTTCGCCGGAGGGGACCCACTTTGCAGTGGTCGGGGCCGGCCTCTGCTCCAAGTTGGGCCTCGTGTACGACGAACGCCTCCGCGGCGGCGGCAAGCCCGTCAGGGTCTATATGGCCAAGCGGGGCAACGCCGGAGGAGGGGGCATGATGGGCGGACAGCCCTTCAAGAGCCGTTCGCTGGAACTCGGGGGCACCTTCGAGATCTTGCAGGATTTCAACAACCATCTTTTCGCCGACCTCGCATTCGTGCGCGAACTGCTTTCGTACAACGGCGACGAGACCGGGGCCTTGGAGGTGAAACTCGCGCCAGGAGCCAAGACCGCTGCCGTAGAGCGCGCGCTGCGCCAGGTGCTGGGCGACGGTTTTTCGGTAAAAAACCGCTTCGCGCAGGACGAAACCTTTTACAAGATCACCAACATGGAGCGCTGGGCCGTCTTTGCCATTCTTTGCCTCGCCTATGCCATCGTTGCCTTCAACATGATCAGCGCCTTGTGGATGCTCGCCCTCGAAAAACGCCGCGACGTGGCCATGTTGGTGGCCATGGGCGCCACACCGGGGTTTATTCGGCGCGTCTTTCTGCTGGAAGGGGCCCTGATCTCGCTGATCGGCTCCACGGTGGGTTTTGCCGCGGCCACAGCTCTGGTGTGGGCACAAGAAACTTTCCACCTCGTGTCGATGGAGGGCAACCTCATCATCCAACACTATCCGATGAACCTGCGGGCGGGCGATTTCGTCTTGGTTTTTTGCACCATCATGATCGTCGGTCTGTTGGCCTCGTGGCTGCCCGCCGCCCGGGCCGCGCGGACCGAGGGACTGGGCGCACTGGTGAACGCCTCCTGAGAAGTTACCGCTTCAGTCCGTCGAGCAATTCGATCGCCTCGTCCAAACTGTCGAGCACCCGCACATTGGCCGGCAGGTCCAGCGAAAGCGCCGCCACTTGGTAGCCCGTGACCAACAGCGTGCAGTCGTGATAGGTTTGGCTCAACTTGTTGAGGTAGGTCTGGAGCGGTACTTTGTAAAAAGACTCAGAAAACATCGTGAAAAGGTATTGGGGCCGGTGGATTTCGTGCACCGAGCGCAAATCCTCGAAAGGGATGTTCTGACCAAGATAGACCGCACGAAGCCCGCGCGCCTTGATGAGGCTGTGCATGAACAGCAGGATCAGTTCGTGGGATTCGTTTTCCGGTAGGTACAGCAAAAACTTGGGCACCTTGGGATCCGTCACGATGGGCTCCCGATCGATGGCCACCATGATCTTGCGGCGGATCAGCGCGCTGATGAAATGCTCTTGGGCCGGATTGATGGAACCCGTGAGCCAGAGCAGCCCGAGTTTTTCCAAAAAAGGATTGATCACATCGAGCATGGTCCGCTCAAAACCGTATTGCTCGATATTGGTGGCGACGATCTTCTCGAATTTCGACTCGTCCATTTCGATCATCGAAATGGTGAGCGCATCCAGCTGGGTCTCGTTTTCGAAATTTTCCTCCGAAATAGTGGCCACTTGGGCAGCCACTTGCTCTGTCGTCATCTGCGCGATCTTGGAAATCTTGTACCCGTTTTTGTTGAGCAGCGCGATGTTGAGCAGCGATTTCAGGTCTTCGTCGGTATAGAAACGGATGTTCGTGGCGGTTCGCTTGGGATCTATGATACCATACCGCTGCTCCCAGATGCGCAGCGTGTGCGCCCGGATCCCCGACAACTTTTCCAAGTCCCGTATCGAATATATCGCCACTGTTTACGAACCGTTTGGACCAAAATTGTGATTCCCTTGGAATCGAACAAAGGTCAAAAACACACTTTGCCCGAAAAGGTTTATTTCGGTTCGCGCAGGGGACGATTTCGGACAAAGAGAAAAGATTTTTCGTGGTTTCAGAATGGTCGTTGTGAGTCCTCTGTTTTGTTCGATGGTTTTTTTATTTTTTATTTTAAAAAATTGAATATCAATATTTTAAAAAATATTTTTTTCACTTGCTCTCAATTTGAAAAAAGATGATTCCATCTATACACGGCCTTCAACAATAATTGCGGATCTAAACGAGTGCCCAACACAGACCATCCCTCCCAAAACGCTCATTCCAACCGCAGCACATACCACGGAGCAGTCTGCGCGGCCCTTTTCCGCGGATCCAAGAACCGCCCGTTCAGTTTGGACACCGGAAAATTGGGCCACTCGCCGAGGACGGCATGCGCGCGGCCCGCGCCGCGCACCTCCTCGAGGCCCGGCCCATCGGTCACCAGCAGCGTGCCCGGAGCACAGCCGCGGAAGTCGAACACGGGCCAACGGCCGTGATAAAAATCCAGGGAGTGGCCGCCCGCCCGGTAATAGGCGACGGTCGTTTCCGGCGGTAGGGCGTCGAGGAAGCGGGCCACGGGAACGCCGGCCTGGTATTCCAACAGGGCCGGATAGCCCGCGGTGTTGAGCCACAGGTTGGCGGACAACAAAGCCCAAAGCCCGGGCATCCACAGCCGGTACAGCCCGTTGCCCCAGAACAGCGTCCACGCACCGGCCAGCCATGCGGCACCCGCCAAAGCGTAAGACAAAACCGGTCGTCCGGGAAAGGCCCAGCCGCCCAAAAGCCCCACCGCCGCTGCGGCCAGCACCAGCAAAAGTCCTTGGTAAACGAGCGGCGCCAGCAGAAACCCCTTTTTTTCCAAAATTTTTTCTTGAAAAAAAAGATAGGCCTCGCCCACCAGCAAAGCCGCAAACGGAAAGGCCACATAGCCGTAGTGCGGCAGTTTGTACCGCGAAAAGGAAAGCGCGGCGAGCGGCAATAAAAAGCCCGCCACGGGCAAAGCCGCCGCCGCCCAACGCCCGCTTCGGACCACGCGGACCAACGCCGCCACAACGGCCACGCTCCCCGGCAGAAACGCCCACAGGAAAGTGTGCCACAGGAAGCCGAAACCCGAATCGTTCTTCCATTCGTTTTCGCCCGTGATGCGCCCGAAACTTTGTTTCCAAAAGAAAAAATACCAACCGTCCGCCCCGAATTGACGCCAAAGGCCCCACAGCATCGGCGAAAGGAGCAGCAGTACCCACAGCGCACCCAACAACCAAGCGGGCCTGAACAGGTCGCGCCAACGCCCGTTGGCCAACAGATGCGCGCCGAGCGCCATCGCAGGCACGGCCGCGCCGATCGGCCCTTTGGCCATCAGCGCCAGGGCCAAGGCCGTGAACCCGCCCAGCCAGTAGGCCCGGCGACCGGTTTCCAAGTACTCCCACAATTGCCAAGTGGACACGGCGACCGCCGCCGCCAACATCGTATCGGCACGCAGGTCGTGGACCATCAGGTACCAGGCCTGGCTGCCGTACAGCGCGAGCGCAGCCACCGCCGCCGCTTCCGGTCCGTACAGGCGACGGGCCATCCGCCACACGGCGTACACGCCCAGCAAGGTGGCCAAAAACGCCGGCAGGCGGAACAAGAAATGGTGCGGGCCGAAGATCTTGAAGAGCGCCGCCGCCGACCAAAAGAGCAGCGGGGGCTTGTCGAGGTAATCCGCGCCGCGGTGCTTGACCACCAGCCAGCCGTCCGTTTCGGCCATTTCGCGGGCGATGCTGGCGTATTGCGCCGAATCCACTTCCAGCACGGGCACCAGCCACATTCCCAGCAGATGGGCGGCGGTGATGCCCGCAAAAAGCGTCCACAGGGCACGGTCGCCCGAGAAATCGTTCCGTTCGTCGGCAAGGTTCATGGCGCGGATCGGATCAATGGGCTTCCAACCAGTTTTCGCCCGTCCCGATGCCCACTTCGATGGGCACGAGCAGTCCCGGCAATGCGTTTTTCATCGCCTCTTCGATGATCGGGCGGAGGGCGTCCACTTCCGTGCGGGGCACATCGAAGACCAGTTCGTCGTGCACCTGCAGGATCATCCGCGCCCCGAATCCGCCGCGGTGGAGCGCTTCGTTGATGTGGATCATCGCCACCTTGATCATGTCGGCGGCAGAGCCTTGAACGGGCGTGTTGATGGCCACCCGCTCCTCGTTGGCGCGGGTCACCGCGCTGACCGAATTGATGTCGCGCAGGTAGCGCCGGCGGCCGAGCAGCGTGGTCACATAGCCCTTTTCGCGCGCCTCGGCCACCGTGCCCTCCATGTAGGCCTTGAGGCCCGTGAACTGTGCAAAGTACGCCTCGATGATCTGCTGCGCCTCGCTGCGGCGGATGCCGAGCTGTTTGGACAAGTTGTGCGCCCCCGCGCCGTACAGAATCGAAAAGTTCACGGTTTTGGCCTTGTAGCGCTGTTCTTTGGTCACTTCTTCGAGGGCGACCCCGAACACCTTGGCGGCGGTGGCCGTGTGGATGTCGTGACCTTGCCGGAAGGCTTCCAACAAGGTCTGGTCGCCGCTGATGTGCGCCACGAGGCGCAGTTCGATCTGCGAATAGTCGGCGGAGAGCAGCACATGGCCGGCGTCGCGCGGCACGAAAGCCTTTCGGGTCTCGCGCCCGCGCTCGGTGCGCACGGGGATGTTCTGCAGATTGGGATTTTGGGAGCTCAACCGTCCGGTCTGCGCCAGCGCCTGGTTGAAGGATGTGTGGACGCGTCCCGTGCGGGGATTGATCATCCGCGGCAGTGCGTCCACATAGGTGGATTTGAGCTTGGCCAGACCGCGGTAATCGAGGATATCCCGCACGATGCCGTGCTCGGCGGCCAGTTCGGAGAGGATTTCCTCGTCGGTGGAAAACTGTCCGGTCTTGGTTTTTTTCCACCGGTAGGGGATTTTCATCCGGACGAAGAGCAGGTCGCCGATCTGTCCCGGGGCGTTGAGGTTGATCTCGCGCACACCGGCATCAGCATAGATTTTTTCCTGCAGTTCCTTGATCTCTTTTTCCAGCACGGACGAATAGGCCGTCAGAAAATCCGGATCGATGCGCACGCCCTCGGACTCGATGTCGGCCAGCACGCGGATGATCGGGGCTTCCACCTCGTCGTACAGTTTGCGGACGGCCTCGGTC
>JBEIJQ010000123.1:0-9281 GCA_040380145.1 Lewinellaceae bacterium | reverse complement strand
CCGCTACTGCGACGAGATGGGCAAGACCGATACTCCGGGCGCCAATCCCAACGGTGCCCTTCGCGACATCGCCGGGATCTGCAACGAGGGCCGCAACGTGTTCGGCATGATGCCGCACCCCGAACGGGCCGCCGAGCCCATCCTCGGCAATTCGGACGGCCTCGTGCTGTTCACCTCCCTGCTGGGCTGGGTGAACGCCTGAAAACGATCCACGGAACTCTTTTTTTCCTTACTTTTTGGGAAAAAAATTGGGGATTCGAAAATCGCGCTTATATTTGCGGGCGCATTTTGTGCAACAGGGTCGAATGGCCGAGCGGCTAGGCAGAGGTCTGCAAAACCTCGTACAGCGGTTCGAATCCGCTTTCGACCTCCCCCCCTCGGGCCGCTTTGTTCGTCAAAGCGGCCCTTTTTTTGGCCCGCGAGCCAGGGGCCGATGGCCCATCCGCGAGCTTTTTTTCGGATATTCGCCCCGCAAATCCGATTTGGCCATGACCCCGCGCACCGTTGCTTTCCACACCCTGGGCTGCAAGCTCAACTACTCCGAGACCTCGAGCATCGGACGGCTCTTCCAAGACGCCGGCTACGCCGAAGTGGATTTCGAGGAAGCGGCCGACGTGTATGTGATCAACACCTGCTCGGTGACCGATTTCGCCGACCAAAAATGCCGCAACATGGTGCGCCGCGCCCTGCGGACCGCACCGGACGCCTTCGTGGCGGTGATCGGCTGCTATGCGCAGCTGAAGCCCCGCGAGATCTCGGAAATCCCCGGCGTGGACCTCGTGCTGGGGGCCGGCGAGAAATTCCGCATCCTCGATTACCTCGACGACCTGACCAAACTGCCCGGAAAAGGCATGGTTCAGGCCGGCGCCGTACAGGAGGCCAAGGACTTCGTGGGCTCGTTTTCCTTCGGCGACCGCACCCGTTCCTTCCTCAAGGTACAGGACGGCTGCGACTACAAATGCTCGTTCTGCACGATCCCGCTCGCGCGCGGGGCCAGCCGAAGCGACACGATCCCGCGCGCCGTGGAAAACGCCCGCAAGATCGCCGAAATGGGCGCCCGCGAAATCGTGCTCACCGGCGTCAATCTCGGCGATTTCGGCAACGGAACCGAGGTGATCGAAGGCCTTCGCCCCCAAAAAGAGGCGCTCTTCATAGATCTGATCCGAGCCCTCGACGAACAAGTGGAAGGCATCGAACGCTTCCGCATCTCCTCCATCGAGCCCAACCTGCTCACCGACGAGATCATCGCGTTCGTGGCCGGCTCCAAACGGTTCGTCCCGCACTTCCATATCCCGCTGCAGTCGGGCAACAACCAACAGCTCACCCAGATGCGCCGACGCTATCGGCGCGAACTGTACGCCGAACGCGTGGCCACCATCAAACGACTGATGCCGCACTGCTGCATCGGGGCCGATGTGATCGTGGGCTTCCCCGGCGAAACGGACGCCGATTTCCGCGAAACCTACCGCTTTATCCAAGAAGAACTCGACGTTTCCTACCTGCACGTGTTCACGTATTCCGAACGGGCCAACACGCCCGCCGCCGAAATGCCCGATCCCGTTCCCATGGCCGTACGCCGCGAACGCAACGAGATGCTGCGCATTCTTTCGGAAAAAAAACGCCGCCGTTTCTACGAAAACCACCTCGGACAGACCCGAACGGTGCTCTTCGAAGCCGCCGAAAGCCCCGAGGGGACAATGAGCGGGTTCACCGACAACTACCTCAAGGTGACCGTGCCATACCGGCCCGAACTGGTCAACCGCATCTATCCTGTATTATTGGAAAACCTCGGCCCGGAGAGTTTTCTCGCCGCCGAACCCATCCTCTTGACCACATGAAGTCCCAAGGCCTTTACCGTTTTCTGCGCCGGGGCTTCACAGCCGCGGCGTTTTTGGCTTTTGCAGCCACCGCCCAATGCCCCGTCGGCGATCTGCTGGGCGCCGATCTGCAACGGGCCACCGCACTGAAAGGAGAGGCGCGCATCGCCGCGCTTGACTCGCTGTTGGTGCGACTGAACAGCTGCCCGCCGCCGGTGGACTCCCTCGCCCTCGCGTCGGTATGGCACCAACTGGGCGTGGCCTGGTACCGCACCGATGCCCCCAAAGCCATCGAATACACCCGCTTGGCCATCCGCGCCCGCGAACGGCGGCTCGGGGCCTCACATCCCGAAGTGGGACAAGGCTACTTCAACCTCGGCGTCTTCCAGCGCGAGGATGGGCAGTTCACGGAATCCCTGCGATCTTTCGACGAAGCGCAACAGCGTTACCTCGGCGCCGGCGACCCACGGGTCGGCGAATGCCACTTCGAACGGGCCAAACTGTACCGCGACCTCGGCGACTTCGAACAGGCGCTCGAAAGCGTGAAACTGGCCGAGGCCGGCGCTCCGGACGACCTCGCCTTGGCCCGTTTCGAAATGACGGAAGGAGTGATCCGCCTGCGGCAAGAAGATTATGCCGGCGCCCTCACGCCCCTGCGCGCTGCGGGCCGCGTTTTTTCCCGTGAAGAAGACGACACCAACCTCGCCAAATGCTGGCTCAACGCCGGCAACTCGCACGACGGGCTGGGCAGGCCCGACAGCGCCCTGTTCGCCTACAACCAGGCCCTTCGGCTCTTGGAAGGCTCGGAATCGGAAAGCGAAATCAAGGCCCACCTCAACCTCGGCTTCGTGCTCACCCGCGAAAAGCGATTTCCCGAAGCCAAAACACATCTCGATCGCGCGCTCGAACTGTCCATCGCTTATTTCGAAGGCGAAAAAAACCTGACCGAGGCCAATGTGCGCGCCAACCTCGGCGATTGGTACCTCGCACAAGGCCAAACGCCGGAGGCGCTCGAACAGTACAGCGCCGCTCTGAAAATCTTTCCTTTCGAATACGACCGCCCGGGCGAACCGCCCGGCAGCCAGTCGCTGTCGCTGTCGCCCAGCAAATCCGAACTCCTCGTGTATCTGCTCGACATGGCCGAAGCGCACCGGGCACAAGGCGGCGAAGAACATCTCCGATCGGCCCTCCAATGGTTCCGCGCCGCCGACGAACTGGTGGGCTACATGCGCCGCGAACAGTTGGGCGCCCGCTCCAAGCGGTTTTGGCGCGGCAAGACGCAGGACATGTACGGTTCGGCCGTGGCCGTGGCGCACGGATTGGGCGACGCGGAAAGTGTTTTTTATTTCATGGAAAAAAGCAGGGCCGTGCTGCTGTTGGACGAATTGCGCGACCTCAACGCCCACAGCCTGCTCCCCGAAACGGTCAGGGCCCAAGAAACGGCCATCAAGCAGCGGGTGCGCTCGTTGACCTTCCGCTTGGAAGGCGCCGACGCCGAAACGGCCACCGACCTGCGGGCCCAATTGTTGGGGGCCAACAACGAACTGTCGGTCTTTATCCAAACATTGGAACGCGATTACCCCGATTACCACCGCCTCAAATACGCCGATCGCCCGCTGACCTTGGAAGAGGTCCGGCAAAACTTGGCCCCTGGAGAGGCTTTCGTGGAACACCTGTTTTTCCGCTCCGATCTGTATTCGCTTTACCTGGACGGCTCCTCGGCGCGTACCGTGCGCACCCCCGCCCCGACATACGAGACCGAAGCCCGGGAATGGCTATCGCTGCTGGCCAACGACAAAGCCCTGCAAACGGAGGCCGGCTTCGCACGGCAGGCCGAACTGGCCCATTCGCTGTACAAAATGCTGTTCGAACCGCTCCGCGCCGAAGCGGAGGCGATCACCCTGGCCTCGGGCGATTACCTGTTGCCCTACGAAGCAATGCTGCCCGATCCGAAATCGCCCCAAGAAGTGCTCCTGCTCCGGCACGGCTTCAACTACGCCTATTCCGCCACGATCTGGCTGACCCAACGGGAAGCCCGCTCCGGGAGCGGCTTCGTCGGTTTCGCCCCGGTGGATTTCGCGCGCTACGGACTGCCCGCCCTATCGGGCACCGAACCGTCCCTGCAAAGACTGCACGCGCAAATGGGTGGCCGCGCCCACCTGCGGGGCGAGGCCACCGCGGCCCGCTTCCGCGAGGAAGCACCGGATTACGGGGTGCTGCAACTGTACACCCATGCCTTGGCCAACCACGAAGGACAGCGCGAGCCCGTCATTTTTTTCAGCGACACGCTGTTGGGACTGTCGGACCTGTACCTGCTGCCGCGGCGCCTGCACGCTAGCTTGGCGGTGCTTTCGGCCTGTTCGACCGGAGCGGGCGAACAAGTTCCCGGGGAGGGGGTGATGAGCTTGGCGAGGGGATTCGCGGCGGCGGGCATCGCCAGTTGCGCTACCACGCTGTGGGAAGTGAACGCCGAATCCACGGTCGAACTCACCGAACTTTTTTACGGACACCTGCAAAACGGGATGGGCAAGGCCGCTGCGCTGCGCCGGGCCAAACTCGACTATTTGGAGCGGCACGCGGGCACGGCGCGCACGCTGCCCACCTATTGGGCCGGCATGGTGCACCTCGGCGCGGACGGGACGCTCCCCCGCAACCATTGGAAATGGCTGGCCATGGGCCTTTTGGCGGCCGGCGCCGCGGGCGGCGGCTTCTGGGCTTGGCGGCGGTTCAAAAAGCCGTCTTTTCCGCGTGGTTGAACAACAGTTCGAACCGCTCCGGGGCAAAAAAATTGTCCATGTGCACGACTTCGCTAGCGGCCAGTGGCTTTCGGGCGGGCAGGAAATCGGTTCCGGTCGCCCGAAAAAACAGGTGGTACATCAGTTCAGCACAGTAGAACTTGGTCGTGTCGGCCATGTCGAACTGTTTGTCGAAGGCCTTTCCCTGGCTAAGGTACCATTCCGAGGCGTGGAGAAAGGCGGTGCGCTGGGCCTCGTCCAAGCGGGGACGCACGGCCGCGAGAGATCCGTTTCGGGCGTAGCCCGCAAAGTGGGTCAGCGGATCGCAGCGGATGCCGTCCGCATCGGGCGTTGATTCACTGCTGATGACCCATAGCCCATCGTCGCGGCGCACCACCACGCCGCAGTGGGTGACCGGATAGGTTTCCTTGAGAAAGGCCACGATGAAATCGCTGACCGAGCCTTCGCCCCTGCGCAGCACGATGTCCCCTTCCCGCAGCAGGGATTTTTCTTCCGGACGGAAGCGGTCGGTGGCGGTTTGGCGCGACGGCCGAGGCGGATGGTTTTCTTTTTTTTTCGAAAAAAACAAAACAGAAAAAAAAGAAAGGAACAGTACGGAAGCGAGGGCCGTTAAGCCGAGCAAATGCTTTTGCATGGCGGAAAAAATTTTCAATGCGCGTTAGGGGAAGCTGGAGCGGCGTTTTGAAGGCTGTCCACCACCCGATTCAGATCGTCGCCCCAGCCGGTGGTATCGATGTCCTCGAAGATTCCGCCGAGCGCCTCGAGGCCCTCGCGGATATCTTCTTCGCCGGATTTGTCGAGCCGCACTTTCCATGCTTCGCCTTCGCGGACCAGCACCAGGGCAGCGTTCATGCCGGTCGCGCCGCAGCAGACCGTGCAGGTTCGGAAACGGTCGTCGCCCTCGCAGGCCGCAGAACGCCAGCGCCCCTCGAAAACATCGCGGAGCTCCGCGTCGCCGTCGAGGATGCTTTTGCCCAACATCAGGGTGGCGGCCGATTCTTCGGCGATCAACGAGCGGGCTTTTTCCAAGTCGCCGTCGCGCAGGGCGCACATGAAGGCAACGGCCACGGATGGTGGATCTTCGGGATCGGAGTTCTGCCAACAGGACACGAACAAGCAGCAGCAAAAGGGGATAAAAAGGAGTCGTTGCATCCGAAAACGGGATTGGGGAAAATGTCCCGCAAATATATTTTATTTGTTCGGCGGTAACGTTTGGGCAAAAAGTCGCATTAAAGGTGCAATCGGTTCTCAATCCATTTTCCATGATCTCCGTTTTCCGTTCTTTTTTGATGGGCTTGCTGTGCTTCCTGGCCTTGGGCAACACCCAAGGCCAGGAAGCGCCCTTGCCCCCGCCGGCGCCGCCCGGCGGCGTTTCCCCGTCCTCCTACCGGCAGGAACTGCCCCTCGTGCGGGAAGCCAACCCCAAATTTTATCGGGTCTTGGCAACCGCAGCAGCGGGCAAATTGGACAGGACCGTAGAACCATCGGCCCTGCAAGCGGGCGATGCCGCCCAATCCTGCCGCCTCGTCGTGCTTTTCCCCAAAAACGCGCCTTGGGCCGCTCCCCTGCAAAGAGGGGAAATGCGCTTGGACGATCCCAAAACGAACGCCCTGCTCGCCCAACATGGGCTTCGGATCGTCAAATGGTACGACGCTGATGCCCGCCAAGACGGGCTGGTGCTGAAAAGCACCGGGGCCACTACCGATTGGCTCGCCGCCGCCAAAGAACTTTCGCTGCAGAAAGGCGTCTCGGTGGTCTTCGTCAAAGCCCCCAAATAAAATCAACCCTCTTTTTCCCATGAAAACGAAGTGCTTCCTTTCGGCATTGGCCCTGTTGACCGTCGCCATAGCCTCGGCGCAACGCCCCTCCGATACCTTGGCAACCGCCAAAGAAACGCCCGTGCCCCGCGAATGGCAAGTGCCCGCCGGCAACGCTCCCCATATCAAACGCCGCAGAGAACAGGTGCCCGAATTGGATACCTCCCGCTATTTCCATTGGGCCGATTTCGCGGATTGGGAATCGATGATGCAGCAATACCCAACACCCGAAAACCGAGCACCGCAACAGTGCCGGATCGTGGTGTATTTCGACAAAGACGCCGCTTGGGCCAACAAACTGCGGACCAACGAACTGCGCATCGAAAGCGAAGAGTTCCAATCGGTGATCAACCGATTCCATTTGCGGCCGCAAACTTTTTTTGAGGCGGGCGAAGAACGGGACGGACTGGTTTTTTCCGTGGAGCATCCCGATGTGGAAGTTTTTGAGACCAGTTTGACGCTGTCCGGACTGCCCGCCGTCAGGTGGGTGTCGCTCTACACCCCGAGGTGATCTTTTTTCGGGCAAGTTTTTCTGCGCACTGGGCGAACCGTTTTCCCTTCGATATTTTTTGAAAAAAATCGCCTTTAAGAGGTAATTTTGCAGAAATTCCAAAAAAACAGGGAAACACCATGCTCACCTTAGCCCTTTTGCAAACCGACCTCCACTGGGAATCCCAGGAGGCCAACCGCGATTTTTTTGCCCAAAAACTGTCGGAATTGCCCAAAAGCGTGGACTTGGCCGTGCTCCCGGAAATGTTCACCACCGGATTCAGCATGGCTCCCCAGCGTTTGGCCGAAAAAATGGACGGGCCGACCGTCCAATGGATGGCCGACCAGGCATCTGCTTTGGACGCGGTCGTGACCGGAACGCTGATGATCGAAGAAGGCGGGCGCTTTTTCAACCGCTTGATCTGGATGCGCCCCAACGGCACCTACGACCATTACGACAAGCGCCACCTGTTCGGTATGGCCGGCGAAGACCGGGTCTATACGCCCGGGCGGCGGCAACTGTACGTGGAAATGATGGGCTGGCGGGTCTGTCCGCTGATCTGCTACGATCTGCGATTCCCGGTATGGTGCCGCAACGCCGAGGACTACGACCTGCTGCTGTTCACCGCCAACTGGCCCGAACGGCGCATTGCCCATTGGAACGCCCTTTTGCGGGCGCGGGCCATCGAAAACCAATGCTTTGTGGCAGCGGTCAACCGGGTGGGCACGGACGGCACCGGCCTGCGGTATTCCGGAGATTCCGCGGTGATCGGCCCCACGGGCGAAACCATCGAACATCTCGGCGAAGGGTTGCCGGGCACGATCCTGTCCACGATCCGCTTGTCGGACCTGTCGGAAACCCGTCAGAAATTGCCTTTTTTGGCCGATCGGGACGGATTCAAGATCGAAATCTGATCGTTTTCAACGACCGTACCGGAGCACCGCGGCGAGATATTCGCCGTAGCCGCTCTTGCTGTAATGGTGGGCCAAGCGGGCCATTTGCTCGTCGTCGATGAAGCCCATCTGCCAAGCCACCTCCTCGATGCACCCTATCTTGAGGCCCTGGCGCTGTTCGATGACCTCGATGAACTGCCCGGCCTGCATCAGGGATTCGTGGGTACCGGTATCGAGCCAAGCCACCCCGCGGCCCAAAACGGCCACTTTGAGACGGCCCTGTTCGAGGTAGATGCGGTTGACATCGGTGATCTCGTATTCGCCGCGGGCACTGGGCCGGAGGTTCTTGGCGATGTCCACCACCGAATTGTTGTAAAAGTAAATCCCCGGAACGGCGTAGTTGGACTTGGGCTGTTGGGGCTTTTCCTCGATGGAAATGGCGTTGAAATTGTCGTCGAACTCCACCACCCCGTAACGCTCGGGGTCTGAGACGAGGTAGGCGAAAATCACGCCGCCCTCCGGATCAACGCTCTGGCGAAGCAGCGTGTCGAGCCCGTTGCCGTGGAAAATGTTGTCGCCCAAGATCAAACTGACGTTGTCGGAGCCGATGAACTGCTCCCCCAACACGAACGCCTGGGCCAACCCATTGGGCACCACCTGCTCTTGATAGGTGAAGTTGCAACCGATGGCGGATCCGTCCCCCAACAATTTCTGGAAATTGGGCAGGTCGTGCGGCGTGGAAATGATCAAAATATCCCGAATGCCCGATTGCAGGAGCGTGGACAACGGATAGTAAATCATCGGTTTGTCGTACACCGGCATCAGTTGCTTGCTCACGGCAAGCGTAAGGGGATACAGGCGCGTGCCGAGGCCGCCGGCGAGAATGATACCTTTCATGGGGGCAAAATTCTTAGGGTTCTTGGAAAATCCGTCCAAAGATAAACCCAGATCGCGCAAATGGATGACGGGAACGCCGAAAAGTGATTATTTACCAGACAAAAAATTGACAAACAGATGGGTATTTGTTTTTTTTCGGAAAAAGAAAATCTCTTGAGCCGGTAATGTGGCTGAACAAGTGGGTGTTGATAATGTAAAGGCGAGTACCTTTTAACCTGCTCCAACGAAGTTTTTTGCCCGGTTTTTTAAATGTAATTTTGCAAAAAAACACCATGCAACAAGCCCATGTCCTGCATTCCGGAACAACGCTCAAAAACGGCGAATACCTGTTGGCCGGCCTATTGGGCCAAGGCGGATTCGGGATCACGTACAAAGCCACACAGACTTCCTTGGGGCGCACAGTGGTCGTGAAAGAATTTTTCATGGACGGGAAATGCACTCGATCGCCCAACAGCGGTCAAGTCAACATCCAATCCTTGAGCCCGGAAGATTTCGAAACGTACAAAGACCGTTTTTTTGAAGAGGCAAAACTGCTTGCACAATTCGGCAACTTGCCCGGGATCGTGAACGTGATTGATTTTTTTCGAGAAAACAACACGGTGTACTTCGCT
>JBEIJQ010000122.1:0-9301 GCA_040380145.1 Lewinellaceae bacterium | reverse complement strand
TCAGGATTTTCTAATGGCCGCCATTAGAAATTTTTCCTAATGACAATTTTGGGATTAAGGGTACTTTCTGGTCCAACAATGGGGGGGAAGCATAGGGGATCGTTTCGGCAATTTCACCATGACCTTCAACACCTCCGGCATGTACCGGGGCGTGGTGGACGGAAAAGGAAAATTCGAGGTCAAGATCTACAAGTCCCGCTGAACGGGACATGGTCGGATGGGCGGGGGTTATGTGGTAGGTTCGACGACGGCGTTGCGGTCGATTTTTTTGATCATGCCGCCGAGCACATTGCCGCCGATTTCGACGAAACTTTCCGCACCGTCCGCGAGCATGTTCTGCACCGTCTGGGTCCAGCGGACGGGCGCCGTCAACTGTCGGACCAGGTTCAGGCGGATGGCGTTCGGATCCGTGTAAGGCAGGCCGTCCACATTTTGGTACACCGGACAGTTCGGTGCCGCGAAGGGCACCACTTCTATCGCTTCGGCCAGTTCGCGGCGCCCCTCTTCCATCAGCGGAGAGTGGAAAGCCCCGCCGACCTTCAGGACGATGGCCCGTTTGGCGCCGGCGGCTTGCAGCGCGGCGACCGCTTTTTCGATGCCCGTCAGGGAGCCGGAAATCACCAGCTGGCCGGGGCTGTTGTAGTTGGCCGGAACGACCACATCGTCGATGGAAGCACAGATTTCTTCGACCAGGGCATCTTCCATGCCCAAAATAGCGGCCATGGTGCCGGGGTGTTTTTCGCAGGCGTATTGCATAGCGGACGACCGGATGCTCACCAAGCGCAGAGCATCCTCAAAGGAGAGCGAGCCGGCGGCGGCCAGGGCCGTGAACTCGCCCAGGGAATGTCCGGCCACCGCACAGGGGCGGAATTCTGCTCCGAGCATCCGGGCCTTGGCGTAGGCGTACACGAACATCGCGGGCTGGGTCACCCGTGTCTGCTGCAGTTCCTCGGCGCTGCCTTCGAACATGATCTTAGACAGGCAGAATCCCAACAATCGGTCCGCACCGTCGAAAATTTCCCTCGCCAGCGGCGATTGCTCGTACAGGTCTTTGCCCATACCTTCGAATTGGGCCCCTTGGCCCGGAAAAACATACGCTTTTTTCATCTGGATGCTGAAAAATCAGGTTTGGTCAGGGTTATTTTGCTCTCAAGAGGGTGCAAGATAAGGACTTTTTGCACGGAGAAAAAAATGCCCGAGCGCGGCGCGCATCGGGCATTCAGCTGCTTATTTTTTTCCTTCTGGGATCAGTAGGCACCCATATTGGTGCGGTCCGCTCCTTTTTTTCTGCAGGGAGACTTCTTTTTGAGCTTGTAATTTTCGTCGTCCATATCTTCGAACAAGGGATCCTTGCCCTTTTTGATGTTGTTGCCGCCGTCCTCGATGTTGTCGTCCCATTGGCCTTCGTCCACGAAGGTATAAGCCAAGGATACGCCGTCCGATTCCGTGATGAAAAATCCGTTCTCGTTGCCGTGCAGGATACAGTTGGAGGCCTTGATCTTGGTGGTGCCGCGGGGGCCGTCGGCATTGCTTTCCAAGGCGTATTCGTTCTCCACGATCGTACAGTGGTCGATAACGGGAGACGCCCCGTTTTTGGCGTTGATCGCGGCCCAAGAGTTTCGGATCACACAATTTTCGACCCTGCCGCCCGAACCGTAAAAGGAAATGGCCCCGGTGGAGTTGTCGGTGCTTTCGTCATCGGGGTCGAACACCAGCCCCTGGATGTAATGGGAATATTCCACGATGCACCACTTGATCAACGATTTTTTGTTGCCCGACTGGATGTGGATACAGCCCCATTGGCCCCTTCTACCGTCTCTGGTGAACAGGATGGGATCGGTTTGGCTGCCCACTGCTTTGAGCGTACCGAAAACGCGCAGGATACCCATTTCAAAGTCATCGGATGAATAATCCCGCTCTTCGCTGGTCGCGAAACGCACCTCCACGCCCGGTTCGATGGTCAGGGTCTGCCCATCGGGCACGATGGCTTCGCCGAGGACGATATAAGGAGAATTGGCTTTGGTCCAAGTTCCCGACACATCTTCCATGTCGTAAATCTCGGTCTGGGCGTTGGCGGCTGCTGCGGTCAAGAGCGCGGACAGCAGAAAAAGGGTAACTCTCATGTAGAAATTATTTTAAAAAGTGTGCAATGTATTGAAAATCAGAATGCTCCGACATTCTTGCCTTTTTCGCCCTTGGCGAGGCAAGGGGATTTTTTCGACAAAGAGTAATCGCCTTTCTTGGGGTTGTTGAATTTCGGATTGTCGCCCTTTCGGACATTGTTCTGCGCGTCGTAGATGTTGTCGTCCCATTGGCCGTTCTGAACAAACGAGTAAGACAATTCCAGATCGTTTCGGTCGTTGACGAAAAAACCGTCGATGTTGTCGTAAAACAGGCAGCCCCGAGCCTTGATTCGGCTATCTTCGTTGGCCTCGATGCTGTATTTGTTTTCGACGATGGTGCAGTATTTTATATCCAGTACCGATCCGTGTTTGGCGTTGATGCCGGCCCAATTGAGCCTGAAAAGGCAATTTTCCACCAATCCGGCACATTCGATGAAAGACAGGGCGCCGGTGGCGTTTTCTTTGACCTCGCTTTCCCCGGTGGGGACTTCGATCACACCGTTGGCATATTCGAAATTGCAGTGCACGAACTCGGATTTGCCCGAAACGGCACAAACTTGAATGGTGCCCCAAACGGCTTCTTTGAGGTCTTCCTGTTCGAGACGGGTAAAGAGGATCCTCTCCTCGGGCGTGCCTTTTGCGATCAGCAGCCCCCTGACGCGCAGCATGCCCAGTTTGAAACTTCCGTTGCCGAATTCTTCCTGCTCCCGCTGGTTCACCGTGTCGGCGCGGAACATCACGACCGTCCCGGGCTCAATGGTCAAGGTCTGGCCATAAGGTACCGTGACCACGCCCATCACATGGTACGGGGAATTGTCTTTGGTCCACGAGCCTGATACATTGGAGCCGTCGGCGATCACCGTTTCGGCGAAGGCAGGAACGAGCGCCGAGACCAGCAAAAGAAAAACAAGGATTGTTCTGTTCATAAATCAAATACAAGTAGTTGCCTCAATAAGCGCCGATGTTCTTGTTGCCTTCGCCTTTTTTCAGACAGGGCGATTTTTTGTCCAAACGGAAATCACCCTCGTCCTCGTCTTTGAACAAGGGCGATTTTTTGTTGAGGATATTGCCTTTCACATCCTCGGCGTTCTCGTGCAGGGAGCCCTTTTCCACAAAACAATAGGACAAAGTAACCCCGCCTTCCTGGTTGATGAAAAATCCGTTTTCGTTGCCGTACACGATGCAACTGTTGAGCAGGATCTTGGCGTCTCCGTTGCTTTCCATTCCGTACTTGTTGGCCACGAAGTCGCTGAAACGGACCTTGACCTGGGATTCGCCCTTGGCGTTGAGTCCGGCCCATGAACCACGGAAAACACAGTTTTCGACGGTTCCGCCGCAATCGATGAACGACAATGCCCCTGTGGCGTTCACGGTCTGGCCATCTTCGAGTTCGATGTTGACCACGCCGCGCGCATATTCGAAGGTGCAAAAAGCAAAGGCGGACTTGTTTTTGTCCGAACAGATCTGGACGGCTCCCCAGTTGTCGCCCTCTCCGTCATCTTCCATGTTGGTGAACAGGATCCGATCTTTTTCCGTGCCTTTGGCGATCAGGGTACCGAAAACCCGCAACATGCCGAGCGGAAAATCGGGATCGCTGTAATCTTCGGCATCGCCCGTTTGTAAACGCACCACCACACCGGGCTCGATCGTGAGTGTTTTGCCCTGAGGAACAATGGTAACGCCTTGCAAAATGTACGGCGAACGGGATTTTTTCCAAGTCCCGGAAACTTCGGAACCGGCATCGATGTATTCTTGGGCAAAGAGCAGGGAACCTGTCATTGCAAACAAAAGGGAAAAAAGCAGTTTGTACATGGCAAAAAAAATTTGGTTTGATGTGGTAAAAATATAAAACTTCCTCTCGCTTGGAAAATTTTGTGCCAAAATTTCACGACAGAAGTCTTGCACGGTTCAACCAAGGATCTAACTGCCGGATAGCCGGCCCGATACTTGGTTTTCCGGCTCTTAACAGGGCACAAAATCCAACAGATCCCGATAAACGGGATGGATTTCCAAGGTCTTGCGGTTGCCGATCAGCACGAGGTGTTGCCTCGCACGGGTGAGGGCCACATTGAGCTTGCGATCGACGACGCCGTCGTCGCCCAGGCTTACAAGGGTATCCAACTGATGTGGCGCATTGGCGCAGAACGACACGAGGATAATGTCCCGGGCCCCGCCCTGGTAGCGCTCGACGGTATCCACGGTGATGGCCTCGTACTCGGGCCCGGCCTGTGCCAGCGCCTCGCGGATACAGGCGATTTGCGCCCGATAGGGCGCGATCACGCCGATTTTGGACAGCGACCAGTCTTCGCGCGCCTCGTATATCCGCCGAAAATTTTCCACCGCGCGGACGACTATTTCGGCCTCGTACCGGTTGGTCTTGAGGGTTTCAGCCGTATCCGCGGGGGTGTCAACGAACAAAAACCGATGGGCGGCGATGCCGCGAGCCAATGCCTCGTCGCCCGCCGCCGTGCGTTCGAGCGGGGCGGATTGCCATTGCAGCGTATCCACCGACTCGGGCAGGGTCTTCAGGTTACCCGCGTAAAAGCGCATTCCGGGATATGCCGCGATATCGCGGTGCATACGGCCTTGGACGGAGAGCATGTCGTAGGCCCACGACCAACCGTTTTGTTCGGCCAAGCGGTACAGGCGTTCGAACAAAGAGTTGCGGCGGTCGCGGAGCCCGAGGGCCACCAGGTCCGGGTCATCCAGCTCGGTATCGGACTTTTCTTGCAGCACCACCGCGGGCAGTTGCTTGTGGTCGCCGATCAGCAGGAAGCGCTCGAAACGGCCCAACAGCCCGACCAACTGGGGCTCCAGCACTTGGGAGGCCTCGTCGAGCACCACCCGGTCGAAATGTTTGAGCTTCAACAGGTCGAGGTGGCCGTTCAAAGACGAAACGGTCGAGACAACGATGCGCCGGCTGTCGAGATACTCCTTGACCTTGGCCCGCGAGCCCAACTCCTCTACCCTGTTTTTCCAAAGGACATCCCCCCATGCGCCTCCGGAAGAGCCGTCGGAGCCGAGCCGCACGAACCGGTCGCGGGCAAAGGGAGCGATGGATTCGCAGATCTCGTCCACGGCCCGATTGGTGTAAGCCAGCAACAGCAGATTTTGGTCCGTGTGCTCCAAAAGATGCTTGGCGTAGTGGTGGAGCATGAACTGCGTTTTGCCCGTGCCCGGAGGACCCAGCAACAGGAAGTACTCCCTTGCGTCCAGGGCCTTGTCCAAGATGCGGATCTGCTCCTCGGTGAGGGAACCGGGCCAGTTACGATCCTCGCGGTTCGGCAAGGGCAATTTCGGCGGTCGAGCACCCAGCAGCAGTTCTTTTTTTTCTTTTTTTTCCTGCAAAAAAGAAAAAAGACCGCGGTATTGGGCATTGAAACTCGAATCCATGCTGTCCTGCTCCAAAGCCCAAAAACAGCCGGGATCGTCGAAAACCTGCCGGTTGAATTGTTTGGACCGAAGTCGCACGACCACTTTTTCCGGATCGATCGCTACAATGTTGCATTTGAAAACCTGCGTGTCGAGAGGTCCCTTGCCTTCGACAAAGGGATATAGCACGGCGATGTCGCCCGAACGGAAGTTGGTCAACCGCGCCGAGCGCTCGGTGAGGACCAGTTCCACGGTCGGCGATTCGTCCGCCACACTGTGCGAACGGATCTTCAGGTAAGCCAGCGCATCGAAATGGGCCGCTTTCCATTCCAAGGGATCCAGCCAGAGAGAGGCCTGTCCGTTGAGCTGTTCACTGCCTTCCACGCCGATGCGGGCGAGGCGGTGCTCGCGGGCGGTGAAAGCCACGAAAGCGCGGAAGTACTTGCGCTCCAGGGCCGAGGCATTGATCCAAACTTTCGAAAAAGCATCGAGGTCCCTCCTCGTAAATAACGAACGCTCGTGCAAACGGCCGTTGTTCCAGAGGTCGAACAGGCATTTTTCCGACAAGTCGCCCTCGTCTATGCGGCAAAGAGACCATTCCCCCACCACGAGCAGGTTGCGCAGGTTGATGGCGTCCTGCTGCTGGGATTTGATCTGGGGTACGAATTTGAGCGCGTCCAGTTCGAGCTTGGAATACAGCACAAAGGTTTCCGGGCCGATCGCCTCCCCAAAAACCGAGCGCAGGAGCAGATCATAGAGCAAAGTCTGCACGAAGTGGTCCGGCGTAACCCCGTACCGATTGGCGAATCTGTTCAAGCCGCTCTTCAATTCGATGATCGCCGAACGCCCTTGGGGTCCTGGTTCGCGGAACAGCACGTCCAGACGCCCTTGGATGCCGTATTTTTCTGAAAAAAAAGAGGGTTCCAGATAGCAATGCGCCGGGTCGATCCGACGCTCCCCGAAACGCTGCATCACCAGTTCGCGGATGGTTGCAAAATGCTTTTGAGCCTTGTCCCGCATGGCATTGACCTGATCGTCCGACAACAGGCAGAATTGGATGGGATTGCCCCAAAAGGATTTTTTGAAAACGGAGATGAAATCCGCGCCGGGATCGTTCATCAATTCGTCTAAAAAAAGATTCGCCACATTTCCCAGCAGAAGGGGCTCCGAAAAATCGGCGGACAAAAATTTGGACAGCAGATGCGCCTCGGGCTCCTGTTTGTTTTCGCGGAAACATTTGGCAATGGCCGAAACATCCATCAGAAAATCCGGCTCCAAGACAATATAGCCCGGATAGTATACCCCGGTCTTGTCCACCTGCACATCCAACAAATTGACCGTGGCCCTACCGCGCAAGCGCGATTTGAGCGCCGAAACGGTGGGATCGAATCCCTCGTTGAGGGCGTGGTGGCCGTACTTGACCAGGATTTCGCGACCCGGCCGGTCGCGGTCGCGGGCCACCAGCATTTTTTCCACCTCGTCGATGCGCGAAACGAAAGCGCGCACATACGGGATGTGGTCGGCCATATCATCCACGACGGGCGGAAACGGATCCTTTTCGGGCCGCAGCGCCCGCAAGGATTCGGGCAGGGGCTGGTGCAGGATCTCCGATACGGCTTCTCCGAGGACCACCCATCCGCACAGCGCGTCCGTTTCAGAGGCGGGTTTGCCTTCGTACACGACGAGGGAAGCACGGCGCCGGAACCATTGCATACGGGACTGCACTTCCTGGGGCACCTGCTCGCGTCCCATCACAAAGGCAAACCGCGAAAAAAGCGTGGAAAAGTGCAGCTTTTCCTTTTGGGAGACTTGGGCAAAAAATTTGACCAACAGATCCAATTGGCGTTCGACCAGTTGACGGTCCGTCAGGTCCCGTTCTTTCGACAGTTTTTCGATGAGATCAAAAAAGTATTGGGCTTCCATCATGGGCTAAAAGAGTTTCGTGCACCGCACAAAGGTAAAATCCGGCCGCAAAGTTCCCCCTTTCACGGGGAATGTCCGTTTCTTGGGGCAAAAATCCCGTTTGCCCATGCCCCGGATCTGGTTCGGTCCGTTCACGACGGACGCTTTGCAGGAAATATGCCGCGACACCTTGGTGGAGCACCTCGACATTCGGTTCACCGATTTCGGCGACGATTGGCTCAAGGCCCGCATGCCGGTGGATCGGCGCACCCGTCAGCCGGCGGGCATCCTCCACGGGGGGGCGTCCGTGGTGCTGGCCGAATCGCTGGGCAGCGTGGCCTCCGCCCTGTGCTTCGACCTGGCCAAATTCCGGGCGGTCGGTCTGGAGATCAACGCCAGCCACCTCCGAGCCGCCACCGGCGGGCATGTGGAAGGCATCTGCCGACCGGTCCGGCTCGGACGGACGGTCCATGTCTGGCAGATCGATGTTTTCGACGACAACGGGCGCCAAGTCTGCACCTGCCGGCTGACCATGGCCGTGCTGCCGCTGGATTGAAATATTTTAGGAGAAATTTTTTTTCGAAAAAAAATTCTACCCGGCGAGCACGATCCCCTAATGCGGGGCGTTCAAAGGGGATTTCCGTATCTTGGCGGCCATGAACGCATCGTTTTTCGTGGCCAAACGCGTGGCCACCCGCAGCGGGGGCACTTCTTTTGCGCGCACGATCATCCGCATCGCCATGGCCGCCACGGCCCTGAGCATGGCCGTGATGATCGTGGCCAATGCCCTCGAAAACGGCTTCCGGGAAACCATCGGCGAAAAAGTGTTCGGCTTCTGGGGGCATATCCAGCTCACCCACCTCAACACCGACGAATCCTACCTCGTGCGGCCCCTCGACCTCCGACAGGCCTACTATCCGTCGTTGGACACCCTGCGCTCGCTCACTTATACCGACCCCGACGACCCGGGCAAGACGCGCCGTACCAACGCGGGCATCCGCCACATCCAAGCGTTCGTAAACAAAGAAGGCGTGATCCGCACCAAAGACCAGATCGAGGGCATCGTGCTGCGCGGCGTCGGAGCGGATTTCGACTGGGCTTTTTTCCGGCGCTACCTCGAAGTCGGCGAAGCCCCGTCCTTCGGCTCCGATACGCTCGACAACGGCATAGTGATTTCCCGGACCACTGCGGAAAGGCTGCAGTTGTCCGTAGGCGACAAGTTGCAGGTGTATTTCGTGCAAAACGAAAAACAGATGCTCCGACAGTTCGCGATCAAAGGCATCTACAAAACCGGTCTGGAGGAGTTCGACCGCGTGTTCGCGCTGGTGGACCGCCGCCATTTGCAGAAACTGAACGGCTGGCGCCCCTACGCGCAATGGTCCCAGATCGCCGTGCCACAGGATTCCATCTACCGGCCCGGCCACAAACGCCCCTACTCGCCGTACATGCGGCTGCCGGGCGAGGACAACGTGATCCGCCTGCGGGCCGTATCGGCCCAAGACTCCCAACGAATCGCGCCCCGATTGGCGTCCGGTTCGTTCATCCAACCCGCAAGCGACGATTTCCAAGGCATCGTGCTTTCCGCCGTGCAGGTGCGCCGATTGGGGGCCGCTCTCGGCGACACGCTCGAACTGGTGTACCACGACGCCGAAAACGATGTGAAAGGCGCCAACGGTTCGCGCTGGCAGACCCGATTCGTGCTCCGGGGCATCCTGCCCGACAACGGCTTTTTTGAAGTGGACAACATCGGCTACGTGGACGACCGCAAGTTGCAGGAAATGAACGAGGTGCTGGACGAACAGGTCGGCGGCTTCGAGATTTTCGTGGAGGACATCCGCGACTTGGACGCGCTGGGCCGCTACGTGGAAATCGAAATCGCCAGTGCGTTCCAGAGGGCTTCAACG
>JBEIJQ010000121.1:0-9570 GCA_040380145.1 Lewinellaceae bacterium | reverse complement strand
CTTGGCGGTTTTGCCCTTGGGGATCTTGTTCGCTTGGCTCACGCTGCACGATTTCAGGGCTGTTTTCATGATCGCGCTGACCTGCCTGCCCTTGGGCACCGAGGTGTATTTTTCTTCGTCGCTTTCCACCGATCTGCCCACGGAGCCGCTGATCGTGGCCTTGACGGGGGTGGGGCTGCTGTACGTGCTGCGCGACCCTCGCCGGGTGACGGGCGGCTGGTTGTTCCATCCGATGACGGTCCTTTTGGGCGCGATTGCCGTTTGGATCCTGTTCTGCACTGTTTTTTCGACCTACCCGGTGGTTTCCCTGAAATTTTGGGTGGCCAAGATCTGGTACCTGACGGTGTTTTATTTGATGGCATGGCTGCTGATCCGCGACGAAAGGGATGTCGTGCGGTTTCTGACCTGCATAGCGGTCACTTTGACCTTGGCCACGGCCAAGGTGATCGTGCACCACGCGTCGATGTCGTTCGGCTTCAAGGAGATCAACGAGGCCGTGCTGCCCTTTTTCCGCAACCATGTGAGCTACGCCGCGATGCTGGCGCTGATGATGCCCCCTTGTTTTCTGCTGTGGGCGGGCGAAAAACGCGGCAGCAGACGCTGGTGGCTGTGGGCGGCGGCGTTGGGCATCCTGTTTTTCGGCTTGGCCACCTCCTACACCCGTGCCGCGTATGTTGCCCTGTTCCTGGCATTCGCGGCCTATTGGGCGATCCGGCTGCGCTGGGTGCGCCAGGGTCTTTTGGCCGGCATGACCGTGCTCACGGTGGCGGTCGTTTTTTTGCTGGACGGACGACGCTACCTGGAGTTCGTGCCCAACCAGAACACCGTCGCCCACACCGATTTCGGCAGCATCGTGGAGGCCACGAGCCAATTGGAGGATGTTTCGACCATGGAGCGGTACTACCGCTGGGTGGCCGCGGTGCGGATGAGCGGGGAAAAGCCCCTGTGCGGTTTCGGGCCGGGCACCTTCTACAACAACTACCGGGACTACACGCTCCTGCGCTTCAGCACCTATGTTTCGGCCAACCCGGAGCGCTCCGGGGTGCACAATTATTTTTTGATGACCCTCTGCGACCAGGGCATCGTGGGGCTGGCCCTTATCTTGGCCATGACCCTGTACGGGCTGTACCTAGCGGAGCGGGTCTGGCACCAATCGCCCCCCGATGGCATCCGCCGCCGTACGGTGATGGGCGCGGCGCTTTCGATCGTGGTCATAGACGCTTTCTTGCTGATGAACGATATGTTGGAAACCGATAAGGTCGGAACCCTGTATTACCTCAATTTGGCTATCTTGGTCGCCATGGACCTGAAGAACCGCGGTGAATCGCCTGCAACGACAGGGTGAAAAAAATTGTTATTTAGAAAAAATACCCGTCCGGGCATGCTTCCCCCCGGCCGTTTTTAGAGTCCCGCTTTTTTAGAGTGCAAAAAAATTTTTTTGAAAAAAAATCGGGCTCGGCGGTAACGTTTGCCGTTCTCGCGTCATAAAGAAAAAGGGGGCATTGTTTTTTGCCGTTCGGAAGTTCCCCAGGATTCGGTGCAAGGGCCCGTTTCCCTTTTTTTTGGCCATGAAACCGCTTTGGTTACCACTGTTGTTCTTTCCTTTTGTGCTGCTGTCGCAGCAGTCTCCTCCGGCCCAGGCCGCGGGGCTGTCGCGCTTTGGCCCGAGGATTGAGCCGTACCGGACCTTTTTTCCCGGCGGCGGCCTACAAGCGGAAGGATATCGATACCTCACCTTCGACACGCTGGGAAATCCCGTCCGGGGCTTTGTGGACCATTTGGGGCAGTACACGGAATTTTTGTTGGACAGCCTCAACGTGGAATACTGGCCCAACGGCCGGCGCCGCCGGGCCGACATGTACCGTAGGGGCGTTCGGCAGGGCCCCCACCAAGAGTGGCACGAGAACGGCCTTTTGGCGGAAAACGGCACTTACGACGCCAACCGCAAAACCGGTCTTTGGCAAGGGTTTTATCCTTCGGGCGCGCCCAGTTACCGGGCGAACCTCCAAGACGGCCTGCTGCACGGCCTCGAGCAGCAATGGCACCCCAACCAGCGGATGAAGTCGGAGGTGCTATACCAAAAGGGCCTTCGCCAGGGTGAAGCGCGGTACTACTGCCCGAACGGCCTGTTGCAGATCAGCGTGCTGTACGATCGCGACCGCGAAACGGGCAGCCAGTACCAGTATTATTGCGATGGCCGCCACAAGTCAGTGGTCACCTTCAGCGGCAACGAAATGTACCTCGAACAGTTTTGGGATCCCAAGGGCGAACAGCTCGTCCTCGACGGATACGGGGTGCTGGCCGGGTACGATTCCCTCAAGAGGGAATTTTACGAGATCAACTACGATATGGGACAAAAAAACGGGACGGCCCGTTTTTGGTATCCCGACGGAAGCCTCAAGCGCACGGGCGGCTATCTGAACGACCTGGAAACGGGCGAGTGGCTTTTTTACGCCGAGAACGGCCTGGTGTTCGATCGGGGCTCCTTCCTGCGGGGAATCCGCACCGACCTGCGCGTGATACCGCGCAAGGAATGAGCGGCGGCCTTTTTTCCCGGGGCCGTGCGCGGGAAATGCGGTGCCGTCGTATCTTCGCCCGAAAGAAAATCCCTTCCTATGTCGTTGGCCCAACGCCTGTTCCAAAACACCCTCCGCGCCCAAATCGCTTTTGAACTCCTCTGGTGGCTGTTCACCGCCGTGCTCATATGGCTGGCCGTGATGCCGATCTGGACGGATCCCCTGTACGGGCGTTTTGTGAACACCACGGCAGTCTATGTGCTGGTGGCCTCGTTCGGTTTCCGCCACCTGTTTTTTCTGCGCCACACCTTCTTGGCCGATTTCACGGTCGGCAAACTGGCGCTGGTGGTGATCCCCATTTGGTTGGCCTTCCAGTTGGTGGATTACCTGCAGGAATTCACGGAATTCGTGGACTTTGAAGACCCCGATCCGCTGAATTCCTCCAACGGCTTTTTCCGCAAAGAATTTGTTTTTCTTGGCGTGCTCTCGATCATCACGACCGCATCGCTGCCCTTTCGGATGGTGGTGTCGCTTTGGCGGCAGTTCAACAACGAGGGCGTGTAACCCCCTTTTTTGCCATGAGATCATTGCTGCTCCTGCCACTGCTTTTTTTGCCCCTGCTGACATTTGCCGTCAAAGGCTACCGCGCGGGCGACGAACTCCACGTACTGGCCCTTTCGGGCGTCCGCTTGCGCGCCACGCCGGGCGGCGACAAAGTGCTGGCCACCCTGCCATACGGAACCAAGGTGGTCGTGGCGGAGGTCCTTTCGCCCGCCCAACCCTTCGAGGCCGAGGGCCGCCGCGGTTTTTGGGTGAAGGTCAAGAACAAAGATCAGGTCGGCTATGTGTTCGACGGATTTTTGTCGTGGCTGCCCGCCCCGGACAAGAGCTGCATAGACTTGGCCTCCTATGCCCAAAAGCACCTGAAGCCCCTGGGCGCCAAGTTTGTCGGCCACGCCTTCGGCTGCTACAACCCGGATGAGGACGAGATAGCCGGCTCCGACGATACCCGCTTTTTCCAATGGGGCGGCGCAACGATCGTGCTCTCTGAATCGTGGTATTACGAGGGCGCAGGAGAAGGCCTGTCGCTCAACGGCGGCGCGGGTTTTTCGCTCGAAGAAGGTTGGTTGTTGGCCCAGGCCATTTTCAAAGCCGATCTGGACCGCTGCGTCGAGCTGATCGCCGAAGACCCAGATCGGGTGGACTACAACGATCGGCCCCTGAACGCCGCGTCCTACCAGCAGTTTTCGCCTGCCAAAGACGGGACCTACCTCGAATTGGACATGTTGCCCGAGGGTTGTTCGGACATGCTGATCATCGTCTTCGACCCCCAAACCAAAACCGTTTACATTTCCCGACACAGCGGCTGCTGATCGGGGCTCAATACCCCTGCTTATGCGGATCTTGATTTTTCTGCTCTTGTTGGCGCCCCAGTGGGCCTTTGCCATCAAAAATTACTCCCTCGGCCAAACCCTGAACGTGTTGGCCCTCAAGGGACTCAACCTGCGCGACCGGCCCCACGGCGACAAAGTGGTGCGGACCCTGCCCTACGGTTCCCAAGTGGTGGTGGCCGAAAAGCCCAACCAAGATTATCCCTTTGAAGCCGACGGCATCAAAGGCTTTTGGGTAAAAGTACGGGTGGGCGAACAAACCACCGGATATGTGTTCGACGGCTTCCTCTCCGCCCTGCCGGCTCCGGATGCCTCCTGCTCGTCGCTGCAGGATTATTGCCGAAAGCACCTGCGCGCTTTTGCTCCGCGGACCGTCAAAAACATCAACCAATGGCTGGAATTCGGACAGACGATGGACTGGGTCCAAGCGTATGAATATCAGAACAAGATTTTTGCTCTCGTCGAAAACAACAGCCCCTACGGCTCTTTCTATGAGTTGGTGCTTCCCGGCGCCAGCCTCGAAGAAGCCTGGCTGATCGCTCGGGCCTGCTTGAAGGACGAACTGGAATCCGCCAAAGCAATGGTGGCCGCGCGAACGATCAACGACGACAATGGACTGGCCGTCCAACAAAAGCACTACGATCAGTTCGCCGCCGTCGTGTTCCGCGGTTTTGGTTGCGTTGCCTTGCCGCTGGCCGGCATCGACCGATACTTGGGCCTCAACGAAGCCGACGGGGCCGTTTCGATCACCGTTTCCAAGAAACAATAAGAGATCTCCGTCGGAAATGATTTTTGTTTTTATTTTTTTTAAAAAAAATAAAGACATCTCTTCCGAGCAATTCCGTTTCATATTTCCCCCAAAAAAATCCCATGGCTCTTCCCCGCATCAAATACCAGCCCCTTCCGGCGGCCACTTACATCGAAAACCGCGCCCGCTTCGTCGGGCAGATGGAGCCCGGTTCGGTGGCCATTTTCCATTCCAGCGACCAGTATCCGCGCAGCGGCGACCAGGGTTTCACTTTCCGGCAGAACGCCGATCTGCTCTGGCTGACGGGCATCGATCAGGAGGAAACGATGCTGGTGCTGTTTCCGGGCTGTCCCAAGGGCAAGGCCTTCGAGGAGGTGCTGTTCGTCCGCGAGACCAGTGAACACATCCGCGTGTGGGAGGGCTACAAGTTCACGCAGGCCGAGGCGTCGGAGATTTCGGGCGTCCAAACGGTGAAGTGGACCTCCGACAGTGCGGCGCTGCTCCACGAGCTGGTGCTGTTGGCCGAGAATGTGTACATCGACACGAACGAGAACGACCGGGCGGCCTTCGAGGTACCGGAGCGCAACGAGCGCAAGGCCTGGGAAATGCGGCAGCGCTATCCCGGCCATCGTTTTCTGCGCGCGGCCAGCATCCTCAAGCGGCTTCGGATGATCAAATCGCCGGCAGAGGTAGCCGCCATCCGCCACGCGTGCAACATCACCGAATCCGCGTTCCGGCGCGTGCTGGCCTTTGCCAAGCCCGGCAAGATGGAGTACGAGGTGGAGGCCGAGATCATCCACGAGTTCATCCGCCAAGGCTCCAACGGCCACGCCTACAACCCCATCATCGCCGGCGGCGCGAATGCCTGCGTCCTGCACTACAACGACAACAACCGTCCGCTCGTGGCCGGCGAGGTGTTGTTGATGGACTTCGGGGCGGATTATGCCAACTACGCCGCCGACCTGTCGCGCAGCATTCCCATCGGGGGCCGCTTCGCGCCGCGCCAGCGGGCCGTTTACGACGCCGTGCTCCGCGTGATGAAATTCGCCAAATCGTTGCTCCGCCCCGGCACCTCCCTGCCCGAATACCACCTCGAGGTGGGCCGTGCGATGGAGGGCGAGCTTATCGGGCTCGGGCTGCTCGACCGCGAGGCCGTGGCCAAGCAGAACCCCGACGCGCCCCTGTACAAAAAGTACTTCATGCACGGCACCTCCCACCATTTGGGCCTCGACGTGCACGACATCATGTTGCGCTACACCACCTTTGAGGCGGGCATGGTGCTCACCTGCGAGCCGGGCATTTACATTCCCGAGGAGGGCATCGGCATCCGCCTCGAAAACGACATCCTCCTCACCGAGGGCGACCCCATCGATCTGATGGCCGGCATCCCGCTGGAGGCCGACGAGATCGAGGAGTTGATGAACGCCCGTTAACGGGCGGGCTTTTCTTTTTATCGGAAAAAAACGCTCCCGAGCGCGCCGTCGCTATCTTTGCACCGCATTTTTTCAACCTGTTTTTTTATAAAAAAATTCGATGAACACGGTTTCCTTCAACGAGCAGTACCCCGACATCTCCGCTTCCGAGGCCCTGTACGCCCGAGCGGCGGGCCTGATGCACCCGGTCACCCAGACCCTCGCCAAAGGTCCCACCCAGTGGATCAAGGGCGTGGCGCCCAAATACCTCAAACGCGGCAAAGGTGCCCGCGTGTGGGATGTGGACGGCAACGAATACCTCGACTACAACATGGGCATCGGGCCCATTTCGCTGGGCTATGCTCATGAGCCGGTGGATGCCGCCATCCGCGCCCAACTGGCCGACGGCATCACTTTTTCGATGATGCACGAGCTCGAGGTACAGGTCAGCGAACTCCTCCACGAGATTCTGCCCAACGCCGAGTCGGTGCGGATCAGCAAAAGCGGCGCCGATGTGTGCTCCGCCGCCGTGCGCATCGCCCGCGCCTTCACCGGCCGCAACAAGGTGCTCTGCTGCGGATACCACGGCTGGCACGATTGGTACATTTCCGTCACGAGCCGCAACAAGGGCATTCCCCAAGCGGTGCGCGACATGACCTACACCTTCGATTACAACAACCTCGATTCCCTGAAGGCCGCCCTCGACCAAGAGGTGGCCTGCGTGATCTTGGAGCCTTTCGTGTTCGACCTGCCCAAAGACAATTTCCTGCACGAGGTCCAGCGCCTGTGCCAAGAAAACGGTACCCTGCTGATCTTCGACGAGATGTGGACCGGCTTCCGCGTGGCCGTGGGCGGTGCCCAAGAATACTACGGCATCAAGCCCGATCTGGCCGTGTACTCCAAAGCCGTGGCCAACGGGATGCCCGTCGCTTTCCTCACGGGCCGCGCCGATGTGATGCGCCTGTTCGAGGAAGAGGTGTTTTTCTTCACGACCTTCGGCGGCGAGGCCCTGTCCTTGGCGGCCACGATGGCCACGGTCAAAGAACTCCGCGAGAAAAACGTGCCCGCCCACCTTGCGCGCATCGGCAAAATGCTCAAGGACGGCTACAACGGCATTGCCCAAGAGCTCGGCATCGGACACTACACCCAGTGCAAAGGCCACGATGTGCGCACCATCATGACCTTCGAGGCCTCTGCCGGTGATCCGTTGGTGCTCAAATCCTATGTACAGCAGGAAATGATCAAGCGCGGCATCCTTTGGGGCGGCTTCCACAATGTTTGCTTCAGCCACTCCGAGGCCGATGTGGAATACACGCTCCGCGCCTACCGCGAAGTGCTGGCCCTGCTCAAAGACAGCGTGGAAAAGGGCGACACCGCCTCGCGCCTGCGCGGCGAGCCCGTCCAAGCGGTTTTCCGCAAGGTGGACAACTTCAACATGAAGCCCAAAGGCTGAACCCTTCCCGCAAGGCTGCTTCAACGGCCCGTCGCCCCGTTTTCGGGCGGCGGGCCGTTTTCGTTCGGGGCAACCCCTGCGGAGCTTTGGGGAGGCGGGCCCGCGTTGTTGGCCGTGCCCGTTTTTCCGCTTACCTTTGCGTGAGTTCGATTATTGTCCCAATTCGTTTTGCACGCCTTATGTGCGGTCGTTTTTCCTTCGCCGTTTCGCGCGAGAAGCTCAAAAAGCAGTTTTCCGTTTTGGTTCCCGCCACGCTGGAGCCGAGGTACAACTGTGCGCCGGGCGACGAACAGTGGGCGATCCTCGCCAACGGGCAAGCACTCGAACCGCTCCGTTGGGGGCTGATCCCGCACTGGGCCAACAGCCGCTCCGTGGGCAACAACCTCATCAACGCGCGCGCGGAGGACATCGCCGGAAAGCCCTCTTTCCGCTTGCCCATCCGAAAGCGGCGCTGCCTCGTGCCGGCCGACAGTTTTTACGAATGGAGGCACAAACAACCGTACCGCATCCTGTTCCACGACAACCATGTGTTGGCCCTCGCCGGCGTTTGGGACGAGTGGACGGGCCCGGACGGCGACCCCGTGCGCTCTTTCGCGTTGGTGACGACCGCGCCCAACCGCGAAATGGCCGAGATCCACAACCGCATGCCGGTCGTGATCGAAGGGGCCGAGCTGCAGAAACGCTGGCTTTCGGACGATCTTCCGCTGCCCGAAGTGCTGGAAATGCTCAAACCCCTGCCCGATGGCGCCCTGCGCACCTATACGGTGAGCCCGTTGCTCAATTCGCCCCGTTACGAGGGCGAAGACCTGCACAAACCCTACACTCCTCCGCCCGGACTTTTTTAGGCCCGCGCGTTTTTCCGAACTTTTTTGGTTCTTTCACCCGTTTGAACGCCCTATGAAGACGGCCCCCGACATCCAAGCCCTCAACGACCGCATTTTTCAGGTCAGCGCTTTCACCGAAAACCTTCGGCAGGAGACCCACAAAGTGCTGATCGGACAAGAGCACATGCTCGACCGCTTGTTGATCGGCTTGCTCACCGGCGGCCATGTCCTGCTGGAAGGTCTGCCGGGATTGGCCAAGACCTTGGCCATCAAAACCTTGGCAAAAGCCGTGGAGGGCCGGTTCAGCCGCATCCAGTTCACCCCCGATCTGCTGCCCGCCGATGTGGTCGGCACGATGGTCTATCAACCCGGCAAAAACGAGTTCGCGGTCAAAAAAGGCCCCATTTTCGCCAATTTCATCCTCGCCGACGAGATCAACCGCGCGCCCGCCAAAGTACAGTCCGCCCTCCTCGAGGCGATGCAGGAAAGGCAGGTGACCATCGGCGAACAGACCTACCCGCTCGAAGAACCGTTCCTCGTGCTGGCCACCCAAAACCCCATCGAGCAAGAGGGCACCTACGCGCTGCCCGAGGCCCAAGTGGACCGTTTCATGCTCAAGGTCAAGATCACTTATCCGTCCAAGGCCGAGGAGCGCGATATCATCCGATTGGCCCTGCGCGGCGAAACGGCGGCGGTGCAGTCCGTGGCGACTCCCCAGCAGATCCTCGCCGCCCGCAAAACCGTCCGCGAGGTATATCTCGACGAGAAAGTCGAACAGTACATCCTCGACTTGGTCTTCGCCACCCGCGATCCCAAATCTGTCGGATTGGAAAAACTCGTGCCGCTCATCCAATATGGAGCTTCGCCCCGTGCCAGCATCAGCCTGGCGCTGGCGGCCAAGGCATACGCCTTTCTCCGCCGTCGGGGCTATGTGCTGCCCGAAGATGTGCGCGCCGTCTGCTATGATGTGCTCCGCCACCGCATCGGGCTTTCGTACGAAGCCGAAGCGGAAAGCATCTCCCAAGAAGACATCATCGGTCAGATCCTCCACGCGGTGCAAGTGCCCTGATTCGGGCGGAAATATCTGCCGGCCTATTTTGTCAGAATCAGGATTTACAGGATTTTCTCTCCCCATTGACCAGTAAGGATTTCTTACGGCCCAGCCGGCCTTCGAGAAAATCCCGACAGCGCGGCTTTTGGTAGCGGGCCTGAGCGAAAAACCTGTT
>JBEIJQ010000120.1:0-9751 GCA_040380145.1 Lewinellaceae bacterium | reverse complement strand
CTGCGAGGAGTTGCCGGCGGTCACCACGCCGCCGTTGGCGAAGGCGGGCTTGAGCTTGGCGAGGCCCTCGAGGCTGGTGTCGGCGCGCACGCCCTCGTCCATCGAGACGGTGAACTTGCGCTCCTGGCGGCGGTTGTCCTTCACGAACACCTCGGTCACCTCGATGGGCACGATCTGGTCGTTGAAACGACCGGCCTGGATGGCCGCACCCGCTTTGGCGTGGGAGTTGACCGAGAAAGTGTCGGCGGCCTCGCGGCTGATGCCGTATTTTTTGGCCACGGCCTCGGCGGTGAGGCCCATGCCCACCACATAATCGGGGTGTTCGACGGCGGTGTTGTAGTTGGGGGCCAGTTTGTAGCCGGTCATGGGGATCATGCTCATGCTCTCGGCGCCGCCGGCCACCACCACATCGGCCATGCCGGCGCGGATCTTGGCCACGGCCAGGCCAATGGCCTCGAGCCCGGAGGCGCAATAGCGGTTGATCACGAAACCCGGCACGGGTTTGCCGAGCGCGCGCACCGAGATTTGGCGACCGATCTGCAGACCCTGTTCGCCCTCGGGGTTGGCACAGCCCACGATGAGGTCGTCCACCGAGTTGGGGTCGATTTCGGGCACGGAGGCCATGAGTTGGCGGATGACCTCCACGGCGAGGTCGTCGGAACGATGGAAGCGGAACCCGCCCCGGCCGGATTTGGCCACGGCGCTGCGGAGTCCGGCGATGATATAGGCTTCTTTCATTTCGGAGGAAAGTTAGGGGAGGTGAGGCAATGGAATCAGTTGCGCAGGGGCTTGTTGTTGGTCAACATGTACTGGATGCGCTCGAGGGTCTTCTGTTCGCCGCACAGCGAGAGGAAGGCCTCGCGCTCGATGTCGAGCAGGTACTGTTCGCTGACGCGGGTGGCCGCGCTGAGGTCGCCGCCGCAGAGCACATAGGCCATTTTCTTGGCGATCTTGATGTCGTGCTCCGAGGCGTAGTTGCCCAAGCGCAGGCTCTCGGCGGCCACGTACAGGGCGCCGAGCCCGCCGCGGCCGAGCACGAGCACGTCGTTGCGGTGCACGGGCTGGGTGTAGCCGGCACGGGCCAGCGACAGCACCTGGGCCTTGGCCTCGGCGATGTTGCGGGCGCCGTTCATGCTCACGCGGTCGCGGCCTTTTTGCAGGTAGCCGTACTTGAAGGCTTCGTGGGCAGAGGTGGCCACGGAGGCCATGGCGATGGTCTTGAAGCGCTCGATCAGCGTGGGGATCTGCACGTCGCCTTCGAAGAAACTGTCTCCGGCGCGCAGGGCAAATTCCTTGGTGCCGCCGCCGCCGGGGATCAGTCCCACGCCGGCTTCCACCAGTCCGATGTAACTTTCGGGGGAGGCCACCACGCCGTCGCAATGCATGGACATCTCGCAGCCGCCGCCGAACACGTATCCTTGGACGGCCGCCACCACGGGCACCGCGGAATACCGGCAGCGCATCATCGTGTCCTGGAAGTACTTCACGGCCATGTTCAGCTCGTCCCACTCCTGTTCGAAGGCCATCATGGCGATCATCATCAGGTTGGCCCCCACCGAGAAGTTGGTGGCGTTGTTGCCGATCACGAGACCATTCCACTTGCCCTCTTCGGCAATGCGGATGGATTCGGAAAGGCCTTGTACCACGCCCGCGCCGAGAGAGTTGGCCTTGGAGCGGAACTCGAAGCAAAGGACGCCGTCGCCGATGTCGTGCAGCGCACATTCGTCGTTGCTCCACACCACGGAGGTGGCGCGGATGTTGTCGAGCACCACAAAACCGTCTTGACCGGGCAGCGACAAGTAGGTTTTGGTGGTGAGGTCGTAGTATTGTTTTTTGCCACCTTCCACGCGGTAAAAGGAAGTCAGTCCAGCGGCCTGCATTTCCTTGACCCAAGCGCCGAGTTGGTAGCCCTCGGCCTCGGCGAGCTGGATGCCCGCTTCGAAGCCCACCATGTCCCAATACTGGAAGGGGCCCGCTTCCCAAGCGAAGCCGGCGCGCATGGCGTCGTCGATGCTGTACAGGTTGTCGGAGATCTCGGGGATCCGGTTCGACACATAGGCGAACAGGCCCGCCAACGATTTTTTCACCAGTTGGGCGCCGAGGTCCTCGGCCTTCATAAAGGTGCGGACCTTGCCGGCGAGGTGTTCCACCTGCTTCACCTGCTCGAGGCTGGGCAGGGAAACGCGCTGCGAAGGCTTATATTCGAGGGTGTTGAGATCAAGCGCCAGGATGATGCTCTTGCCCTTTTCGTCGCGCTCGTTGGTTTTTTTGTAAAAGCCCTGGCCGGTTTTGTCGCCCAAAAACTTGTTTTCCAACAAAAACTGCAGGTACTTGGGAATTTCGAAGGCTCCGGCCTGCTCGTCGTTGGGGCAGTTGGCCTTGATGCCCTGAATAACGTGGATGGCCGTATCGTGGCCCACGAGGTCGCCGAGGCGGAAGGTGCCTGTGTTCGGGCGGCCCAGCGCTGGGCCGGTGAGCTTGTCAACGGCTTCGATGGAAAGGCCCAGCTCGGTGGAGAGCTGGTAAATTTTGGCCATGGCGTACACGCCCACTCGGTTGGCGATGAACGCCGGCGTGTCCTTGCACATGACTGTAGTCTTGCCGAGGTAGGTGTCGCCGAAGGTCATGAAGAAATCCAGTACGGCGGGATCGGTGTCCGGCCCGGGGATGACCTCGAGGAGCTTCAGGTAGCGCGGGGGATTGAAGAAGTGGGTGCCGCAGAAGTGCTTGCGGAAATCCTCGCTGCGGCCCTCGGCCATCAGATGGATGGGGATGCCAGAGGTGTTGGAGGTGACCAAAGAACCCTTTTTGCGGAATTGGTCCACCTTGGCGTAGATCTGTTGCTTGATGTCGAGACGCTCGACCACCACTTCGATGATCCAATCGGCGTCGGCGATCTTGGCGAAATCGTCGTCGAAGTTGCCCGTCGTGATCCGAGACACCAGTCCACTCTCGTAAAAGGCGGCCGGTTTGGCCTTCAGCGCCTTTTGCAGGGCATCGTTCACGATGCGGTTGCGGGCTGCAGGGTTGCTTTTTTCGGCCTCGGAAAGGTCGAAGGGAACGATGTCGAGCATCAATACCTCGAAACCCGCTCCGGCCAAATGGGCGGCTATTCCGGAGCCCATCACGCCCGATCCGAGCACGGCCGCTTTTTTGATTTTTCTCATATAAGGAAAAAACTTTGGTTTGGGGTAAAAAATCGGTCTTTCGGCGACGGACTTCGCGCCCGTCGTTGTGTTTGTGCAAAATTAACCTTTTTTGCAAAATGCAATGCGCGCATATTATTTTGGCCTTGCTTTTTTTCTTCAAAACATTTTGCCCCACAAATCCATTTCAGAAGAAATTTTTCTCCAAAAAAAATAAAAAATGCTGCAAGCCAATACTCCCGCTCCCGCCTTCGAAGGCATCGACCAAGACGGCAAAACGATCCGCCTGGCGGATTTCGCCGGAAAAAAACTGGTGCTTTTCTTTTACCCGGCCGACAATACGCCGACTTGTACCACCGAATCCTGCAACCTGCGCGACAACTACGCGCTGTTGAAATCCCAAGGGTTCGAAGTGGTCGGGGTCAGCCCGGACGGCGCCAAAAAGCACCAGAATTTCATCTCCAAATACAAACTGCCCTATCCGCTCATCGCCGATACGGAGCACGCCGTAATGAACGCCTTTGGGGTCTGGGGGCCCAAGAAGTTCATGGGGATGTCGTTCAACGGCGTGCACCGCACCACGTTCGTGATCTCGGAAACGGGCATGATCGAGCGGGTGTTCGACAAGGTCAAGGCCAAGGAACATGCCGAACAGATCTTGGCGAGCTACGCCTAAAAGGCGAATCCGCCCGGGATGACGCCGCCGGAAAAGGTGCCCAGCAGGGTGCCGTCCGTTGAGTAGCGGAAAATGGTGCCCTCGGACTGGTAGTCCACGGGATCGCCGAGGTAAAAGACGTTGTCGCCGGCATCGTAACCGAATGCGTAGAAATTTCCGTTGACGAAGACGGAAGGTCCGGTTGCAGGCGTCTGCGGATCCCACATCATCAGTTTGCCCCCGTACAGGAAGTACATTTTTCCGTTTGCGTTCACCAGGTCGCTGGCACTTGCCGCCAAATCCGAACCTTGGATCAGCCCGCCGGACACGAGGGTGGCCGCTTCTACCTCCCACAGACTGGCCGGGGTGGTGTTGGCGGAATCCAGTGCGTAGGGCGGGTTGGGGCTATACGTTTTGCGGCCGTTGCAGAGCACGAAAAGGGTCTGTCCTTGGGCCACCACGCTTTCTGGCGAGTCGCCCACGGTGGTCTCGCCGAGGGTCTGGTCGTTCGCGGGGTCAATGGCCACGAGGCGGTTGTCGGAGCCGAAACCGCCGTTGCGGGTGGCATAGACGGTCCCGTTGTGCAGCAGCATCTGCTCCACGGCTGCGCCGACCAACAGGTTGCCGGTCACCTGCAGGGTATTGAGATCCACCACGGCGATGCCGCCGCCCACGCCCGTGCTGCCCCAGTACGAGAGATACGCTTTGTTGGCGTCCACTGCCAACAAGTAACGCGGCTGCGCGACGCCGGTGATCGTGCCGATGCGCTGCAAAGTTGCCAGATCCACGACCTCGACCTTGTTGGAATTGTTGAGCACGACGTATCCGCGGCCGTTGTGGACGGACATGGACTGGGCCACATCGCCGAGGGGCAGGTTGTTGTTTTCGAGTGCAAATACGCCGTTGAAGGAGCGCCCGTCGCCGGTTCGGAAGTAGGTCAGCGAGGCGTTGGCGGCATTGTAATTGCCCTCGTTGACCACGAAAACGCCCTCGTCGTAGCGGGACGGAAATAGGTCGCTGCCGGGGTCCTCGCAGGAAGTCGCGGCGATCACCACCCAGGAAAGCAGCAGGGACAATGCGTGTATTTTTTTCATAAAAATTTAAAAAAAAAGAGTTAAAAAATATAATTTACAAAAAAAGCAGGAGATAAAAGGTTTTCAAAAAGAGCATTTGACCCCGGCCTCCCAGTGACGGCCCGGCATCGCGCGCCATTGTACAAGTTGGTAGGGGGCGTTCCAACAGTTGTTGAGCAAAAAGTACAGGGACAGGACGGTTTTTTTCAGCCGGAAATCTGCTCGGGCGTCCAGAGATCCCAGCTGGTGGTCGGGCAGCGACTCGGTATTGGTCGCCGTGAGAAAACGCGCGGAAACGAACTGGTGGCGGTACCCGAGCGACAGATTCCGCCAGCTCAGCCGCAGGGCGGCAGTGGCCTGGCAAATGGGCACATAGGGCAGTTGCTTGCCGTTGGCCTGTGGGTTGCGGCCATCGAGCTGCACGGAGCGGACGAGATTCACCGCCGCCGTTTGTTCCACGCGGAAATCGTCCAGCGAAAAGCCCGTTTTGAGGTCAAATTCCACGCCGCTGTTGCGCACCGATCCGATGTTTTCGGGCGTCCAGATTCCCTGTCCGTCGGGGGCCCAGACGATCAGCCCGCGGGTCTGTTGGGCGAACAGGCGGACTTGTGCCCGCAAAGCGGCGTTTTTGGGCAGGTTGTTGGGCGTGAAAGCGGCACCGATTTGGGCGTTCCAGCCCTGTTCGGGCGATAGGGCGGCATTGCCGCGGGCCCCGGCCTCGCGCCAAAAGAGGTCGTTGAAAGTCGGGATGCGGTAATGGCCGGCGGCCTGGGCCTCGAAGCAGAGGCCGGCGCCGGGCAACTGCCATTCCACGCGCAGCGAGGGCAGGGGCGGGGCCCATCCGAAGTTGCTCTTTTCGGCGCGGATGCCCGTTTCGAGGAAAAAATTTTTCCGTAGCCGCACCCGATGGGTCGCGCTGAGGGCATATCGCTGGCGTTGGGCGATGCCCGCGTAACTTTCGGTGCGGACGGCTTCCTGCCAGATCTGGGCCTGGGCGGCGAACGAGTGTCGGCCTTTCTCGCCGGCACAGCGTATTTCGCCGAAGACGGTTTGGGCCAGGTCGTCGGTATTCAGCCCGATGGCCGGATCCCGATAGCGGAGCCGCTCGCTGAAATAGGCCACTTTCAGGGCCGGCCGCACTGACAGGCGCGGGTCGATGATCGTCGCGCCCAGCACGAAGCGGGTAGCGTCGTCGAACTGCTCGGCGGTGGCAGTGTCCTGCGCCATATTGGGCGGCACCTGTCGCTGGGCGCTCTGCCGCCAAAAGGCCGCATCGAAGCGGAAACGCCGGTGCGCCCAAAAGGCATCGGCCAAAACACCTCCGTTGCGGAAGGCCGCGTGACGCTGGCGCTGCCCCGGCGCGCCGGGCAGCGCCGTGTTGGCGAAGGGGAAATCGTTGTCGGCCAAGCTCCCGTGGGCCCGCAACGAAGCGCCGAAACGGGCTCCCGACCAAGCGGCGCCGAGGTCGCCGTTCCACTGTCCGAAACTGCCCGCGCCGAGCCGGAGGTGTCCGCTGCAGACGGGCACGGGCGTCGCCTCGGCGGGCTCGTCGAGCTGCAGCACGCCGGCCACGGCTCCGTTGCCCAAGCGGACCTGCCCGCCGCCGCGATGGAGCTGTGCGCCCCTGAACAGCGACAGCGGCACGAGCGACAGGTCTGCCAGGCCCAGCATCGGGCTGTTGAGCGGCACTCCATGCCACGTCACGGCGGTCTGGGCGGCCCCGGTGCCCCGGAGCGAGAGCGTGGCGATGTTGCCCGGCCCGTATTGTTTGGCATAGCCGGCGCCGGTGAGGGCAAACCAGTCGGCGGCGGTCGCGTTGGGACGGGCGGTTTCGAGGAGGTTGTCGGCTTGCAGGGCGCCGGCGATCGAGGTCGGGTGCGGAGCGATGCGCACGGCGATGGTCTCGGAATCGCTTTTCCGCTGGTCGATCGAATCCAAAGGCGCCACTTGCCCGATCAAGGCAGTGGGCAGCAGCAAAAACGACCAAAGGCAACGGAGAAAACGGAACATCGGAGGGAACAAAACGCTATACTGCACTGTGCGCTTCCGGTTCCGTTGCAAAGGTGGGCCGTAGAAAAACGCCGAACGGCCAAAGCCGACGGGGCACGCCTGGGGCGTACTGGCCACTTTGCGGAGAACGGCGGCTTTTCGACCCGAAAGCGCGTTTCCTTATCGTGCCCACGGCAGGTCTTCCGGCTCGTCCCGGGCTTTTCCGCCTTCCCATCCGCGGGCGGACAGTGGCATGATGGAAAGCCTTTTTCCCGAAACCGCCGGAGCGGCTTCGTTCGGAGACTCACGGCAGCGGGGACTGCCCCCGAATTGAACGGGGTTCCCTTTTAAGGAGCGGCCAAGGGAATTTATCGGGCGTTCGGCAAACCAAACGCGGTCCGGAGTGTTTCATTGGTCGTTCCACCGTAGGCGGCCCAAAGATAGTGACAGTTTGGACTTTCGCAAAAAAAACCGCTACCTTTGCTGGGCAAATGCTGGGGCCAATTTTCTTTTTAGCTCCATTTTTTCCCAAAAAAACTTGCAGAAATGGCCAACAAATTGTTCGTTTCCAATAGGGATGAATCTCCCCGGATGTTCAAGAGCGATTTCTTGGACATCTTTTCACGCGTCCACTGGACGGTGCCTATAATCGTTTGGATGCCGGTAGTGCTTTTTTGCCTGTATTGGTCGGTGCGCGCCGTCGGTTTTGCTTGGTGGTATGTGCCGGTTTTCTTGTCGGCGATGTTCGCGTGGACTTTTGCGGAGTATTTTCTGCACCGCTTTGTGTTCCATTACCATCCCACGAGCGCATTCGGCAAACGCATCCATTTCATCGCCCACGGCGTGCACCACGATTTCCCCAACGATTCCAAGCGATTGGTGATGCCGCCGATCCTTTCGATCCCCTTGGGCGTGCTGTTTTTCTATTTTTACCAATACACACTGGGACAATACCATTTGGTTTTTTTCGCCGGATTCGTGCAGGGCTATATCATATATGATACGATGCACTATGCCCTGCACCATTTCAACATTTCCCATCCGTTGTTCAAGCGGCTCAAGGAGCACCACATGATCCACCACTACCACGATCCCGACCGCGGCTACGGGGTGAGCAGCGACCTGTGGGACCAGGTTTTCCGCACCACTTTCAAATTGGGTCGGAACAACAACACGGCGGCTTGAAGATACTGATCTTGCGTCTAAGTTCGATGGGCGATGTGGTTCTCACGTCGCCCATTGTTCGTTGTGTGAAGCAGCAGATCCCGGGGGCGGAGGTTCATTTTTTGGTAAAAAAGCGGTTTGCCGATCTGGTTCGCCCGAATCCGTACATAGATCGGGTGATCGAGGTCGAAAAAGATCCGCTGGAGCAGGTGGCTTTTTTGAAAAAAGAGGGATACGGCTTTGTGGCCGATCTGCAGGGCAACCTGCGCACGCTGCGTTTGCGCCGTGGCTTGGGCGTGCCCTCGGGCACTTTCCCCAAGTTGAATCTGCGCAAGTGGCTGTTGGTCAATTTAAAATGGGATCTGATGCCGCGGGGCCTTCACGTCGTGGACCGCTATTTCGAGGCCGTCAAGGCGTTGGGCGTCCGCAACGACGGCCAGGGCCTGGACGCTTTCGTGGCCGCCGAAGACGAGGTGGAAGTGGGCGGACTCCACGAAAAACTCCGTCCGGGCGGTTTTGTGGCCATGGCCGTTGGAGCCACCTATTTTACCAAACAGATCCCCGCGGAAAAGCTCGTCGAACTGTGCCGTGCCTCGGCGCCCGTGCCCGTGGTGCTGCTCGGCGGCCCCGAGGACCGCGAAAAAGGGGAACGCATCGCCGCGGAGGCTGGTCCGCACGTGTCGAACCAGTGCGGCCGTCTGCGGATCGGACAGTCCATCTCGGTGCTGCGACAATCCGCACGGGCGGTCGCGCCCGACACCGGACTGATGCACTTGGCAGCGGCCTTGTGCAAACCCCTGACGGTGTATTGGGGCAGCACGGTGCCCGCCTTTGGGATGGGGCCCTACTATCCGGCCGGCTCGGGCGATCTGGCCGAGCATCGAGAAGTGGCCTTATCCTGCCGCCCCTGCTCCAAACTGGGCAAAAACGCCTGTCCCAAAGGGCATTTCCGTTGTATGACGGGGCAGGATTGAGGGGCCGATCACTTGCGGCAATTGGAAAACAGAGATTTCTTATGCTCGATGAGTTGGTCGACATATCCCAGCGCCCATTGAAGCTTTCCAACTTTTATCCCAAGTGATAAGTATTGTTTTTAGCAGTTGAAACCGGCGATCATGTGCGTACAAATTCCTATATTTGCTTCGGTCCAACGATCGCACCATCGGGCACACACCTACAAGCCCACCCCTCACGCCCACCAATGGGCCCGTCCGCAGCGGCGTCCACAAGAAACAGTTGTTGTTGTTTTTCCATCGAAAACTTTTTGAACAGCTCTTATGAAACCAATGGAACTGAAGCCGAGAATGGCTCTGAACAAAGCTTTTCTGAAAATGAAGCCCGTCCGGGCCGATATTGACCGTTTCAAGGCGCAACTCATCGCGCTGCTCGACCGGACCAACGATTCCGAAAGCGAGGAGTTCCACAAAAACTTGGTCAGCGACTTTTTGAAGAAAACCTATTACGACCCCAACCATTTCATCAACACCAAGGGTCGCAACGACTTGGTCATCCACAACGGCGGCACGGCCAAAAGTTCCGTGGGCGTGATCGTCGAGGCCAAAAAGCCGACCAACAAAGCGGAAATGATCACCGCCCAAAAACTGAACGTCAAAGCGTTTCAAGAGCTGGTGTTGTACTACTTGCGAGAAAGGATCACCCACAACAACTTAGAAGTAAGGCATTTGGTAGCGACCAACATCCACGAATGGTTCATTTTTGACGCT
>JBEIJQ010000119.1:0-9776 GCA_040380145.1 Lewinellaceae bacterium | reverse complement strand
GGAACAAAACACCTCGCGAACAGCTCAAACGCTACCGCTGAAAAAGTCTGATAAAGGCCCAAATTGAGCAGATCAAAAAATTCTAATGACAATTTTGGGTTCATGTCTCCAAGAGAGTCTGACAAGGGTCTGTTGCCGGCGCCCGAAACCCTTTTTCGGTATACCTCCTTATGCAATGGAAGGCCGGCCTCGCTCCCGCCATTGGGCCGCACCGTTCTCGCCGTCGAAAACACAGATTTTACGTTGGATCCGCCCGCGCGCACCCGTGTCGTCCGAACCGTATTGGAGCGTCACCCATGCGGGCGGCGGAGCAGCGGCGATCAAGATCATGCGTTGAGGACCGCCCATGAAGGTTCATTCCTTGACATATACGCCCGAGGCGTAAAATTTGAACTCCAGTTTGGGCTCGGTAATCTTGGCGATCTCCTCGGCGCTTTGGCCCTCGTCCTCGGCGTAGTGCCGCAGGTCTTCCACGCTGGTCGTGTCCTGGTAAAAATTGCCCTTGATGACGGCTGTTTTGCCCGCCAAATCCTTGGGGACGAAGAAACTGTAGTCGAAAAAGCGCACGAACAGTTCGTCGGCGGCCCCGGCCTCCTGCATGGTCATCCAGCAGCCCTTGTGCTGGCAGGCGCTGGTCACTGGCCCCTCGATCTGCAGCGGAAGGCCCTTCGTGGCGATGTCGTCGATGCCCTTTACATCCTGCAGGTTGCCGGCCCGGTACAGCTCGATGGCTTTTTGCACGCCCACGTGGTTTTCGGGCGCAAACTGCTCGCCGTAAAATTTGCCCGGGAGGCCCGCTTGGGTGGTGGGTTGGGGTTGGTTGCAGGCCGCGAGGGCCAACAGAAGGAAAAGAACGGGTGCAATGGATTTCATCATGGTATGGTGTGCCGATTTTGTTCGAAAAATTTTGTACAAAAGTACGGCGATATTTTTGAACGTTCCCCGCCCCGAGTAGTTCGGTTTTTTCGTACTTTTGCCGACAACCGTTTTCAAGTATTTTGTTTTTTGGTATAAAAAATTATTTATCAATTTTTTACAAAAAAATACCGATCATGAACAAACAAAACCTCATCATCGCACTGCTCGGCGTGGCCATCGGCCTGTTGGCATTCAATCTTTTCTTCGGGAAAAAAGAATCCGGCTATCCGGCGCCCGCGGCCAACCCCGGCTCGGTGCAGACGCCCGCCCAGCCAGGCACGGTTCCTTCTATCACGCCGACCAACACCGAGCAACTGCCGCCCGACGCCACCCCCACGGATCCGGCCAAAATGACCACCATTTCGTTTGCCGAGACCACCCATGATTTCGGCACCAAGAAAAAACCGGGCAAAGCCAGCCACGTGTTCAAGTTCAAGAACACCGGCGACAAGCCGCTGACGATCGCCAACGTGCAGGCCGGTTGCGGTTGCACCACGCCGGGCTGGACCAAGGAACCGATCGCCCCCGGGGCATCGGGCGAGGTGACCGCCGAGGTGGACCTCGTGAAGGCCGGTTCGGGCCGTGTGGACAAGAGCCTCACCGTCACGGGCAACTTCGCCGAGTCCGTCAAGCTGCACATGGTCGGCGAGGTCATCGAATAATCCCCCATCTTTTGACCATGCGTTTGTTGTTGGCCTTTTTGCTCGTTTTGGCCGGTTTCCGTGCGGAAGCCCAAATGGTGGACGGCTATGTGGTCACCAACACCCGCGACACGCTCCGCGGCAAGCTCAATCCCGGCACCCCGGCACAGCGGACGGTCCGCATCGCTTTCAAGGCCGACGGAGCCGACGAGGCCATCCGCTTCGAGCCTTTCCAGATCGTCGGCTTCGCGTTCGACGGCACCGGCGAGTTCTACGAATCGAAGTACTTCCGCTTGGACCCGTTGGACGACGATGCCTACGCGGTGTTCATGCGCCGCGACAACGAAGGTCTCGTGCGCGTGTACCAGTTTTGGAACGTGTTCGTCGATCGGGGTTATTTCCAGACCTTTCTGCAGCGCGGCGACCAAAACATCAAAGAGGTGGATTATACTCGGTTTCGTCAGCAAATGGCGGAATTTTTCGACGACAACGCCGAACTGTCTGCCCGGATCAAGGCCGGGGAATTCAAAAAAAAGGACCTTGTCAAATTGGTCTTGGAATACAACGCTTGGAAACTACGGGGCAAATAAATGTTCGCTGACCTTTCTTTCGAATACCCTTTCTGGTTCGTGGGCCTTTGTGCCCTGGCGGGCCTCGCCTACGCCTTCGGGATGTATTGGCGCGACAACCGTTTCCACGACAGGTCCCCGCGCAACAACCGCATCCTCGGCACTCTGCGTTTTTTGGCGGTCACGCTGCTGTGCCTGCTGCTGCTGTCGCCCACTCTGCGCTCCAAGATCGTGGATGTGCGCAAACCGGTGGTGGTCATCGCCCAGGATCAATCGGAGTCGCTCCGGGGCGCTCTCGGCCTGGATTCCGCCCAATACGCCGCGGCCGTGGAAAACCTGCGCGCAAAGCTCTCCGAAGAATACGATGTGCGCCTGTTCGCCTTCGGCAGCGCCTTGCGCGAAGGAGCCGATTTCCGTTTCACGGACAAGTCCACCAACATATCTGCCGCCCTCGACGGCATCTACGACCTATACGCCAATCAAAACCTCGGCGCGGTAGTGCTGGCCACCGACGGCATCTACAACGAGGGCAGCAACCCGACCTACTCGGGAACGGCCCTCGGGGTGCCCGTGTACTGCGTGGCCCTCGGCGACACGGTCCAGAAAAAAGACCTGTACCTGAAAAAGGTGTTCAACAACCGCATCGCGTACCTCGGCGACAAGTTCACGCTCGAAGCCGATGTGGCGGCCTACAACCTTTCCGGGCAGACCACCCGCCTGACCGTTTCCCGGATAGAGGGCGACCGCGCGGTACCGCTCCAGACCAAGGACATCCAGCTGGACAAAACCGATTTTTTCCAGACACACGAAATCCTGTTGGACGCCGCCCAGCCGGGTATCCAGCGCTTCCGGATCTCTCTGTCTGGCGTGCAGGGCGAAGCCAACGCGGCCAACAACACCCGCGACATCTTCGTGGAGGTGCTCGATGCCCGCCAAAAAATCCTCCTGCTGGCCAATGCACCCCACCCGGACCTTGCGGCCCTCAAGCAAGTGCTCCTCGGGCAGCAGAACTACGCCGTGGACATCCGCTATCCCCAGAACGACCAAGTGGACCCGTCGCAGTACGATTTTGTGGTGCTGCACCAGTTGCCGGGCTCCAATTCCACTGCCGATGCCGCACTCAATGTCATCCGCGCCAAGAAAATCCCGCGCCTGTTCATCCTCGGCGCCCAATCCAACTTGGCCGCATTCAACCAGCAGCAGGGCCTGCTCAATGTACAGGGCAGTGTCGCCCAACCCAACTCGGTGGAACCGCGGATCGTGAAGTCCTTCCCGTTGTTCAACCTCGAAGAGCCCGTGCTGAAGAACACCAACCTGTTTCCCGCGCTGGTGGCCCCGTTCGGCGAATTTTCGATCACGGGCAATGCTTCTGTACTGCTGACGCAAAAAATCGGGGCCGTGGAAACGAACTATCCGCTCCTGCTGATGGGCGACGACGCCACGGGCAAAACGGGCGTGCTGGCCGGCGAAGGAGTGTACCGCTGGCGGTTGTTCGACTACCTGCAGCGCAACGATTTCGCCGTTTTCGACGAACTGCTCGGCAAGACCATCCAGTATCTCGCGCTCAAGGACGACAAGCGCCGTTTCCGGGTGTACGCCGCCCAGAACGTGTTCGACGAAAACGAATCCATCCGTTTGGACGCCGAACTGTACAACGCCAGTTACGAACTGATCAACGACCCCGACGCTTTGTTGGTGATCGCCGACGAACAGGGCCGTAAGTTCAATTTTACTTTCACCAAAAACGGGAAGGCCTACACGCTCAATGCCGGCTTTTTCCCGGTGGGGAATTATTCCTTCGAGGCCCAGGCCACCGTCAACGGGGAAGTGCTCAAGGCCGAAGGGCGTTTTTCCGTGCAGCCCGTGCAGCTCGAGCAGTACGCCACCACCGCCGACCACAACCTGCTGCGCGTGCTGAGCGGCCAATACGGCGGAAGCGTGGTGTACCCCGCGCAATTGGACGCGCTCGCCGAACGGCTCCGCAACGAAAACAAATTGCCGGCGATCCGGTACGAAAGCACCTCCACCCGATCGGCCATCAACCTCAAGTGGATCTTTTTCCTGCTGCTCGGACTGCTTTCGGGCGAATGGTTCCTCAGAAGGTACTGGGGCAGTTACTGATCTCCTCCCGGCAGGGTTTCCCCGATGTTTTTCAGTTTTTCCCGGCAATGGGCCAGCAGCTGCTGCGCCCTGTCCAAGCGTTCGGGCAATTTGTCGATGCGCACATCGCCCTGTTCCAACGATTGGACCAGCGACTGCAGCTCGCGAAGGGAATCTTCATAAGTGTGCGGCAGTGGCTGGTCCATGTGTGCGCTGGTCGTAAAGAATTTTGGAAGAAGGGGCAAATGGTAGGTCAGAGCGTTCCGCGGAGGGCCTGTTCGCGCTCGATGGATTCGAAAAGGGCCTTGAAGTTGCCCTTGCCGAAGGAGGTGGCGCCGCGGCGCTGGATGATCTCGTAGAACACCGTCGGGCGGTCTTCCACGGGCTTGGTGAAGAGCTGAAGCAGGTAGCCGTCTTCGTCGCGGTCCACGAGGATGTTGAGTTTCTTGATCACTTCGAGATCTTCTTGGATCTCGCCCACGCGCTGGGGCACATCATCGTAATAGGTTTCCGGTACATACAGGAAGTCCACGCCGTTCTCGCGCAGTTTGCTCACCGTGTGGATGATGTCGTCGGTGGCCACGGCGATGTGCTGCACGCCGGAGCTGCGGTAGAAGTCGAGGTATTCCTCGATCTGCGATTTCTTGCGTCCCACGGCCGGTTCGTTGATGGGGAACTTCACATAGCCGTTGCCGTTGGAGACCACTTTCGACATCAGGGCCGTGTATTCGGTGGAAATGTCCTTGTCGTCGAACGTGATGAGCAGTTTGAAACCCATCACCTGTTGGTAAAATTCGGTCCACTTGTTCATTTCTCCCCAGCCCACATTGCCCACGCAGTGGTCCACGAATTTCAGTCCCACGGGGGTGACCTTCATTGGGCTGGTGCGCGGTTGGAAGCCGGGCATGAAAGCCCCGCGGTAGTTTTTGCGCTCCACGAAAGTGTGGATCGTTTCGCCGTAGGTCTTGATGCCGGCCAATTTGACCTCACCGTGCTCGTCGTGGATCGCGTACGGTTCGAAAACAGGGGATGCTCCGCGCTCCACGGCCGTGCGGAAGGCGCTTTCGGCATCCTCCACCCAAAGAGCCAGCACCTTGACGCCATCGCCGTGCTCGTGGGCGTGGCGCGCCACCTCGTGGTCGGGGTGCAGCGCTGCGGTGAGCACGAGGCGGATTTTTTCCTGCTGCAGCACATACGAACAGGTGTCGCGGTGTCCGGTCTCCGGCCCGCGGTAGGCCACCAGCTGGAATCCGAAAGCCGTTTGGTAGTAGTGGGCCGCTTGTTTGGCGTTGCCCACATAAAACTCGATATGGTCGGTTCCCAAAAGGGGCATGGTGTCTTGTGCGACAGGGCTTTCTTTGGTCAGGACGCTCATGGGAAAAGCAGTGGATGGATGAAAAAGGATGGGTTTCGAGCGGGCAAAATTAAGCCGCAAATCAAATCGGCCCAAATGATATTCGTCAGCAAAATACGGTATTTTCCGGATCTCGTGCAACGGACCGCGAACGGTCAGCCGCCCCGTTCCCTTTTGGCGGCTTTTTTCGTTTCTTTGTCTTCCAAAAATCGCCCGAATGATCCTTCCCGTTGAATTCGCCACCCCGGAATACGACGAACTGGTGGCTCTCCGCCACGAAGTGCTGCGCCGCCCCCTCGGCCTTGAGTTCCGCCCCGAGGACCTCGCCAAGGAGCACGCCGACCTTCACCTGGCGCTCTACGGCGAAGGGTACGAGCTGCTGGGCTGCCTGCTGCTCCGCACCGATCCCGATCGCCCGCAGACGGCCGTGATGAAGCAAGTGGCCGTCCGCCCGGATGTTCAGGGCAAAGGGATCGGCAAACGCCTCGTGGCCGATTTCGAACAACAATCCCGTGCCATGGGCTTTTCGGAGATCGATCTGCACGCCCGCCTGACGGCCGTTCCTTTTTACGAGAAAATCGGCTACGAATGCTACGGCGAACCCTTTCAAGAAGTGGGCATTCCCCACCGCAGCATGCGGAAAACACTCTGATCGTTCCAATTTTCGGAAAAAATCGCCGCGCAAGGCTTTTTTGCCTATTTTCGCCCAATCAATCCTTTTCGAGAAATCCATTGAACCATCAGCAACCAAATCGATCGGCATTATGAAGTTCAACAACGACGTCGAAGCCGTTGACGGCCTGGCCCAAGCGCACAAAAACCTGACCAACGAGATCGCCAAGGTGATCGTGGGGCAGAACGAGGTGGTCAAAAACGTGCTCATCTCGCTGTTCTGCGACGGCCACAGCCTCTTGGTCGGCGTGCCCGGCCTGGCCAAAACCCTCTTGGTGAACACGATCGCCCAAGCCCTCGACCTCGAGTTCAAACGGATCCAGTTCACCCCGGACCTCATGCCGTCCGATATCACCGGTTCGGAAATCCTCGGCGAAGACCGCCACTTGCAATTCGCCCGCGGACCGCTGTTTTCCAACATCGTCCTGGCCGACGAGATCAACCGTACCCCGCCCAAAACGCAGTCGGCCCTCTTGGAGGCCATGCAGGAACGCACGGTGACGGTCGGCGGCAAGATCCATGTACTGCCCAAGCCTTTCTTGGTGCTGGCCACCCAAAACCCGATCGAACAAGAAGGCACCTACCCGTTGCCCGAAGCCCAGTTGGACCGCTTCATGTTCAACATCGTGCTCGATTATCCGGCCTACGAAGAGGAAGTGCAAGTGGTCAAAAACACCACTTCGATGCACAAACCCGATGTGCGGGCCGTCCTGAGCGGTTCGGACATCCTGTTTTTCCAACAACTGGTGCGCAAGATCCCCGTGGCCGACAATGTGCTGGAATACGCCGTGCGCCTGGCCAGCAAGACCCGCCCCAAAACGGCCATGGCCGCTCCGGAGGTCAACAATTATGTGGCCTGGGGAGCAGGACCGCGCGCTTCTTACTTCCTCGTGCTGGGCGCCAAGTGCCACGCCGTCATCAGCGGCAAGTACTCCCCCGACATCGACGATGTGCGCGCCGTGGCCCTCAATGTGCTGCGCCACCGCGTGGTGCTCAACTACAAGGCCGAAGCCGAAGGCAAAACCATCGAAACACTGGTAAAAGGTCTTCTCTGATCCGAGGCCACGGGCTTTTCGGATCGAAAACCCGTCAAGGTACGAGGTTGGGCCCGACCATGCCCGCACGCACCGGTATGCCCGCTTCCAATAGGGACTTGACGACGATCTCGCGGATGTGCGCCGCGCGTTTGGCGTACTCTTCCCGGCCGGGCCAAACCCCGTACAGATAGGTCATACCCTCGTTCAGGACGATGATGAACTCCGCAAGCCGATCCGCCTTTTCCAAGGCTGCTTCGGGACCGTCGGCGGGCATCAGGCGGACAAGCTCCGCGACGATCAACTGCCGGAACCAAGCGTGCATGTGCGCAAATCGCGCCCGCACGCGCTCATTCCGATAGCTCATATAATAACAGGCATAATACACATTGGGGTCCGTCACATCCAGCCAATCCACCCCGAAAATTGCGTCCAAGGCAAATTCCAAGCGTTCGTGGGCGTCTTCCATCCGGTCGAGCTCGCTCAGGTAGGTGGCTTCGTACTGGGTGAGCAGAAAATCCACCATCTCCACCATCATTTCCTCTTTGCTCTTGAAGTAATGGATGATCAGGCTCGGATTGATGCCCATCCGGGCTGCCACATTGCCGATGGAGGCGCCCTCCAGTCCGGCGTCCTTCATGACCATGTAGAGATGTCCGAGGATCTCCAATTTTCTTTCGTCCGCTTTGCTTTTTCTGCCCATATTGCAAGGTGTTGTTTGTCGAAAATCTGCCCAAAGTACGACTTTTTCCGAAGGCGAATCCCACCAAGGCGAAACAACCCACGGGACGCAGAGCCTGTTGTGCGGTCATTTTTTCGTGGGAAAAAATTACTTTTGTCCAAACTTCTTTTTTCCTCTCCTTCAAACCGATATCCGCCATGTCGTTGACTTTTCTGTGTTTGGCCAGTTACTTCAAAGGGGAAGATTTTTTGCGCTCCGCCAAAAAATCGGGTTGCACCGTGTATCTGGTCACCTCCAAAAAACACGAGGACAAGGCCTGGCCCCGCGAATCCATCGACGAGATCTTTTACGTCCAAGAGGACGAGAACGACAACTGGAACATGCCCGATGTGATCGCCGGCACGGCCTGGTTGATGCGCACTCGCCGGGTGGACCGCATCGTGGCCCTCGATGATTTCGACGTGGAAAAGGCCGCGCTCCTGCGGGAGCATTTTCGGATCCCAGGCATGGGGCAGACCACGGCCCGTTATTTCCGCGACAAACTGGCGATGCGCCTCAAGGCGGAAGAGGCCGGGATCCCCGTGCCGGCCTTCACGGCCCTGTTCAACGACGATGCGGTTCGGGAATACGCGGCCCGCGTACCGGCGCCTTGGGTGCTGAAGCCCCGCGCCGAGGCCTCGGCCACTGGCATCCAAAAGATCCGTTCCGCCGAGGAGTTGTGGAGCGCCCTCGAAAAACTCGGCAACGACCGGCACAACCACTTGCTGGAGCAGTTCCGGCCCGGCGATGTCTTTCACGCGGATGCGCTGACGGTGGACGAAAAAGTGGTCTTTTGCCGCGTCAGCCAATACCTGGCCCCGCCCATGGAAGTGGCCCACGGCGGCGGCATCTTCCGCTCGATGACGATGGAGCAGGGCAGCAAGGACGAAAAAGCACTGCAAAAGCTCAACGCCCAAGTGATGAAGGCCTTCGGGATGCACTACAGCGCCTCCCACACCGAGTTCATCCAGTGCCACGAAGACGGAAAGATCTATTTCCTCGAAACCTCCTCCCGCGTCGGGGGAGCCAACCTCGCCGAAATGGTCGAAGCGGCCACAGGCCTCAACCTATGGGCCGAATGGGCCCGGTTGGAAGCCGCCGTGGCCCTCGGAAAACCATATGAGCTGCCCCCCTTGCGCACCGACCAAGCGGGGATCCTCGTATCGCTGGCCCGCCAGGAATGGCCCGACCTGTCCTCCTTCGACGATCCCGAAGTCTGCTGGCGGATGCACAAAGAATACCATGTGGGCCTGATCGTCCGCGGCCCGCGGACCAACCGTTTGCGCGCCCTGCTCGATGCCTACGCCGATTGCGTGCGCCAGGAGTTCCATGCCAGCGTCCCGGCCAAGCCCAAACCCGACACCGATCGGCCGAGGGTCTGAGCGGACGGTGTTCCGCAAAACCCTTGCGCTACAGTTTCTCCCGACGGCCTTCCTCCCAGACTGTTTTTGGCCCGGAAAAGGCCATGCCGGTTTTTCGGAATTTGAACGTGCCTTGAACCCAAAATTGTCATTGGGAAAAATTTCTAATGGCGGTCATTAGAGATTTTTATTTGCAAAAAACGGAAAGCCAGTCTATAAAAAACGATTCAGGCCCTCGAAAATTAAAGATCGACTTGTAAGAATTTCTTACGGCCCAGCCGGCCTTCGAGCAAATCCCGACAGCGCGGCTTTAGGTAGCGGGCCTGAGCGAAAAACCTGTTTGAAGATTTGCGGCAAACGACGCTGAACCGAGGCCGAAACGTCGTCCCGCAAATCGAGTTTTTTT
>JBEIJQ010000118.1:0-9782 GCA_040380145.1 Lewinellaceae bacterium | reverse complement strand
GGGGACAGTCCTTTGTGCGCGGCCACGGCGAAAAACTCGGCGATGAGTTCGTTGGCCCAGCGCGACGACAACATCTGCCGCAGGGCATCGGCCGCTTCCGGGCCGAACGAGGGCCGATCGTCCGTTTCGGCGGTCCCTGGCTGTTGGCCGGGCAAACGGCCCGGACGGAACCCGCCCCGGGAAATGCGCGACGAAAGCGCCGCACCGGCCAGCAGCAGCTGTTCGGGAGACTCCGGTGGCGGAATTCCGTGGCGGCGCAGCTCTTCGGCCAATTCCCCGCGGGGGGCTTGGCGCGCCGTGCCCAACAATGCGGCGGTGATGAAATCCATCTGGCGGTGTGAAAGGAGAGCAAAGATAGGGAGCCGGAGCGTCCGTCCATAAGCCTCTGCTCTAGTCAAGGACACAAAAAAACCGACGCTTTATGGGCGCCGGTTTTTTTTTTGTGGTTTCTGAGCCGATCAAAATCAAACGGATCGGTCCAGAATTGATCAGGATTGGGGACCGACGTATTCGGCATCACCGAAGGCCAACATCGGCAAGAAGATAAAAGGAAGGAAGATCAGGCCGAGAGTATAACCGACATCCTTGCCGAAAGCACGGGCGACATTGTGCCAGGTCATGACCCCAATGATAATATTGACGATCGGAATCAACATCAGAATGAACCACCACATCGGTTTGCCTGCGATTTCCAGCAATACGATGAAGTTGTAAATGGGCACGATAGCGGCCCAGCCCGGTTTGCCTGCTTTTGTGAAAATCGTCCACATAGAGGCGATGATCAAGACCACAATGGCCAGATAAATAACAAGTACAAGTGCCATAAAAAAAGGTGTTGGTTCCCTACTCGTAAGGCTTTCGGATTTCGCCCCGTTTTTTTTTGTGGTTTCTGGACTCCACGGGTGTCGAGTGTTCTTTGCACAAAGATATTTTTTTTGAAAATAAAATTCGAAACAATTTTTTTTTTGGGGGGGAAATATTTATTTAAAAAACTGTAAATTAAATTTGTAAATTTATTTTTTTATTTTGCCTCTGTTAAAATTAGGAGGAATATTACCTGCGGATGTCTAATTTATTTTAAATCGGGCCGTCTTTTTCCGAAGGAGGAGTATGGCACGAAGCAATCTTACCCTGAACGCCCCACTTCGGAACCTTTTTGAAGCGTTTCGCCGTCCGAATCGTCCAAACGGGTTATTTTTGCGCCCCTGAAACAACCCGCACCATGTCATCCGCTCAGATCGAGATAGCTCGCCGCCGAACCTTCGCCGTCATCGCCCACCCGGACGCCGGCAAGACCACCCTCACCGAAAAGCTCCTGCTCTTCGGGGGCGCGATCCAAGTGGCGGGAGCGGTCAAGTCCAACAAGATCAAAAAAACCGCCACCTCCGATTTCATGGAGATCGAAAAACAGCGGGGCATCTCGGTGGCCACCGCTGTGATGGGCTTTGAATACAAAAATCTCAAGATCAACATCCTCGACACGCCCGGCCACAAAGATTTCGCCGAGGACACCTACCGCACCCTCACGGCGGTTGACAGCGTGATCGTGGTGGTGGACGTGGCCAAGGGCGTCGAAGAACAGACCGAAAAACTCGTGGAGGTCTGCCGCATGCGCGACACGCCGATCATCGTGTTCGTCAACAAAATGGACCGCGTCGGCAAAGATGCCTTCGACCTGCTCGACGAATTGGAGGGCAAACTCGGCCTCCGCGTGACCCCGCTCACCTGGCCGGTGGGCATGGGTACCGAGTTCAAAGGCGTGTACAGTCTGTACGAAAAGCGGCTGGTGCTGTTCGACCCCCACGGGAAGCAGGATATCGAGAGCAGCATCGAGATCAACGATCTGTCGGACGCCGCTCTCGACCGGCATGTGGGCCGGGATTTCGCCGATACCCTCCGTTCGGAAATCGAAATGCTCACCTCGGTCTATCCCGCCTTTGATCGGGAGGCCTACCTCAAGGGAGAGCTCTCGCCGGTCTTTTACGGCTCGGCGGTCAACAACTTCGGCGTGCGGGAGCTGCTCGACTGTTTTTCCGACATTGCACCCGCGCCGCGGCCCGCTGCGGCCCAAGAGCGCACCGTGCGCCCCGAGGAATCCAAGTTCACGGGCTTCGTGTTCAAGATCCACGCCAACATGGACCCCAAGCACCGCGACCGGATCGCCTTCCTGCGCATCTGTTCGGGACGCTTCGAGCGCGGCGCCAACTACCTGCATGTCCGGCAAGAGAAGCAGCTGAAATTTTCCAATCCCACCTCTTTCATGGCCGAGAAAAAATCGGTCGTGGACGAGGCTTTTCCGGGCGATATCGTGGGCCTGTACGACGCCGGCAACTTCAAGATCGGCGACACGCTCACCGAGGGCGAAAAGCTCCATTTCACGGGCATCCCCAGTTTTTCGCCCGAACTGTTCCAATACATCGAAAACGCCAATCCGCTCAAGTCCAAGCAGTTCGCCAAGGGCGTCGAGCAACTGATGGACGAGGGCGTGGCGCAGCTGTACACCAAGTCCGACACGGGCCGCCGCATCATCGGCACGGTGGGCCAGCTCCAGTTCGATGTGCTGCAGTACCGATTGGAGCACGAATACGGCGCCGCCTGCCGCTACGAGCCACTGCCGTTGTACAAGGCCTGTTGGATCGTCTGCGACGATGCCGCGGTGCTCGACGAGTTCCGCCGCAAGAAGCAGCGCAACATGGCGGTGGACAAGCACGGCCGCGATGTTTATTTGGCCGAAACCGCTTGGATGCTCCGGACGGCGCAGACCGATTACCCTGGCATCACCTTCCATTTCACCTCGGAGTTCTGAACGTGTTGATTTTTTGGGAAAAAATTTTGTTTTTCACCAAAAAAGACTACTTTTGCACCCGCCTTTGAAAGAGGCGACTCAACCAATTTTTTTTACCCAACCCTTTTCGTTTCTCTGATATGAGACATTACGAAATCGCTTTCATCGTTGATCCAGTGCTGTCGGGCGATGAAATCAAAGCGACAGCAGACCTGTACGTCACCCAACTCAAGGCCGAAGGCTGCGAGATCGTGCACTTGCAGGACGGGGGCATGCGCCAATTGGCCTACCCCATCAACAAGCGCTCCAACGGAGCCTATTTCTTTGTGGAGGTCAGTGCCCCCAGCGGCGACTTCATCAAGAAAATCGAGATCGCCTTCAACCGCGACGAGCGCATCATGCGCTACCTGACGTTGAGCTTGGACAAGTACGCTGTCCAGTACAACAAGGACCGTCGTGCCGGGCTGATCGGCAAGAAAAAGAAAACGGACGAAGCGCCCACCGAGGCCGTAGAATCCGCTGCTCCTGCCGCTCCCGCCGCCGAGTGAACGATCCCGAATTTTCTCAATTCCCTTCATTTCCCCAAATCATCTGATATATGGCATCCAGAGAGGATATCAAGTTTCTGTCGAATCCCAAGATCGGCATGAAGCGCAAAAAGTACTGCCGTTTCCGCAAGTTCGGCATCAAGTACGTGGATTACAAGGACACGGACTTTTTGGTCAGCTTTCTCAACGAACAGGGCAAAATCCTGCCCCGCCGTCTGAGCGGCAACTCGCTGAAATACCAGCGCAAAGTGGCCAGCGCCATCAAGCGCGCCCGCTACATGGCCCTGCTCCCTTACGTCACCGACCTGTTAAAATAAGGAGGACCCTATCATGGAAATCATTCTGCTCAAAGATGTGGAGAACCTTGGCCACGCCGACTCCATCGTCACCGTAAAACCGGGCTACGCCCGCAACTTCCTGATCCCCCGCGGATTGGCCTCTGTGGCCAGCCCTGCCAACCGCAACGCTCTCCAAAGCCGCCTGTCGGCTGTCGAGTCCCGCGAGGCCCGCATGCTCGGGGAATTCCAGGCCATCGCCAACCAGCTCCAGAGCAAGACGCTCACGATCAAGACGAAATCGGGCACCAGCGGCAAGATCTTCGGTTCGGTCACCAGTGTCCAGATCCTCGCCGCCATCCGCGATGCTTTCGGCATCGAGATCGAGCGCCGCAAGATCTCGCTCCCCGAAGAGGTCAAGATGTTGGGCGCCTACACGGCCAATGTGGATCTCAGCAAGCAGGTCAAAGCGGTGGTGAACTTCGAGGTCGTGTCCGAGGACGCGCCCGTCGAATCCGCCGAATAAGCCCCTGTCCGGCGGTTTTTCCGCCCGTGGGCCACAAAAAAAGCCATCCCGTCCAACGGGATGGCTTTTTGCTTTTTGGGAAAATGCTCGTCCTTTCTCAATCCTTGGCCTTTCCGCCGAAACGTCCGTGGACGGCCATCACGAAGTTGCGCCCCGGAGCGGAAATCCCCGACCGCATGGGGCGGTACCGAAGATCCAGCAGGTTTTCGACGCCCCCGCTCAGCATCAGCATCGGACCGACCTCGTACGAAACTTTGAGGTTGAGGGTGTACCACGCGGGCGAATAGGGGTTGCCGTTTTCGTCCTTGGCGTACAAATAGGGCGCAAGGTCGTCCATGGGAAGATCGTTGACGTTTGCACGGGCGCAGAACTGAGCGAATGCGTCCAGTCGGAATTTTTCGCGAACGAACAACAGATGCGTGCTACCGAAAAAGGGCATGCGGTGGGGCAGGGGAGTGGTGGATCCGTCGGGCTGCACCTGTTCGCCTTCCTGCAGGTTGAGGTGCGAGACCCATCGCAGCCCGTGACCAAAGTCACATTCCAACGAGGTTTGAAAGCCGAACACCAGTGCGTGCGAGTTGTTCTGATTGGCCAAGACGCGGCTCCGTTCCCCATCGTAGAAAATGCTGTCTTGGCCGTTGAACTGGAACGGGGCCACCGCTATGGCGTCCTGCAAACGGGTCAAATATCCCGAGAAGCTGACCCGTACCCACTTGCCAAAGGATTTGGTGACACCCGCCTCGCCGTTGTAGGCGTACTCCGCCCGCAGTCCGGTGTTGGGAACGACCACGTTGCCCGTACCGGAGTCGAACACCTTTCCCGCATCGTCCACGTTCGGGGCGCGGAAGCCCGTGGACAGGTTGGCGCTCAGCGACCAGGATCCGCCCGGGCGATAGACCAGCCCCAAACCGCCCGTCGGAGCACCGTTGCGCAACTTGGATTCCGTATAGGGAAACGGGTAAAAGGTGGTGTCGAAGCGGTTGCCCTGCGAAAAATAACCGTAGCGCAATCCGGCGAACAGCGAAAGGCGTTCCGATAACTGCCACTGGTAGCTCAGATATGCCGCCAGCGAAGTCCAGGTGGAGGAAGGATAGCGCGAGGGCCCCGGAACGGAAACCCCCGTGGCGATGTCCTCGTCCGTGCCCAGGGAGCGCACGTCGTTGACCACGGCTTCCAGGCCGTAGAACAGTCGGTGGCGGTCGCCGAAGGATTTTTGGAAATCGGCGTTGAACGAGTAGGCAACGACTTTTTCGATGCGTGTCCGACGCTGGTTGTCGTTGAAATGGCGATCTATGCGGCTTTCTTCGAAAAACTGGTGCGCGGCCCGCAGCGACATCCGGTCGTAAAACCCTTTTTCTGCTGTGTGGTCGGCCTCCAACAGGTTCATCGTCCAGATCTGGGGCCCGTAGCGCCATTCAGCGCTGCGGGGCGTGCCGTCCGGCATGAGCCGCAGCAGCCGATCGTACCGCGCATAGTCCGAAGTGGCCGAATAGTGGAAAGCATATTGAAAATTCCACGCCCGATCGGGGGCAAAACGGATTTTTTGCATCAGGTTCAGTTGGTTGTAGCCCGAACTGGTCTGCACCAACGGATCGGGATTGGCCAGCACCACATCCAGGTCCCCGATGCGCTCCACGTAAAATTTACGCAGGTAATCGTCTGGGCCATGGCGGCCCTGGCGCAGGTCGCCGAAACGGTGATGGCTGAAACTGGTCAAAAAAGCCCATTTCCGCGTGCCGACCTGGACGTCGAAATGCCCCGTCATTTCGTTGTTGGCCGAAGAGTATCGGGCGGCGGCGTTGGCCAGTACGGAAGGCTTGCCGTCGGCCGACAGATCGGGCGTCAGCGTCTGGAAGCCCATTACCCCGCCGATCGCGTCGCTGCCGTACATGACGGAGCCGGGGCCGAACAGCACTTCGGCTGCTTGGATCGCGAAAGGATCGAGGGAGATCACGTTCTGCAAATTGCCCGAACGGAAAATGGCGGTATTCATCCGCACACCGTCCACGGCATAAAACAGCCGGTTGGTGCCGAAGCCCCGGAACATGGGGCTTCCGCCGCCCTGTTGGCTTTTTTGGATGAACACCTCCCCGCTCAGTCCGAGCAGATCCGCCGCAGTCTGGGGATTTTGTAGCTGCGCCGTCCGTTTGGTGATCTTGGACACCCGAAAGGGCAGGATGCCCCGCGACTGCTCCCAGCGCGTGGCTGTGACCACCACTTGTTGGAGAGCCTCTTCGGTGCTGTCACGGGGCGTTTGGGCCGTCAACACCGAGAGGCCGCCCGCCCAAAAGAGGCAGGCGAGTATTTTTTTGAGCATTTTATTGGAAAAAAGGGAAAAAATAGGTTGCGCGTTCAGCCCTTGTCCGACGACTGGGCCACGGACAAGGGAGTGTCACGGTTTTTTCAATAAAACCGTGGAAAACAAACTTTTAACCGATTTTTTCCGGGGGAGGTGAGATTGGCTGCGCCGTTTCAGCGCCGTTCGGGCCGGTTTGGCGGATCTTTGCCGGTGAGCGCCGGGGCTCCGGCAAAGGGCTCGAAGCGGCGAGGCCCGCGAAGGGCGGCCCGAACATTTTTTTCCAAAATTCCAGTATCTGCTCCTTGGTCTTGTTGGGTTGGGGGGCGTCCGGCCAGACCTGTGCGAACAGTTCCTCGAAGCGCCGATACAGCACCGTTTCCTCATTGTCGGCCCAGCACCGATAGAACACCGAATCGCCGACCGTGTGCTGCTCGACCACATCGTACATCTGCCCTTCGAAAGCAAATTCCCCCTCTTCTTCCCATTCCAAGCGGTGGGCATCCTGCGGCATCCGGAAGGTCAGCAAGGTGAGTTCGGTTTTCTCGACCCCCGCGATCAATTGCTTTTTGACGGCGTGGCGGACGGCGCGGCGCTGCAGGTGCAGCATCGTCCATGTGCCGGCGATGGGCAGGCACAGGCACAGCAGCAGCGAAAAAGCGATCCGTCGGCGCAAGGCTGGGAAATCAAGCGTTTCGGGTGGTCCAGGTGATTTCCTCGGCTCCGAGGTGTTGCGAGAGTTTGCGGGCCAGCACGAACAGGTAATCCGACAGGCGGTTGAGGTAGCGGACGACGATCTCGGGCACCGGTTCCTCGTGGTGGAGGGCCACCACCAAGCGTTCGGTGCGGCGGCACACGCAGCGCGCCACATGGCAATGCGAGACGGTCGGGTGGCCGCCCGGCAGGATGAAGTTTTTCAGCGCGGGCAGTTCGGCATCCATCGCGTCCATGGCCCTTTCGAGCACCTCCACATCGCTTTCCAGCACATCGGGCACGCTCATCTGCTTGGCGGGATCGCTTGCCAAGATGGCCCCGATCACGAACAGGCGGTCTTGGATGTCCTTGAGCAGTTGCCGGGCCCCGGGAAGATCGGCGGGTACGCAGTCGCGCACGAGGCCGAGGTGGGAGTTCAGTTCGTCCACGGTGCCGTATGCTTCGATGCGTGCGTGGGATTTCGCTACCCGGGCCCCGCCGAACAGGGAAGTTTCCCCTTTGTCGCCAGTTTTGGTATATATTTTGAAAGACATTTTATTATTGGTATTTATTTGAAAATTAGTTTTTTATAAATTTATTTTTAAAAGGATTCGCCCATTTCTCTATTTTGTCCCAAGCATTTTTTTCCAAAAAAGTCCCATGTCAATGTCAAAATTCACCTCCGCGACGAAACTTCCTCGTAAGCGGCAGCATAATCCTCGCGCAGGGTGCCCATCCAGCGGTCCCAAAACAGGAAATACAGTCCGTAGTTGCCGTTGAAAAAGCGGTGGTGTTGGTTGTGGCACACCGAGGTGTTCACCCAGCGTCCTATCCAGGTTTTGTGGAATCCTTTCGGGTAGAGTTCCCAGCCCAGATGCCCGTACACATTGTACACGATGGACATCAGGAAAAAAAGCAGGATGTGCGTGATGTGCACCGGGATGAAGAGAAGAAAAACCGCGAAGATCCCGACTTCTACCACCGCTTCCAGCGGGTGAAAGGCGTATGCGGCCCACGGCGATGGGTTGGTGGACCGATGGTGCACCAGGTGCACGTGGCGATACAATCGGGGGTGGTGCATCATCCGGTGCGCCCAATAGAAATAGGCGTCGTGGATGAAAAACAGGATCGGAAACAGACCGAAGTAGTAAACCATGCCCCGGTCGGAGATTTCCTTGTACAGGGTATTGTATTCCCGTCCCCAATCGCTGAAGACCAAGAACGACGGCACGAAGGCGAAAATCAGGATGGTCAGGCTGGAAAACAGGATTTCACGGGCGTAATCCTTCCAGCCGGGGAACTTGGACTGGATCTTGTGCGGCTCCACCCAACGGCGGAGCAGCACATAAAACAGGAAGAAACCGATGCCGGCCACGAGGTAATAGCGCGTGCCTACATTCTGGGCCACTTTCCAGTAATGCTCGAGCCATTCCATGGTTTACTGGTCGGGTTTGCGCAGTTTGATCAATTTGGCCCAGTGCATCGCGCGCAACAACGGATAAACGGGATCGAACTCCCAGCGGCGTTTGGCGAAGTTGGGGCTGTTGGGGTGGTGGTGGTGATTGTTTTGGAACAGTTCGCCCAGCATCAAAAAATCGAAGGGCAGGGTATTGCGGGAGTGGTCCTCGCTGTTGTAGTTCCTATATCCGTATTTGTGGCCGCACCAGTTGACCACGGCCCCGTGAAAGGGTCCCATCAGATAGTGGATGGGCAACAGCAAGTACATCCACCACTCCGTGGCGAAGTACAGGTAGAAGACCGTGTAGCCGACTCCCCAGCCGAGGCGCGACACCCAGGAGCTGCCGAAACGGTCGAGCCAGTTCCAAGTGGGGTAGTTGCCCAAAAATTTCGGGGAAATTTTCAGTTTTTCGTAGGTGATCTGGTTGTAGATCTTGGCCGTGTGGCTCATCATCGTGAACACATCCCGAAAAAAACTGGGCGAGTGGGGATCCTTTTCCGTGTCGGAATAGGTGTGGTGCATCCTGTGCATGATGGCATAGGCGCGCGGCACCAAATAGGAAGATCCTTGGGCCACATAAGCCAGAAAGTGCAGCACGCGTTCCGTCACCTTTCCGGTGGTGAACATTTTGTGCGAGGCATAGCGGTGGTGGAAGACCGTCTGGGCAAACAGCGACGCAAACCAGTGCGAGAAGAAGAAGATGTAGATCGGCAAAATGTTAGGGTTGATGGTTGGGAGAGAGGAAGTTTATGGATTTCAGGAACATATTCAAGAAACCAAAAAGATGGGGTAGTGGGTTCATGACCCAAGTGTCTTTTCGGGAGTGGCGGTATCCAAGACCGCTGCCTTCAAGCCACCTACCGTTCTTCATGGTCTTGTCACGGTGCAAATATCGCTCTGATTTTTCGCAAAAAAAAGCGGCTGGGGCGAGGGGGGAGGCCTGGGCTGGACTGTGCTCTACCGGTCATTCTCATTTGGGTCTCCTTGATCTTTCGAAAACGCAGAGTCCGTTTCATTTCCGTAAAATGTTATTTTTTATCCCAAAATTGTCATTAGGAAAAATTTCTAATGGCGGCCATTAGAAAATCCTGATTGCAAAAACTTGAAATACAGGTTGAAACACGCACAAGACACCCTCAAAAATCGAAGAACGACTTGTAAGAAATTCTTACGGCCCAGCTGGCCTTCGAGAAAATCCCG
>JBEIJQ010000117.1:0-9819 GCA_040380145.1 Lewinellaceae bacterium | reverse complement strand
GTCCATTTCCGGCAGCGCTACGATCTGCGCAGGTTCGAGCACGACCTTGACCGCCACCGCTGGATTCGCGACCTACAACTGGTCAACGCCCGGCGGCCTGAACACGGGCAATCCCATCACGGCCAACCAAGCCGGTACCTACAACCTGACGGCCACCGACGCCGCCGGCTGTTCGGCGACTGCCACATTCGCCATCAGCATCGCTCCGGGCTTGACCGTCGGCATCACCGGCAACCTTGTGATCTGCACGGGCGCCTCTACGACGCTGACCGCGACACCTGCCGGTGCCGCCTCTTACAACTGGAATACTCCGGGCGGACTCAACACCGGTGAAAGCATTTCCGCCTCCACCGCCGGCACATACTCGGTCAGCGTGACCGATGCCAGCGGCTGCAGCGGCACTGCCTCAGCGGTGGTTTCGTCCAGTTCTGTCTCGGTGGGCATTACTGGCGATCTTGCCCTGTGCCCGGGCGAAACATCGGTACTGACAGCGGCCAGCGTTCCTGCGGGCGCCAACTTTGCTTGGACGACCCCATCGGGAGCAACAACTGGTGCCACGGCAACGGCCGATCAAGCCGGGGCCTATACCGTGACGGCCACCAATGCCGACGGTTGTACCGCCACCGCCACCGCCACTGTGTTGCTCAATACGCCTCCCGCTTTGTCCATCTCCGGCAATGCCTCCATCTGCAGCGGTACCAACACGACGCTGACAGCCTCGGCCGGCTTTACCGCCTACAACTGGTCAACGCCCGGTGGACTCAATAATGGTTCCCCTATCACCGCCAACCAAGCGGGCACTTATTCGCTGACTGCCACCGATGCCAACGGTTGTACGGAAACCGCAAGTTTTGTGCTGACGGTGAACCCGTTGCCCACGGCGGGTATTTCGGGTACCCTGTCCTTCTGTGCGGGAGCCTCCACCGTTCTGGCCGCCACTCCGGCCGGAATGCAGACCTACGCTTGGACGACGCCCTCTGGCGCGGCATCCGGAGCGACGGTCACGGCTACCGTTGCCGGCAGCTACAGCGTCACGGTCACGGACGCCAACGGTTGCACCGGATCCACATCCGTTTCGGTGACGCAACTGTCCAACCCCACGGTCGGTATTTCCGGCACCCAAGCGATTTGTGCCGGGACGCCGAACGACTTCACAGCATCGCCGGCCGGCGCGGCCGCTTATGCGTGGACGACTCCTGCCGGAGCAGCATCCGGACAAACGGTGACCGCCACCACGGCCGGAACCTACACGGTCACGGTGACTGACGCTTCGGGATGCACGGGCACGGGCAGCCGCACTTTGACGGTTTCGCAGCCGGTCACGGTGTCCAATATCCAAGAGATCTGTGCTTTGGGCGGGGCGACCTATACGGTGGCATTCCAGATTTCCGGTGGCGATGGAACCTATCTCGTGAACGGCAACCCGATCGCCGGAGCGACATTTTTGAGCACCTCGATCAATACCGGCACTTCCTACAACTTCAGCGTGGGCGACGGCGGGCTTTGCCCCAATGTACCGGTCACGGGCACCGGCACTTGTACTTCTCCGGTGCCGTGCAACATCGGCGGCGGCTGCTGGGGGCCCAACTTGGTTGCCGACGGCAGTTTCGAGAACTTCAACGCGGCAACCCCTTTCCAGTTTTTCACCAGCGATTACGACTACAGCACTTGTCCGGGAACGATCTGCTTCAACGCCGGCACCGGGATTCTGTGCCAGTACGATTTCTCCGTTCAGACCTCCCCGAACCCTTGCAATCCCGATTGGTCGAACAACATCGGAGACCACACCTCCGGCAACGGCAACATGATGATCGTGGACTTCCCCGCCGGCAACGTGGGGGCGGGCAACAACAACATTTGGTGCCAAACGATCAACGTGACCCCCAACCGCGATTACTGCTTCGGAGCCTACTTCATCAACCCGCTGCCCGCTGCCCCCCCGGCCCTGCCCCTTCCCGTGTTCGAATTCACGGCCAACGGCCAACAGTTGGGCAATACGCCGGCGCTGCCCGAAAACGAAACCTGGCAGTTTTACGGTATCGGTTTCAACTCAGGGGCGAATGCTTCGGTGACAATGTGCATCAACAACGCCAACTTCGGAGCGGTCGGTTTCGACTTGGCCATCGATGACATCACGCTGCGGGAAATCAACAACGGTACGCCGCCCACAGCCGCCAACGATCAAGTCGTTTTCTGTGCCGCCGCCGCGAGTGTTTCGGCGCCCGTGCTGACCAATGACACGCCTGGTACAAACCCCATCGATCTGTCGACGCTTTCCATCGTCGTGCCGCCTCCCTTCACCGATGGCACCGCCACGGTTGTGGGTGCAGGCATCGAATTTGCCCCGTCACCCGGTTTCTCCGGCAGCACCACTCTGACCTACCAGATCTGCGACGGTACGGGATGCTGCGATATAGCGACCCTGACGATCACCTCCGCAGCACTTCCACAGGTGGAAGCCGGAACCTCGGTATCCATTTGCGCCGGAGGCTCGACCACTTTGACAGCATCGGTCACCGCCGGCGGAACGGCGCCCTTCACCTTTGTTTGGGACAACGGCACCGGAACGGCATCGCAAACAGTCGCACCGGTTGCAACTACGACTTTCTCGGTCACGGTACTGGACGCCAACGGTTGTTCGGGTACCGACAGCACGGTGGTCACAGTACTGCCCGGCTTCTCGCCCGCACTGACGGCGACTCCGGCCACTTGCGGACTGTCGAACGGTTCGGTCACCGCAACGATCGGAAATATACAGGCCCCGCTGGTCATTACGGGTATCGTCGATGGCCCACTGACGGGTGGCCTCCCCAAGGGATTTGAACTGTTCGTGCTGCAAAATATTCCCGATCTCAGCATTTTCGGGATCGAATCGGCCAACAACGGAGGTGGCGCCGTAGGCCCGGAATTCAGTTTCCCGGCAATAGCCGCCAGCGCGGGCCAACGGATCTGGATCGCCAGCGATTCGCCGCAGTTCCAAAATTTCTTCGGATTCGCCCCGACGTATGTTCAGCCTTTTGCCGCGAACATCAACGGCGACGATGCCATCGTACTGTACCAAAACGGACAGATCATAGATGTATTCGGCAATCCGACTTATGCCAATGCCGCCACTCAAACTTGGCGTTATACGAACGGATGGGCATATCGCACCACTTCTACCGGGCCGGACGGGAACGCTTTTGTGCCCGGAAATTGGGCTACCCGACTGAACGCGTTCACCGTTGGCACCCAGACCAATGCAACGGCGGTACAGCCGATGCCGATCGGTTCGTACAACAACCCCGCTTCCTTGACTTATTCATATCAATGGAGCAACGGAGCCACCACGGCCACTGTTTCGGGCCTTGCCCCTGGCAATTACTGCGTGACCATGACCGATCCGAACAACTGTACTGCATCGGCCTGTGTGAATGTGACGGGAACTCCCGCTGCCACGGCGCAGATCCTTCCGATCGGCAACACCGAATTCTGCTTCGGCGAAGATGTCACTCTCTTGGCCGACGGCGGACTGTTCTTTGCTTGGAGCACGGGCGAAACGACGCAGGCTGTGCTGGTGGATGCCACCCTTTTGGCAAGCGTAACCGTGACAGATGCCGATGGATGCACCGCTTCCGCCACTTTGCAGATCACGGAATTCTCGGAAGTAATACCATCGGTTTCGACCGACTCCGTTTCCTGTTTCGGCGGAGCCGATGGATCTGCAACAGCCACGGTCAACGGCGGAACGCCGCCATATGACTACCAGTGGAGCGACGGCCAATTGAGCTTCGACGCCACCAACCTCATCCCCGGAGTGTACGAACTCACGGTTACCGACGCTTTTGCCTGTTCGGCCACTGCCAGCGTTTCCATTTTTGAACCCACCCTTTTGGAAGTGTCTTCATCGGCCACCGACGGAGGTTGTGGAGGCACAGGGTCCATTGATCTGACCGCCACGGGAGGAACGCCCGGATACAGCTTCTTGTGGTCGAACGGCGCTACCGACGGCGATCTGAGCGGTCTTGCCCAGGGCACCTACGATGTGACGGTCACAGATGCCAACGGATGCCAAGCCACTTTGAGCGATAGCGTGACCGTATTCCCCGCGCCCACGGCCGGCATCGCACCGAACGGACCTACTGCCTTCTGTTTCGGCGGCAGCGTTTCGTTGACCGGTTCCGGCGGGATCTCTTTCTTGTGGAGCACCGGCGGCACCAATTCCGTCAGCGTTATTTCAGCTACTGGGAACATTGGACTGACCGTGACGGATGCCAACGGCTGCACCGCTTCTGCCAATATCGGCGTGACGGAATTCGATGCCTTGACCCTGCAGTTGGATTCCGCCGACGCCCGCTGTTTCGGAGCCTCGACGGGCGGTATCGACCTGACAGTTCTCACGGGCAGCGGCGTGTACACCTTCGCTTGGTCGAACGGTACCTCCGATGAAGATCTGACTGCCGTGGCCGCCGGAACCTACTCGGTGACCGTAACGGACGACAACGGCTGTTCGACGTCCGGATCAGCCACCATCGGCGAACCTGCCGAACTGACCGTGACGACTGCCATTACCGATGCCATTTGCTTCGGATCGGCCACCGGCAACGCTGTCGCGACCGCCTCCGGCGGTACCCTTCCATATATTTTCCTTTGGAGCGACGGACAGGCCTCCGACACGGCTAGCTTCTTGGCCGCCGGCAACTACACGGTCACGGTGACCGACGACAACGGTTGCACGACCACTGCCAACGCCGGCATCGACGAGCCTACCTCGCTTCAATTGAGCGCTGCCGTAACCGACGGCGGCTGCGGAGGTACGGGCTCCATAGATCTTGCGATCGTAGGAGCGACTGCCCCCTACTCTTTCAACTGGTCCAACGGCGAAACCACGGAAGACATCTCCGGACTGTCGGCCGGCACCTATGCCGTGACCGTTGTCGATGGAAACGGATGTACGGACAGCCTGTCCCGTATCGTATCCGCCTTCATCTTGCCGACCGCCACGATCACCGCAAGCGACACACTGAGCTTCTGCAGCGGCGGCAGCGTGGATTTGACCGCAACGGGCGGAGTCTCGTTCTCTTGGAGCAACGGGGCCAATACCGCCAACATCACCGTTTCTACCGGATCCACCCTGTGCGTGACCGTGACCGATGCCAACGGCTGTACGGCCAGCGCCTGTGAGACCGTTACCGTCTTCGGCCTGCCCACGGCCAATGCCGGTGGCGACGGGGTGCTGTGCAACCTCGGACAAACGACCGCGCTCAACGCCACTGCCACGGGCGGCCAGTCGCCCTACACTTTCGATTGGGACAACGGGCTCGGACAAGGAGCGGTGCAAACCGTCTCCCCGACGGTCAATACGGTGTATTCCGTCACCGTGACGGACGCCAATGGATGCACGGGATCAGATGCTGTCGAAATCTCGGTGCTCCAACTGTCGGCCAGCAACGACACGACCATTTGCGCGGGCGCATCGGTACAGCTCAACGTCACGGGCACCAACCTGCTCGACGTGACCTGGAGCCCCGCCGGTTCGCTCAACGACCCCAACGTTCCCAATCCGGTCGCCACGCCCACCGTCACCACCACCTACGTGGTCACGGCCATCCAACAGGGCGGCAACTTGATCAACAACGGCGACTTCTCGCAAGGCCTCACCGGTTTCACCAGCGATTACGTCGTCGGTTTCGGCGGGCCGTTCGGACCATTGTCGGCTGAAGGCACGTACGAAGTGGCGACTTCTCCGCTGAACGTCCACACCAACTTCGCCAACTGTGCCGACCATACGACCGGTACGGGCAACATGCTGGTGGTAAACGGATCCAATGTCCTTGGAGAAAACATTTGGTGCCAAAGCATCAATGTGACCCCCAACACCGACTATGCCTTTTCGGCATGGCTGGCCGCTGTTGAACCGACCAACCCCGCCGACCTGCGCTTTGAGATCAACGGAACGCCACTGGGACAAATCCTCAACGCCTCCGGAACGGTGTGCAACTGGCAGCAGTTCTTCGCCACTTGGAACTCCGGTGCGAGCACCACGGCGCAGATCTGTATCACAAACATCAACACGCAGGCCTCCGGCAACGACTTCGCGCTCGACGATCTGGTGTTCTCGCCCACCTGTACGGTCACGGACACCGTGGTCGTGACGGTCTCCAGCCCCGTGGCCACCGCTTCCAACGATGGTCCCGTTTGTGCCGGCGGAACGATCAACCTCGGCGCCACCGGCGGCGATTCCTACGCTTGGTCCGGACCCGGCGGCTACGCGGCCAACGGAGCCGCCCAAACGCTCTCGAACGCAACCGTCGCACAATCCGGCACCTACACGGTCACTGCCACCGACACCCTCGGCTGTACCGCCACCGCCGCCACCAACGTGGCCATCAACGCCGCCCCGGTCGTGGATGCCGGACCGAACGCAGCCCTCTGCTTTGGCAACAGCGCCGTGATCACGGCCACCGCCAACGGCGGCCAAGCCCCCTACTCCTTCTCGTGGAGCAACGGCGCGCAAGGGGCAGCCCAGACGGTCTCCCCCGTCGCTACTACAACCTTCACAGTCACCGCCACGGATGCCAACGGCTGCTTTGGCAGCGATTCTGTGACGATCACCGTCAATCCGCTGCCCACCGTCGACGCCGGTGCGAACACGGCCATCTGCACAGGTGGCACGACCACCTTGGAGGCAGCTGCCGCCAACGGTACCCCCGGATACACCTTCAACTGGGACAACGGCCTCGGCCAAGGAGCCTTGCAAACGGTCACGCCCCTCGGCACGACCACCTACACGGTCACGGTTACCGATGCCAACGGTTGCTCGGGCACCGCCCAAGTGACCGTCACGGTCAACGACAACCCAGTGGTTACGGCCGGCAGCGATACGACCATCTGTGCCGGCGAATCCGTCCTGCTCAACGGCTCCGCAACGGGCGGTACCGCTCCTTATGATTTTGTCTGGGACAACGGTCAAACCACGGCCACACTCCCCGTTTCGCCCGCCACGACCACGACCTACACGGTCACGGCTACCGATGCCAACGGTTGTTCGGGCACAGCACAAGCCACCGTCACCGTTTCGTCCCTGCCCACCTTGGCGGTTTCGACCACGGACGCAAATTGCAACGGCGCCTGCAACGGTACGGCCACTGCAACGCCGGCAGGAGGCAACCCGCCCTACACGGTGACCTTCCTCGACGCCAACGGCAACGTACTGCAATCGGGCCCCGGCACGAGCATTTCAGGTCTGTGCGCCGGCAATTATTCCGTAGAACTGCTGGACGGTGGCGGAATCTCCGGCTGCTCCGCCACGGCCACTTTCACGATCAACGAGCCCACTGCCCTGCAAGCGTCCATCGCGCCGACAGCTGCAACATGCGGACAATCCAACGGTTCGCTCAGCGTGACCGCGAGCGGAGGAACGGGTGCGCCCACTTTCGCCTGGTCGCCCAACGTGGGCAACGGCGCCACCGTGACCGGTCTCGCTCCCGGACAATACTCCGTGACCGTGACCGATGCCAACGGCTGCTCCGTCACCTTGACCGAAAACGTTGCCGGCAGCCCCGCTCTGACCGCAACGGCCTCGGCCACTTCCACGACCTGCAACGCCGCCAACGGCTCCGTAACGGTGACGGTCAACACGGGCACGCCCAACTACACGTACGCTTGGACGCCCAATGTGGGCAATGCCAACGCGGCCAACAACCTCGCCGCCGGCACCTACACCGTCACCGTCACCGACGCAGCCGGCTGTACGGCCACCGTGAGCACCTCCGTGGGCACCAGCAGCGGCATCGCACTCGACGGCACGGCCTCCCCCGTGGAATGCTTCGGCGGCAACGACGGCTCCATCAGCACGACCGTGACTCCGGCCGGCGGAACCTACACCTATGCTTGGACGGGCGGCGCCACCGGTGCGAATCCCACCGGACTGACCGCCGGCACCTACTTCGTGACCGTGACCGATGCCAACGGTTGCGCCGACGTGGACACCTTCACCGTGGCCAACGGCATTTCGGTCTCCGTTGATGCCGGACAAGACCAGACCGTTCTGCTGGGCGCGACCGTGGATCTGTCGGCCACCTCGCCGCAAAACGGCAACTACCTCTGGACGGGCCCCGGTACCTTTACCGCCCAAACGCCCGACACAGTGTTCACCGCAGGCATCGCCGGCGAATACGTGTTCACCGTGACGCTTTCCGTGGGCAACTGCTCCGACAGCGACGTGGTGACCGTCACCGTCTTCGAAGAAGGTCAGATCGCCATGCCGAACGCCTTCACGCCCAACAACGACGGCACCAACGATTTCTACACTCCGCTGGTCGCCGGCAACCTGACCATCGTCGAGTTCGTGATCTTCAACCGCTGGGGCGAAGAGGTCTTCAACAGCGTCAAACAGAACACCCTGCTCTGGGACGGCTACTACAAAGGCGACGAACAGCCCCGCGATGTGTACCTCTGGTTCGTGAAGTACACCGATGCCCTCGGCGTGGAAAGAACGCTCAACGGCGATATGGTCCTGATCCGCTGATCAGCTCTTTGGGCCAACTCAAAAGCCGCTCCCATGCATGGGAGCGGCTTTTTTTTGCTGCCAAAATCACTCGGCAGGATCCTGTTCCGATTCCCGATTTTTCCGAAAACGGTCCAATCCCCGAACGATCGAGGCCATCCACTCGGTCTCTTTCCGCAACTCGGAATCCTCGGACAAAGCCTTTTCAAAAGCAGCTTTTTCTTCGGAGGACATTTCTTTCCGAAGGTATCGGTCTATGGCCTCTTCTTTATGTTCCGGATCTTGAAACGGGTTCATACTGCTCTGTTTGGGAGTTTTGAAACAGTTTGCGAAGAGCGTCCACCGCTCTTTTCTTCTTGTTTTTGACCACTTGCGCGCTGGCATAACCCATCAAACGGGCAATCTCCTCCATGCCCAAGCGGTCCACGTAAAAATAGACCAAAATTTGACGGCTGTCACCGTCGAGGCACTTGATGACCTCATCAAACAACCGGATCCGTTCGTTGCCGTCGGATTGACCGGGCAAGGACGGCATTTGGATGCCCTCCGGCAGCCTTTTTTTGCCAAAGACCAACCGCTCCGACACCCGGCGGCATTTTTTGTACCAGATGTTCCGCGCGACAGCGGCCAAATAACTCACGGTCGGGGCGGCGCACATGGCCGCTTCTTGTTCGTCGCGCAGGATGTACACCATCATCGCATCCTGCAAAAGATCTTTGGCATCTGCCGATTGCCCTCCCATGGTCGCCACAAACGAGGACACGATCGGATAGGCCTTTTCATACGACCGCTCCAGGGCGTGTTGCTCTTCGATCGTGTACGCCCGGGAATAAACACGCATGTTCTTTGGATTTTTCATACAGCAGCTTTTGGTTTTTTGAAAAATGGGTTGCATCAGGTCCGGTGTCTGTTCCTCGTTCGTGTTGGCAGACTTTTATGAAAGTTGGGGGGACTTTGTTCCCTTTTTTTTCCAAAAAATTTTTTTCGAAAAAAAGATCCGAAAAAGATCACTGCTCCCCCCTACTGCAGCAACCAACCATTTCAAGACAACACCGCTCGACTCTTTCATCCACCCTGACATCGAGAGCAGGCAAATAAAAAATATTCATTTTGTTAGAAATATTTTACTTTCTATAAAAAATTTGTTTTCAAGAACATATTGTTTTTTTATCCCAAATAAAAACCCAAATTAAACAAAATGGCATCTCAAAACAGAACATTGAAGGAAATGTAAATAACATCGATTATAATAAAATCATTTTCGACAAAAAATTTTTGAACAGCTTTAATATATATTTTGTTATATAAGCATAGAGCCCAGTCGTCATTGC
>JBEIJQ010000116.1:0-9850 GCA_040380145.1 Lewinellaceae bacterium | reverse complement strand
GTTTCGGGAATCTTTGTGCGAGGTGGCGGCCCCGACCAGAATCTTTTCATACTCGACGAGGCGCCGGTGTACAACCCCAGCCACTTGTTCGGATTTTTCTCCACTTTCAACAACGACGCTGTCAAAAACGTCGAATTGTTCAAAGCGGGGTTCCCGGCCCAGTACGGCGGAAAACTGTCGTCCGTGATAGACGTGCAGCTCAATGAAGGGAACCGCAAGCACTGGGCGGCCACGGGCGGGGTCGGGCTGATCTCTTCGCGCTTGACCGTGGAAGGCCCCATCGTCAAGGACAAGATTTCGTTCATCGTTTCGGGCAGGCGCACTTATGCCGACCTGATCACCTCGGCCATCAATCGGGCCAACGAGCGTCCCGAAGGCGGCGGCACCCGCATCCCCGACTATTATTTTTACGATCTGAACGCCAAGTTCAACGCCGATCTGGGCCCCAATGACCGTTTGTACGTGAGCGGATATTTCGGCCGCGACGTGTTCGATTTCAAAGACGAGCGTTTCAGTTTCAACTTCAATTGGGGCAACGCCACCGTGACCGCCCGTTGGAACCATGTGTTCAATCCCAAACTGTTTTCCAACACCACGTTCACCTTTTCCGATTACCAATACAACGTGGGCAGCCGGTTCGGCGATTTCGAATTCAGCCTGGGCTCGGGCATCCGCGACCTCAACTTGAAAAACGACTACGGCTGGTTCCCCAACGACGACCACAACGTGCGTTTCGGCTGGAACGCCGTGCACCATACGTTCGATGTCAACAGCTTACGCTTTGGCAGCGACAACGGCGAGTTTGACCTCGAGGCCGGCAACCAATATACGGCCTTGGAAATGGCCGCTTATGCCAACGACGAATGGAACATCACGCCCCTGTTGGCCCTCAACACGGGCCTGCGCCTGTCGGGCTTCGTTTCCGACGGGAAGTTCTATGCCGGCCTGGAGCCCCGCCTGGCCTTGCGTTATTCGCTGCTCGACAATCTTTCGCTGAAAGCCTCCTACACGCGGATGTACCAATACATCCACTTGGTGACCAACTCGGCCGCCACCCTGCCCACCGACGTGTGGTATCCGTCCACGCGCCGGGTGCGGCCACAGTATTCCGATCAGGTTTCGCTGGGGGTAAACTATGCGCTGGGCAAAAACTGGTTCTTTTCTGCGGAGGGTTTCCACAAATGGCTCGGCAACCAAATCGACTTCCGGGACGGCGCGCAACTGATCGCCAACGACAACCTCGACGAAGAATTCGTTTTCGGGACCGGGCGCAGTTACGGAGCCGAACTGTACCTCGAAAAGAAGCTCGGCAAGGTGAGCGGCTGGTTGGGCTACACGCTTTCTTGGGCCGAACGCACATTTCCCGACATCGACAACGGACGGCCCTTCCGGCCGCGGTACGATCGCCGCCACGACATTTCGGTCGTGCTCATGTGGCAGGCCAGCAAGCGGATAACGTTCAGCGCGGTTTGGGTGTTCAACACCGGCAACGCCTTTTCCCTCCCTGAGGGCCGCTTCAATTTTTTCGACCAGAACGGCATCCCCAACCTCGATCTGTCAACGGGCACTTTCTACGAGCTCAACCTCGCACCTTTGTATTCTGCCCGCAACAAGTTTCGCCTGCCTTCTTATCACCGTTTGGACCTCAATATGGTCTGGAAACTGTCCAAGCCGGAAAAACGCTTCCAAAGCGATCTGACACTGAGTATTTTCAATGTCTATGATCGCCGCAACCCATTTTTCATTTTCTATGATCTGCTGGACGACAACGCCGACGGTGCGCCCGACCGGGTAGTGCCCAAGGTCGTTTCCCTTTTCCCCATTTTGCCCACCGTCACCTTCAATTTTTCTTTTTAGAAAAACAAATGAAAAAACATCTTTTCCCCCTGCTCCTGCTGGCCCTTGGCGCGTGCAGATCGTTTGAAAACAACATCCAGATCGAGTTGCCCCCGCACGAACGGCAACTGGTCGTGGAATGCTACTTGGAACCCGGCCGGCCCTATCGCCTGGTGTTGAGCGAGTCGGTGGGATATTTCGATTCCTTCGCCGAGTTTCCGTTTGTTTCCGGCGCTGTCTGCGTGATCGAGCACAACGGCGTTCGCGACACGCTCCGGGAAGCCCCCGCTCTACCCGGCGGCCCGATTCCCTTTTTACCGTATTTCAACGAAGAAGGCACCAAGTTCTACAACTACGCCAGCACCACGTTGTGCCCGCTGGATTACGACAGCGATTTCAGGCTTTTCATAACCGATCCTCAGGGGCGGACCATCACGGCTTCGACGCGCATATTGCCGCCCGTGCAACTGGACAAACTGGAGCCCGCCTATTTGAACGACTCCTTGGATGTTGCGTTGTTGATGAAATTCCAAGACGACGGCTCACAGGCGAATTTTTACCGTCCGGTGGTACAGAAGACCTCCCTAGACAGTCTGCCGATACTCGACTTCGCCCGGATGATGCCCGTTTTCTGAACGGAGAATATGTGATCTTCGGCACCGGTCCCGCCTTTGAACGCGGCGATACCATCGTGGGAACCCTGTACCACATAGATCGGGCCTACCACGACTTCCTCGAGACCGTCAACGATGCCATACAATCCAACGGAAGTCCTTTTGCGCAACCCGGTCGCATCCTCGGCAACGTGGACGGCGGGATCGGGATTTTCACGTTCATTTCTTTTGACCGCGATACGCTGTACGTGCCGTGACACAGTTTACTTTTCCACCACGCCCACGGTCATCTTGGGATCGTAGGTTCCGGTGATGATCGGGTTTTGAAAGCCGGCAGAGAAATCCGATACCTTTGCTTGCAAGTATTCGTACAATTCGGTCACATCGATGATCTCATCTTGGTCGGCATCGGCTATGCCGCCGAGCCCTTTGATCAAAAAATGGCTAAATAGACCTTGTTTGAGGCCACTGGACTCCAATGAATATTCCTCACCCCGCGAAGATAGGATCAACGCGAAACCCTTTCGGACGCGGTCGAACGACGAATAGAACTTCCTCAAAGTCTGGTCGGCCTGCGTGCGGTTGACGACTTTTTCATAACTGCCGGAGTGGCAGGCATCGGCCAAGCAGAGTTTGAATTTTGCCGGGCTGTCGAAAATATAACTGTTCACCTCGCCGTGCGACAGTACATTGTTTTTTCCGTCGTAGTCTATCGGCAAAAACGCTCCCGGCATCCCATGGCCAGAAAAATAAAACACGATCAGGTCGTTTGGGCCAGCCTTGCCGAAAGTCTCTTCGAGAACAGCCGTGATATTGGCCTTGGTGGCCTGCGAATCGACCAGCAGCTTGATGTGTTCGTTGTCCAGCCCCCCACCTTGCGGGCTGCGCAGAAATTCGGCCAACAGCCGCGCATCGTCGTCGGTATAATTCAGCGGGGGCATGGCGGTATATTGGGAAACCCCTACCACCACCGCCCAAGATTGCATGTTGATAGGATCGGCCGGAGACAAAGGTTCCTGATCGCCCATGATCGAGCCCAAAAACGCGCCCTCGCTCCAAAGGCCGGTATTGGTCGTCGAATCGGAATAAAAAAACGAGCCTAAGCCGTGGAAGAGATCCCTTTCGAAATCTCCTTCGTACCGGTTGCCGTTGGCATAGAATAGGGTTCCCCTGCCCTTGCATAGTCCAAATTCGTGATCGCCCTCGTAACGATCTCCGTTGCCGTAGTAAATGGTCCCCCTTCCGTGCTTTTTACCCTCTTGAAAGCTCCCCGAGTAGCGGTCGCCGTTGTCGAAAAGATACTCGCCGTCTCCATCGATGCAATTGCCCGCCAAGCAGTGCGGATCTTTTTCCTCGGGTTTCTGTAAATGTGGCTCGATAAGATAGGCCTCGGTCAACGAAAAGTTGGGATCCGGTCGATCGAAACGGGAGACAAGGCTGCCTTTTTGCCAAACTCCGTCAACAGTATCGCCCGCTTTGATCTGACGGCCATGCCCGTGGGGCAAATTGTCGAGCCAAACGCCCATGAAACGAGAACTGTCCGGAGCAGAATAAGTACCTATGCCGGAGCGCTTCCCTTCCTTGAAAGCACCTTCGTATCGTCCGCCCAGTTTGTTCACATAAATCCCCTGTCCGTTTACACAGTCACCTTTCAGACATTGTGCGTTGATCCATTGGGAGACCAAAAGCAGAATAGCCAAAACAAATACCGGGCGCATGTCTCATGGATTTTTTGGAAAAAAAAAAGGTCGGAGAATTTTCGCAAGCCTACCAGTGGCGGGAGGGCGGTCCGCCGGGTTTGCCCGGTACCATAAACGCACCAGGTCCCGATTTCTTTTTCTTTTTCTTCTTTTTCTTTTTCTTGAGGGTGGCTATCTGAGAGGTAACGGGTTGCAGAGCAGCAACCGCACGGACCTGTTTGCTGTTTTTGTTCGGGTTGACGATCAGATCGAGATCAACCCCGGAAGTAACTTCCAGACGCCCTTCGGTGTAGCGGGCTATATCGTGCGAAATAATGGTATCCGTGACGTTGTCGCGGTTCCAAGTCGCGTAGGCATGTTTCATATAGCCACCGATCATCGATACCAGCTCTTCTCGCTCCGGGCAATCCGGCAATCCGGCCACTTTGTCGAGGATTTGTTGGACATAACGGCCGTAGTAGTGGTGTTTGGCAGCTCCGGGGGGATAGGCCACCCGCTCGGGCTTGGCCTGTTCTTCGTAGGGCACCACGCCTTCTGGGCAAAGCACGCGAAATTCGGGGCCGGCGAGATACATCAAGTGTGACCAGAGTTTCAGCCGGTGCACGGCCGGATCGCCCTCGGATGGCTCGAGTTGGGCCATGATGTCCACGATCGTTTCGGCGATGGCCTGACGCTTTTCGTGGTTGTCCTCGTTTTTGGCCCTTTCGATCAGGTTTTCGACGTAGCGGCCATATTCCCGGAAACGGAGACCGGATTTGGAAGTGTTGTAATTCATCGGTTGAATGGGGGGAAAAGTGCGGCTTGTGATCCCGTGCAATCGCAAATGAACGAACGGGCATGGGCGGGCCGCAGGACAAAGATAACCAAAAGAGAAATACAGGCACCTGATATTCACCCGGGCAAAACCTATGGGTTCAGTTCATGCCATTGGGGGATGCCGGAAAGAAGGGACGGGGATTTGGATGCTTGTTTTTGGGCAAAAAGGGGTTTAGAAAAAAAATTCTGAAAAACCAGATTCTACTGATTTTTCAGAATATTTTTTGCCCAAGCGGCCATTTTTCAGATAAAATCCGAAAGAAAATGGCCGCCCCCCGAAGGGGACGGCCATTTCGTAAAACAACCGAGGGATGCATCAGCGGATCAATGTGATTTCGCCTTTGTAATCGAGGATGGTTCCGTCCACGAATTCCACTTCGATGTAGTAGATGAACACTGCCGGATTCATCATCTTGCCCTTGAACGTTCCGTCCCAACCAAGGGTCGGATCGTTGGGGACGATGTCACTGGCTTCGAAGACCTGTTCGCCCCAGCGGTCGAAGACCATCATCTTGGGCACTCGGGCCACTCCATCGCCGCCGTACACATGGAAGCCGTCGTTGAGGCCGTCGCCGTTGGGCGTGAACGCAGTGGGAATAAAGACATTCCGTTGCTTGTCCACGCGCACGAGAACCGTGGCGGAATCCGAACAACCATTGGCATCGGTCACGGTAAGCGAGTACAGGGTCGTTTCGACCGGTGCAGCTATCGGATTTTGGCAATCCGAGCAGGAAAGTGCGGTATCGGGGCTCCAAGTGAACACCGGATTGAGCGTGGGCGTGAGGAGTTCCGCCTCGAGTTGGACTTCCGTTCCCATTTGGATCACGCCTACGGGGTTGATTTCGACGTTGATCGGGGTAAAGGAAGTAACAACCGCGGTAGTACTGGTTTCGCAGCCCAAGCTGTCTTGGAGATACACTTCGTAAACGCCCGCCGACTGGTTGGTGTAAATAAAGACCCCTTGGTTGAATGTCGTTCCATCGAGCGAAGTGGCATAAGGAGCCGTTCCGCCGAAACCGGTGATCGTGATCGTGCCGTCGGTGGATCCCGAACAACCGGCGCCGGTAGTGGCCACTTCGATTTCCAGTTCATCCGGAGCATTTACGATGGCCGTATCCACCGCTGTGCAACCGTTGGCATCCGTGACCGTAACGAAGTAGGTTCCCTCGTCGAGGTTGACGGCCGTTTGTACATTTTGGGTATTGGTCCAATCGTATGCGTAACCTCCGGTCACGAAGGGCGTTCCGCCGACAACGTTGGCCGTGGCCGTTCCATCGAGGCTGTTCCAACAGTTGGCATCTGTGACTAACACATCGACGACCAGCGGATTCGGTTCTCCGATCGAGATATTGTCGGTAGCCGTACAACCGTTGGCATCGGTCACGGTGACGACATAGTTGCCGGCAGCCAAGTTGTTGATGTTGGAAGCATCGATGTTCGCCGGGCTCCAAGTGTAGTTGTAGGGGAAAGTGCCTCCGTTGGCGATAGCGGAGATCGTGCCGTCGTTGGAACCGGAGCAGGAAAGCGGGGACCCTTCAAGATCGACTGTTACCAAAGTAACCACCGGCACGACCGTGAAGGTTTCCACCGTGCATCCGTTGGCATCGGTCACCGTCACATAATGGAGGCCAAAGGAAAGGTTATTGGCCGTTTGAGCTGTTTCTCCGCTGTCCCACAGGTAGGTGAACGGCTGCAGACCGCCCGAAGCGACCACGGTAGCGGATCCATCGGTTCCACCGAAGCAGTTCGGGGAGGCGATGGCAGAGGCAACGGCCGTCAGCAACGGCGGAGCGTTCAAGGTCAGAGAATCCACAGCGGTGCAACCGTTGTTGTCGGTAACGGTCAAAACATATTCGCCGGCGGTCAATCCCAGCAAAGTACTGCCCGTGGCGCCGTTGCTCCATTGGTACACAAACGGCTGGGTACCGCCAAACACCACCGCATCGGCACCGCCGTCGGCAGCGGTGGCGCAGGAGACTTGGAAGCCATTGTAGTTGGTGGTGGCAACGAGCGTGACGCTGATCGGGGCCGGTTCGACGATATTGCCCGTAGCCGTCGTCGAACAGCCGTTGGCGTCGATGACAGTCACCGTGTAGATGCCGGCCACCAAGTTCGAGAAGGTATTGGACTGCTGAGGGCCATTTCCATCGTCAAAGGAGTATGGCGCAGTTCCGCCGGTCACGTTTATAGTGACCGTGCCGTCTCCCGCCCCAAAGCAAGTGATGTTCGTGACCTGAGCCGTAGCGAGGAGCTGTGCCGGTTGTCCGACCGTTGCGTTGAAGGCAATGCTGCAACCGGAGGTGTCGGCTGCCACGACCAAGTAGTTGCCGGCGAGCAGTCCGGTGAACACGTTGGCGGCCTGCGGACCTTGTCCGATATCGAAGGTGAAATTGCCCACGCCGCCGGACGCTGTCACCGTGATGGAACCATCAGCCGACCCGAAACAGGAAGCGGCAGTCGTGGCAGCAGTTGCAACAATGGCCGTGGGTTGAGCGACAATGGCGTTCACGAAGGCGTTGCAGCCGTTGGCATCGGTCACCTCGACGGTGTAGTTGCCAGCGGGCAGTGCGGTGAAAGTACCGAAGTTTTGCGGGAAGCCGTTGTTGAGCGAGAACGAGAACGGAGCCGTTCCTCCGGACACGGTGACGGCGACTTCTCCATCGGAGTTGCCGAAGCACGATACCGGGAGGATACTCGTGGTCAACACGATCTGCGCGGGCCCTCCAACAACAGCGGTATCTGCGATCGAACAACCGTTGGCGTCCGTGACGATGATCGGATAGGCCCCGACCAATACATTTTGGAATACATTGGAGGCTTGAGTGGTACCCGCCAGTGTGTAGTTGTAGGGCAACAGGCCGCCGTTGGCCACAACGGTGACCAAGCCATCGAATCCACCGAAACAGGACACACTGTCGGTCACAATGGCCAGTTGGAGCTGATCGGGCTGTTCGACCGTTGCAGAGATCGAATCGGAGCAGCCGTTGGCATCGGTCACCACAACGGTATAGTTGCCGATGGACAGACCATTGAAGATCGGCGATACTACCGGAGCGGCACCGTTGAGGCTGTAAGAGTAGTTGGGGGTACCACCGGAAACGATTATTTCTACAGAGCCGTCGGATCCGCCGAAACAATTGACGCTATCGACGGCGAAGGAAAGCGTAAGAACCGTAGGTTCGGATACGGTGATGGACAAACTATCGGCACAACCGTTCGCATCGGTAACGGTAACGACATAGTTGCCGGCAGAAAGCCCGGTGAACACGCCGTTTGCTTGTGTTCCTCCTCCAATATCGAAAGTGTAATTCGGGGTTCCTCCCGACGCGGAGACCGTAAAGCCACCGTCGTTGCCACCGGTACAGTTGACGGGATCCACCACAGCGGTCAAGGAAAGGGCTGCGGGTTCGGTAACGACGACAGCAATCGTATCTGTACAACTGTTGGCGTCGGTCAGCACGATCTGGTAGCCTCCTGCTGCAAGGCCCGCATACAGGTTCGATACCTGGGGAGCACCATTGGGCAAGAGGGTGTAGGTGTAGTTGGGATTCCCTCCGTTTCCGGTGACGGTGATGGAACCGTCCAAGAGACCGAAACAGGTAACGGGAACAACCACAGCGGTTGCCGTCGGCAATGTCGGACCTTGAACGGTCACTTGAACAGTATCGGAACAGTTGTTGGCATCCGTGACAGTGGCCACATAGGTTCCCGCGGGAATATCGGCGAAAATTCCGGTGCCGTTTTGTCCGAATCCGGGCAAACTGAACAAATAAACCGGAGTACCGCCTTGAGCCGTTATCGTTATGCTGCCGTCTGCCACACAAGTGGCTGCGATCGTAGAAACAGAGGCGACCAAGAGATCCGGCTGACCAACCGCCGCGACAACTGTATCCGTACATCCACGGATATCGGTCACAACGATCGAATAGTTGCCCACAGCCAAGGGCGCAAAGACACCGGATCCTTGCGGTACGCCCCCGTTGAGTGCAAACGTGTAATTGGGCGTTCCCCCTGTGGCACCGACATTGATCTGTCCGTTGGAGAAACCAAAGCAGGAAACATTCAGGACGGAATTGACCGTAGCGACCAATTGCAGCGGAGCGGTGACCGTCGCAGAAACGGTGCCGGTGCATCCATTGACATCAGACGCGGTAACCGTATAAGTTCCCGCGATCAAACCGTTGAAGGTACCGGAGGCTTGGAATCCATTACCGATGTTGAATTGATACGGGCCCGTGCCTCCGTTTGCCGATACTGTCACCGAACCATCGGCCGAGTTGAAGCAAGATGTATTCGTGATAGCATCTACGCTGACCGAGATAGCACCGGGTTGGGTGACCACTGCGGTATCGACATCTTGGCATCCCAGATTGTCGGTTGCAGTCACAAAGTAGGTTCCCGCCGTGATGTTGATCAAATCTTCTGTTGTGGCACCGTTCGACCAGTTGAAAGTATAAGGTGCATTTCCGGTCAAGATGCTCAAGTTTATGGCTCCATTGCTTCCGTTGAAACAGGTTGCATTGGTGACCGCCAAATCAATACTCAAGGTGATAGCTGGGCTGTTGATGATAGCTGTCAAAGAATCGGTGCAACCATTTGCATCAAATACTGTGACCGAGTAGCTGCCGGGTGCAAGTCCGGAAACATCTTGAGTACTTGCCCCATTGGACCAGTCATAGCTGTAACCCAGTGTTCCTCCGATAACCGAGAAGTCAATTGCACCAGTAGGTAGGCAGCCCGCACCCACCGTCGTGGCCGACAGTTGCAGCCTGGTCGGTTCGAATACCTCCACTGTGTCAACAGCCGAACAGCCGTTGGCGTCCGTCACCGTCACATCGTAGAGGCCCACTCCGAGGCCCACAGCCGTCTGGCCCGCTTGGCCGT